>AP018697.1:634260-951390 GCA_004001285.1 Arthrobacter sp. MN05-02
CAAGGCCGCCGCCGAGATGCGTGAGCGCATCGAGGGCCTCATCGGCGACGTCGCCAAGCGTATGTGGATCTCCACCTTCCACTCGTCCTGCGTGCGGATCCTCCGCCGCGAGGCCGCCTCCGTCGGGCTCAACTCGAACTTCTCCATCTACGACTCCGCCGACACGCTGCGCCTCATCACGCTCGTCGCCAAGGGCCTGGACCTCGATCCGAAGAAGTTCGCACCGAAGGCGATCCAGCACAAGATCTCCACGCTCAAGAACGAACTGGTCGACGAGGAGACCTTCGCCTCGGAGGCAGGCCTCTCCGATCCCTTCGAGCAGGCCGTCGCCGAGGTGTACACGGGCTACGCCCAGCGCATGCGCCAGGCCAACGCCATGGACTTCGACGACCTGATCGCGCAGACCGTGTTCATGTTCCGGGCCTTCCCGGGCGTGGCCGACTACTACCGCCGCCGGTTCCGCCACGTGCTCGTCGACGAGTACCAGGACACCAACCACGCGCAGTACGCCCTGGTCCGGGAGATCGTCGGCGTCCCGGGGGAGTCCTCCGAGGACCCGGCGGAGCTGACCGTCGTCGGCGACTCGGACCAGTCCATCTACGCCTTCCGCGGCGCCGACGTCCGCAACATCGTGGAGTTCGAGAACGACTACCCGAGCGCGCGGACCATCCTGCTCGAACAGAACTACCGCTCCACCCAGAACATCCTCAGTGCCGCGAACGCCGTGATCTCCCGCAACCCGAACCGGCCGGAGAAGCGGCTGTGGACCGCCGAGGGCAGTGGCGAGAAGATCGTCGGCTACGTGGGCGAGAACGAGCACGAGGAGGCCCGTTTCATCGCGGAGGAGATCGACCGGCTCCAGGACGAGGAGAACCTCCGCCCCGGTGACGTCGCCATCTTCTACCGCACCAACGCCCAGTCGCGGTCCATCGAGGAGATCCTGCTGCGCGTGGGCCTGCCCTACAAGGTGGTCGGCGGCACCCGGTTCTACGAGCGCAAGGAGATCAAGGACGCGCTCGCGTACCTGCGTGTCCTGGTGAACTCCGACGACGTCGTCAACCTGCGCCGCGTCCTCAACGAACCCAAGCGCGGCATCGGCGACCGCGCCGAGTACGCCATCGCGGCGCTCAGCGAGCGGGAGCGGATCAGCTTCATGCAGGCCCTCCGGCGGGCGGACCAGGCACCCGGCATGGCCACGCGCTCGGTCAACGCCGTGGCCGGATTCGTGAAGCTGATCGACGATCTCGCGGAGGTCGCCAACGGTTCCGGCGCATCCGCCGCCCTCGAGGCCGTGCTGGAGCAGACCGGCTACCTCGAGCAGCTGCGGACCAGCAACGATCCCCAGGACGAATCCCGCGTGGAGAACCTGGCCGAGCTCGTCGCCGTCGTCCGCGAATTCGAGCGCGACAACCCGGAGGGGACGCTCGGGGACTTCCTCGAGCAGGTGTCCCTGGTCGCGGACGCCGACTCCATCCCCGATGCCCCCGACGGCTCGGCGGCCGACGTGCAGCGCGCCGTCGAGGAGGCACGCCGCCAGGGCGTCGTGACCCTCATGACCCTGCACACCGCCAAGGGCCTCGAGTTCCCCGTGGTGTTCCTGACCGGCATGGAGCAGGGGATCTTCCCGCACCAGCGTTCAGCCACCGACCCGAAGGAACTCGCCGAGGAACGGCGCCTGGCCTACGTGGGCCTGACCCGTGCCCGCCGGCGCCTCTACATCACCCGGTCCGAGGTCCGCAGCATGTGGGGCCAGAGCCAGTACAACCCCGCCAGCCAGTTCGTCAGCGAGATCCCCGAGGAGCTGATCTCCTGGAAGCGCGAGGTTGCGGCGAAGCCGGCGTGGACGTCCGGCGGGAGCATCAGCGGGCCGCGGTTCAGCGGGTCCTACTGGGGCGCGAGCGGCGGCGGCTTCACCGGCAGCGCCGCGGCCCCCTCGAAGAGCGTGGGACGCGTGCAGCCCCAGAAGGAAGTGGTGTCCGTCGCGGTCGGGGACTCCGTCAACCACGCGAGCTTCGGCAACGGCACCGTCCTGTCCGTCGAGGGCGCCGGCGACAAGACCGTGGCCAAGGTGCGGTTCGACGTCGGCGAGAAGCGGCTGCTGCTGCGCTACGCCCCCCTGACCAAGGTGGCCTGACGCCGTTCGCGGCATGGGATCCGGGGGAAAAGTCCTCAACGATTCCGGGCCGGATTTCTACACCGGATAGAACTGTGGCCTTACTCACTAAACCGATACTCTGGAAAAGGCCTCCGGCCCGAGGGGCTAAAGTCCCTTGTGTAAACCTACTTCGACGTAGAAGGACTCTAGCCCGTGGACCTGTTTGAATATCAGGCGCGCGATCTCTTTGAGGCACACGGAGTTCCCGTGCTCGCCGGCATCGTGGCGCACACCCCAGAAGAAGCAAAGGCAGCAGCCGAGAAGATCGGCGGTGTCGTCGTCGTCAAGGCCCAGGTCAAGGTGGGCGGTCGTGGCAAGGCCGGCGGCGTGAAGGTCGCCAAGACCCCCGACGAGGCCTTCTCCTACGCTTCAGACATCCTCGGGATGGACATCAAGGGGCACACGGTCCACACGGTGATGATCGCGCAGGGCGCCGACATCGCCGAGGAATACTACTTCTCCGTCCTGCTCGACCGGTCCAACCGCAACTACCTGGCCATGTGCTCGGTGGAGGGCGGCATGGAGATCGAGCAGCTCGCCGTCGAACGTCCCGAGGCGCTGGCGCGCATCGCGGTCGACGCCGGCACCGGCATCGACCAGGCCAAGGCCGAGGAGATCGTCGACGCCGCAGGGTTCGCCCCCGAACTGCGCCAGGGCGTCGTCGCCACCATCCTCAGGCTGTGGGACGTCTTCGTGAAGGAGGACGCCACGCTCGTGGAGGTCAACCCCCTCGTCAGGACCGGCGCCGGTGACATCATCGCCCTCGACGGCAAGGTCACCATCGACGAGAACGCCGGGTTCCGGCACGCGGACCACGCCGCCCTCGAGGACAAGGACGCGGCCGATCCGCTCGAGGCCAAGGCCAAGGAGAACGACCTCAACTACGTCAAGCTCGACGGCGAGGTCGGGATCATCGGCAACGGTGCCGGACTGGTCATGTCGACCCTCGACGTCGTCGCCTATGCCGGCGAGGCGCACGGCAACGTGAAGCCCGCCAACTTCCTCGACATCGGCGGTGGAGCGTCCGCCGAGGTCATGGCCGCAGGCCTCGACGTCATCCTCAACGACGCCCAGGTCAAGAGCGTCTTCGTGAACGTCTTCGGTGGCATCACCGCGTGCGACGCCGTGGCCAACGGCATCGTCAGCGCCCTCGAGATCCTCGGGGACGAGGCCAACAAGCCCCTCGTGGTGCGCCTGGACGGCAACAACGTCGAAGAGGGCCGCCGGATCCTCGCCGAGGCCAACCACCCGCTGGTGACCATCGCCGACACCATGGACGAAGGCGCCGACAAGGCCGCCGCTCTGGCCTACGGAAAGTAAAGGGTTCCCCACATGTCTATCTACCTCAACAAGGACTCGAAGGTCATCGTCCAGGGCATCACGGGCGGCGAGGGCACCAAGCACACCGCCCTCATGCTGAAGGCCGGGACCCAGGTCGTCGGCGGCGTCAACGCCCGCAAGGCCGGCACCACCGTGACCCACGGCGACGTCACGCTCCCCGTGTACGGCACCGTCCAGGAAGCCATCACGGAGACCGGCGCCGACGTGTCGATCGTCTTCGTCCCGCCGGCCTTCACCAAGGACGCCGTCGTGGAGGCGATCGAGGCCGGGATCGGCCTCGTCGTCGTCATCACCGAAGGCGTCCCGGTGCAGGACTCGGCCGAATTCTGGGCCCTCGCCCAGTCGAAGGTCGACGCCGACGGCAAGCAGGTCACCCGGATCATCGGCCCGAACTGCCCCGGCATCATCACGCCCGGCGAGGCGCTCGTGGGCATCACCCCCGCGAACATCACCGGCAAGGGCGGCGTGGGCCTCGTCTCGAAGTCCGGCACGCTGACCTACCAGATGATGTTCGAACTGCGCGACCTCGGCTTCTCCACGGCCATCGGCATCGGCGGCGACCCGGTCATCGGCACCACGCACATCGACGCCCTCGAGGCCTTCGAGGCGGACCCCGAGACCAAGGCCATCGTGATGATCGGCGAGATCGGCGGCGACGCCGAAGAGCGCGCCGCAGAGTTCATCAAGGCGAACGTCACGAAGCCGGTCGTCGGCTACGTGGCCGGCTTCACGGCGCCCGAGGGCAAGACCATGGGCCACGCCGGCGCCATCGTCTCCGGCTCGGCGGGAACCGCGCAGGCCAAGAAGGAGGCCCTCGAGGCCGCCGGCGTCAAGGTCGGCAAGACGCCCTCCGAGACCGCCAAGCTCCTCCGCGAGGTCTACGCGAGCCTCTAGGCCGCGCCACACCCCGCCGAACAGCCTCCTCCGCATCCTGCGGGGGAGGCTGTTCGCGTCGGTGGCCCCGTGGACGCCTGCCGCGTGTCAACCGGAGATCGAGGCCGGATCGCGCGCAGGACGCGTGCCCGGGAACGTAGCGTGGCAGGGACAGCCGGACCAGCAGGGGACGGATCAGCAGGGGACGGATCGGGAATGAGCGGTGGAACGGGGAACAGCACCAGCGGCCGGAGGGACGCCGACGGCGACCAGCGGCAGCGCAGGTACCTGCGCCGGGTGACGTGGGTGGCCACCCTCGGCGGCCTGCTGTTCGGCTTCGACACCGGCGTCATCAACGGCGCCCTGCCGTTCATGGTGGAGGACCTGCGCCTCACCGCCGTCACCGAGGGGCTCGTCGCGAGCTCGCTGGTCTTCGGGGCGGCCTTCGGTGCCCTCGCCGGGGGCAGGCTCGCCGACGCCCATGGCCGGAAGAGGACGATCCTGGTGCTCGCGGTCGTCTTCCTGGTCGGGACCATCGGGACGGCCCTGGCCCCCGATGTGACCGTGATGGTCGTCTCGCGGCTCGTCCTGGGGCTGGCCGTGGGCGGCGCGTCCGTGCTGGTGCCGATCTTCCTCGCCGAGCTGTCGCCGGCCGCCCGGCGCGGCCAGGTGGTGACGCGGAACGAACTGATGATCGTGACCGGGCAGCTGATCGCCTTCAGCACCAGCGCCTTCCTCGGCACCGTGTTCGGGGACAGCTCCGGGATCTGGCGGTGGATGCTCGTCCTGGCGACCCTCCCGGCCATCGGTCTGTGGATCGGGATGCACTTCGTGCCGGAGAGCCCCCGCTGGCTCGCCGCCCACGGCGCCTTCGGCGTCGCGCTGCGCGTCCTGCAGCGGCTGCGGCCGGAGACGGACGCGCGCCGGGAGTACGAGGAGGTCAGGTCGACGGCTGTCGAGGACCGCGAGCGCGGGACCTCGGGCTTCCGGGACCTGCGGAAGCCCTGGCTCCGCCGGATCTTCCTCGTGGGTCTCGGGCTGGCCGTCATCCAGCAGATCACCGGCGTCAACTCGATCATGTACTACGGGACGCAGATCCTCGTCGTCGCGGGGTTCGGGACGCAGGCCGCCCTGACCGCGAACATCGCGAACGGCATCATCTCGGTCGCCGCAACCTTCGTGGGGATCTGGCTGCTGGGCAGGGTGGGCCGCCGGCCCATGCTGCTGGTGGGCCAGATCGGCACGACGTCGGCCCTGCTCGCCATCGGGCTCGTCTCGCTGCTCGTGCCGGAGGGCACCGCGCGCGGGTTCCTCGTCCTCGCCCTGACCGTCACGTTCCTGGCCTTCCAGCAGGGCGCCATCTCCCCGGTGACCTGGCTGATGCTCTCCGAGATCTTCCCCATGCGCCTGCGCGGACTCGGGATGGGTGCGGCCGTCTTCGTCCTCTGGATGGTCAATTTCGCCGTGAGCCTCAGCTTCCCGATCCTCATGGCCGCGATCACGATCTCCAACACGTTCTTCGTGTTCGTGGTCCTCGGCGTCGCGGCGATCCTCTTCGCACGCCGCTACATCCCGGAGACGAGGGGGAGGAGTCTCGAGGAACTCGAACACGAGTTCAAGTCGGCTGCCGGGGGTCCTGTCCGGTAGGGCGACGGGCGCCTGCGCTTGTAGGGTGGCGAAGGGGAACCATCGATCGCGTTCCGCAAGCTTCTAGGAGATTTCATGCGCGCCACCATCATCCACGGACCGGGCGACATCCGCCTCGAGGACCGGGACTATCCGAGCATCGTCCGTCCCACCGACGCCGTCGTGCGGGTCACCGCCTCCTGCGTCTGCGGGTCGGACCTGTGGCCCTACCGCGGTGTCCGCCCGACCAAGGAACCCAAGGCGATCGGCCACGAGTTCGTGGGCGTCGTGGAGTCCGTCGGCGACGACGTCCGGGACCTCGCGGTCGGCGACTTCGTGATCGCCCCCTTCGTGGACAGCTGCGGGACCTGCCCGCCGTGCCGCGACGGCGTCACGGTCGCCTGCGAGCACCTTGTGGGCTGGGGCAGCACGGACGAGCACGGGGACTTCGTGCAGGGCGGGCAGGGCGAGGCCGTGCGGGTCCCCCAGGCCGACGGGACGCTCCGCAAGGTCGAGGGCGTGTCGGAGCCCGACGCCGCCCTGACCGCGAGCCTCCTCACGCTCTCCGACGTCATGTCGACCGGCCATCACGCGGCGGTCTCCGCGAACGTGGGCCCGGGCAGCACGGTCGTCGTCGTGGGCGACGGCGCCGTGGGCCTGTGCGGTGTTCTCGCCGCCCGCCGCCTGGGTGCGGAGCGCATCATCGCGATGTCCCGGCACGAGGACCGCCAGGCGCTCGCCCGCGAATTCGGCGCGACCGACATCGTCGCGGAGCGCGGCGACGCGGGCGTCGAGAAGGTACGGGAACTGCTCGGGGGAGTCCTCGCGGACTCGGTCCTGGAGTGCGTGGGCACCAAGGAGTCCATGGACCAGGCGCTGCGCAGCACCCGGCCGGGCGGACACCTCGGATTCGTCGGGGTTCCCGCGGGCGGACCAGAGCTGCCGATCAGCTACCTGTTCGCGAAGAACATCACGGTGGGCGGAGGCATGGCCCCCGCGCACACCTACATCCCCGAACTCCTCGAGGACGTCCTCGACGGGACGATCGACCCGGGCAGGGTGTTCGACGTCGAGATGCCGCTGGAGGACGTCGCCGAGGCGTACAGGGCGATGGACGAGCGCCGCGCCATCAAGGTGCTGCTCAAGCCCTGACCGGCCCACGACGACGCAGGGCCCCTCCCTCCGGAGGGGCCCTGCGTCGTCGTGCCACCGATGCGACCGGCCGGCGGGCAGAATGGAGGGCATGACGACACCCGGCACGGACTCCGCCTACCTCATCACCCGCGAGCGGCTCATCGCGGCTCCCGCCGAGACCATCTTCGAGGTCCTCGCACAGCCGTCCCTCCACAGCGTGATCGACGGGTCCGGGACCGTGCGGGGCGAGCAGCCCCACGGTCCCGCGCGGCTGTCACCGGGAGCGCGGTTCGGCATGGAGATGAGGATCGGAGCCCCCTACAGGATCCTCAACCGCGTGGTCGAGTTCGAGGAGGGCCGCCGGATCGCCTGGCGCCACTTCTCGGCCCACGTCTGGCGCTACACGCTCGAACCCCGCGGGGATTCCACGCTCGTGCGCGAGCAGTGGGACGGGCGTGCCGTGCCGTGGCGGATCGTCTTCCGGCTCGCGGGGTTCACCCGCCGCCACCCGGCCAGCATCGAGGCTACGCTGGCCAAGCTCGAGGAGTACGTGCTGCGGGGGCGCGGAGCCTAGGCCACCGAGGTGCCGAAGAGCAGGCCCAGCAGGTAGGTCGTGGCGGCGGCGCCGAGTCCGATCGCCAGTTGCCGCAGCGCCAGCCGCAGGGGGGACGCGCCGGACAGGAGGCCGACGACGGCGCCGGTCGCCAGCAGGGCCAGCCCCACCAGGACGCAGGCGACGACGACGGCCGTCAAGCCGTCGAGGCCCATCAGGTACGGGAGGACCGGGATGATGGCGCCGGAGGCGAAGAAGCAGAAGCTCGAGGCGGCGGCGCCCAGTCCGGTGCCGACGGTCTCGTGCTCGTCCGCGGCGCCGTCCTCCTCGGGCTGCAGTGAGAAGCTCGGATCGCAGTCGCAGCTGTACAGGCCCAGCCGCTCGCCCGCCCGGTGCTCCGCGGCCGCCGGCGTCATGCCCCGCGCCCGGTAGACCAGCACCAGCTCGTTCGCGGCGATGTCCAGTTCCTTCGCCGCCGTCAGGGTGATCTGCGTGGGGCGGGTCGCGGACAGCAGCTCCCGCTGCGACCGGACGGAGACGTACTCGCCGGCGCCCATCGACAGGGCGCCGGCCAGCAGCCCGGCCAGTCCGCTGAACAGGATGAAGGACGTGGAGACGCCCGTGGCGCCGATACCCATGATCAGTGCGAGGTTGCTGACCAGCCCGTCGTTCGCGCCGAACACCGCTGCCCGGAAGTTCCCGGACAGCCGGTTGCGGCCGCGAGTTGCAAGGCCGCGCACCACCTCCTCGTGGATCTGCTCGTCGGCCACCATGGCGCTCGTCGCGGAGGGATCCGAGGCGTAGGGGGAGCGGCTCTCGGCACGCTGGGCGAGCGCGAGGACGAAGACGGACCCGAAGCGGCGCGCGAGCACCCCGAGGATCCGGTTGCGCAGGGACGGGCGCAGGGGCCGTCCGACGTCGTTGCCGAGCAGGGCGAGCCAGTGCGCCTCATGGCGGCCCTCGGCCTCGGCGAGGCCGAGGAGGATCTCACGCTCCTCGCCGGTCCGCCGGCGCGCCAGGTCGCGGTAGGTGGCGGCCTCGCCGCGCTCATCGGCGAGGTACTGGCGCCAACGCTTGATGTCGTTCCGGGAAGGGCTCTGTTCAGGGGATGTCACGGATGCTCCGGTTGGTCGGGTGCACGCGCTCTCCAGCCGAAGAGGGGGCTCCGGCCGGGGATCGCAGATGCGTCGTTTCGGCCGAAGGTCTCGCTCGCCGGTCCGACGGACCGGTGGATTGCCGGGCACCATCGGTGCCAGTATGTCGACAGGCCGCACGTCCACGGACGCGGAGCTACTCCCCTTCGACCCACCATCCTACCGGACCGGCGCCCGCCCCCCGGAGCGGTACGCCGCGGGCAGGGGCAGGTGCCCGAACCTCCCGACCCGCGATACAGTCGAACGGATAACAGGAAGCAGGCTTATGGATCTGGCAGCCCGACCGTGGGTCGCGAGCTACGCGCCCGACGTGCCCCGTTCCTTCGACGTGCCCGACGGCACGCTGTCCGACCTGCTCGACGCCTCCGTGCGCACCTACCGCAGGGCAACCGCGCTGGAGTTCTTCGGAGCCGCGACCACATACGGCGGGCTGGGCGACGCCGTGGCGCGTGCCGCGGAAGGACTGCGGTCGCTCGGCGTCGCCGCGGGCGACCGCGTGGCGCTCGTCCTGCCGAACTGCCCCCAGCACATCATCTCGTTCTACGCCGTCCTGCGTCTCGGCGCGATCGTCGTCGAACACAACCCGCTCTACACCGACCGCGAACTGCGGCACCAGTTCGAGGACCACGGGGCGACGGTGGCCATCGTATGGGACCGTGTGGTGCCCCGCGTCCAGCGGCTGCCCGCGGACATCCCGGTCGCCGCGATCGTGTCGGTGGACCTCGTCGCCGCGATGCCGGCATCGCGGCGGCTGGCCCTGAAGCTCCCCGTGCGACGTGCCCGGGAGGCGAAGGCGGCGCTCACGACGACGGAGAGACCGACGGGTCCGCGGAAGGTCGTGGCATGGCGGGACCTGCTCCGCCACCGTCCCCTGCCCGGGAGGCATCCGCGCCCCGGCGCGGAGGACACGGCCGTCCTGCAGTACACGAGCGGGACCACGGGTGTTCCCAAGGGAGCCGTCCTCACGCACCGGAACCTGCTGGCCAACGCCGCGCAGGGCCGGGCCTGGGTGCCGGGCCTGCAGGCGGGCCGGGAGATCGTCTACGCCGTCCTGCCCATGTTCCACGCCTACGGGCTGACCCTGTGCCTGACCTTCGCCATGAGCATCGGTGCGAAGCTCGTCCTGTTCCCCCGGTTCGACGTCGGCCTGGTGCTCGACGCCGCCCGGACGAGCCCGCCCACCTTCCTGCCCGCCGTGCCGCCCATCTACGAGCGGCTGGCCGCCGGTGCGGCGGAGCGCGGGACAGACCTGCGCAGCATCCGGTTCGCGATCTCCGGCGCCATGAACCTGCCGCAGTCCACCGTGGAGACATGGGAGGCGGCGACCGGGGGCTACCTGATCGAGGGTTACGGCCTGACGGAGACGTCTCCGGTGGCGGCGGGCAACCCGATCGGACCCACCCGGCGTCCGGGGACCGTCGGGGTGCCGTTCCCCGGCACCGATGTGCGCATCGTCGACCCCGACGACCCCACCCGGGACCGCGGGCCGGGCGAGGCGGGGGAGCTGCTCATCCGGGGGCCCCAGGTGTTCCAGGGCTACTGGCGCAGGCCCGACGAGACCCACGCGGCGCTGCTGGACGGCGGCTGGTTCCGCACCGGTGACATCGTGCGGATGGACGAGGACGGCTTCCTGACGATCGTCGACCGGATCAAGGAACTCATCATCACCGGTGGCTTCAACGTGGCGCCCTCAGAAGTGGAGGACGCGCTCCGGGCGCATGCGAGCGTGGCCGACGCCGCCGTCGTCGGGCTGCCTAGGGCCGGCGGCGGGGAAGACGTCGCCGCCGTCGTCGTCCTGGCACCCGGTGCGAGCCTCGACCTCGAGGCCCTCCGATCGCACTGCCGCGGCGCGCTCGCCGCCTACAAGGTCCCCCGCACCATCGTGCAGGCCGAGGACCTGCCCCGGTCCCTGATCGGCAAGGTCCTCCGGCGCGAGGTGCGTACCCGATTGCTCGACGATGGCCTCCGTGCCGAAGGAAAAGGTGACAGCCGATGACTCCATCCACAGAAGCGCGGGCGGGAACGTCCGCCCCGAAGGGCCCCTGGCGTGACAGCCTCGGCAACGCCAGCATCCGGGCGGCGCAGGTGCTCCTGCTCCTGGTGCTCGCCGTGGTGGCCGTCTATGCACTGGTCCAGGTGCGACTCGTGGTGATCCCGATGCTGCTGGCACTCATCCTGGCAGCCGCGATCGGTCCGTTCGTGAACTGGCTGCGGCGCAAGGGCTGGGGGCCGACGGTCGCCACGACGGTCTCCTTCCTCCTGCTCCTGCTCGTCTTCGGCGGGCTCATCACGGGCATCGTGTTCGCCGTGGTGGGACAGGCGGGCGAACTCGTCTCCAGCGCCACCGAGGAATTCGACAAGCTCTATGCATTTGCGCAGAACGGCCCCATCCCGATCGACGACGGGCAGATCCAGCAGGCCCGGGACTGGGCGGTCGACTTCGCGACGAGCAGCACCGCGGGTGCCGGCGCCATCTCCGGCCTCAGTGCGGCGGGCAACTTCAGCGCCGGGGCGCTGCTCATGGTGGTCATCCTGTTCTTCTTCCTCAAGGACGGGGAGAAGATCTGGGCCTTCCTGCTGCGGGCCTTCAAGGGCAAGCGCCTCGTCAAGGCCCGCCGTGTCGGCTACAGCAGCATGGCGGTCCTCGGCGGCTACGTCCGCGGAACCGCGATCGTGGCCCTGGTCGACTCTGTCTTCATCGGTCTCGCACTGTTCGTCCTCGGCGTCCCGCTCGCCTTGCCGCTGGCCGCGATCGTCTTCATCGGCGCGTTCATCCCGCTGGTCGGGGCGACGCTGGCGGGTGTCCTCGCCGCCCTGATCGCCCTCGTGGCCAACGGCCCGTTCGTGGCGCTGATGGTCATCATCGCCGTGGTCGTGGTGAACCAGCTCGAGGGGAACTTCCTGCAGCCCGTGGTCATGGGTCGCACCCTGCAGGTCCACGCCCTCGTCATCCTGATCGCGCTCACGGCCGGAACCATCCTTGCCGGCATCATCGGCGCCATCCTTTCCGTCCCCGTGGCCGCTGTCGGCTGGGCTGCGATCAAGGCCTGGAACCAGGAGAAGGACGACGAGATCACGGAGGCCGAGGTCGACGAGGCCGAGAAGCAGACGGCCCTCGACGAGACAGGTCACGGCCTGAGCAGCACGCCCAAGGAGGAGCAGGGAGCCAAGGTGGCCGCCGCGGGCATCGCCGCGGAGGAGGCCGAGGAGCGGCCGGGCACGCAGGAGCGCAAGGTCGATCCGTCCGCGGGCGGTTCGGCCGCCGGTGGCTCCGACGGGGGCCGGGGCGGATCCTCGACGGCAGGTCGCTGACCACCCGTCCCGCACCTGCCGGCGACGGCTGCGGCGCGGTCGTCCGCACGCACCCGCTGCTGTGCGGAGGATGGCTCGTAGGAGGCAGGAGGGCTCCCGGCGCATGCCGGGAGCCCTCCTGCGTGCTGCCGTGTCGCCCGGTTCCGGCGTCTGGTCGTCCTCTGGTCAGTGGGCGACGCCGATCGGGGCATCGTCGGGCACCTGTCCGGCGACCCGACGGTCCCAGGCCTCCATCACCTCGGGTGCGGTGGGGCGGGTGAGGAACGAGACGACGACGTACACCAGCGCCGACACGGCCAGGCCGTAGTAGATCGGCTCGTTGGCGTAGATGCCGTCGTACTGGTTCTCGGCCGTGATCTCGAGGTAGGCCATGACGCCGAGGGTCACGAGCGTGCCCGCCGCCATGGAGGCGCCCGCGCCGATCCCGTTGCCTCGGCGCCAGACGAGGCCGCCCAGGATCGACACCAGGAGTCCGCCGACGAGGATGTCGTACGCGATCGTCAGCGCCGCCACCACGTCCTGGACGATCACGGCCAGGGCGATCGTGACGATGCCGAGGCCGAGCACCCACCAGCGGCTCGAGCGGACATCGTGCTCCGACGCCGCCCGCTCCTCCGAGCCCCTGCCGAACCATCCGGCGACGAACGGCACGACGTCGGTCCGGGCGACGGTGGCGGCCGCGATCAGCGCACCGGATGCCGTCGACATCATGGCGGCGACGGCCGCGGCGAGGACGAGTCCGCCGATGCCGAGGGGCAGGACGTTCAGGGCGATGTCCGCGTAGACGTCGTCACGCGACTCGATCGCCGGCAGGATGACACTGGCGCTCATGCCGATGACGGCTCCTGCGACGCCGTAGAGGATGCAGTAGATCCCTGCGGCGGAGCCGCCCCACCGGGCGATCCCCGGCGTCCGCGACGTGAAGACGCGCTGCCAGATGTCCTGGCCGATCAGCAGTCCGAGGGTGTAGACCACGAAGTACGTGATGATGCTCTGGGCGCCGATGCCGGTGATGCTGAAGAACTCGTCCCCGGCGCGCTCGGCGATCCCGGGGAAGCCCCCGGCAGCGGCCAGCGAGAAGGGCAGCATCAGGGCGAAGACGCCGATGGTCTTGATGATGAACTGCGCCATGTCGGCGAGGGTGATCGACCACATGCCGCCGATCGTCGAGTAGATCAGCACGATCACGCCGCCGACGGCGATGGAGAGCGCACGGTCCCACCCGAAGAGCACCACGAAGATGGTGGCGTAGGCGCCTGTCGACGTGGCACAGAGCATGAGGGTGTAGGCGAGCATCACGATGCCCGAGACCCGGGTGGCGCGGTGCCCGTAGCGCAGCGTGAGCATCTGCGAGACCGTGTAGATCTTCAGTTTCTGGATGGTGGGGGCGAACAGCAGGCTGAGCAGCAGGACGCCGGTGCCGATGGCCACCACGAGCCACATCCCGGAGATGCCGTACTGGTAGCCGAGGCCCACGCCTCCGACGGTGGATGCCCCGCCGAGCACCACGGCGGCCATGGTCCCCGTGTAGAGGAACGGTCCGAGGCGGCGCCCGGCCACGAGGTAGTCGCTCGCATTGCGGGTGCGGGACTTGCCCCACCAGCCGAAGCCGAGCATCGCGACGAGGTAGGCCACCACGATGCCGATATTGAGTGCCTGCATGGGAAGTCCTTCGGGTCGGAGTCCTGTGGGTGCCCTATGGGCAACTATTGTTGACCAGTAAGCTACTCGTGACGAGTGTCACGCGTCAATCATGGCAAGCTCGTAGGACACCCGGAGAGCCACGCCGGAACGGACGGGTTTCCCGGTTCATCGGAGGAGAGGACGAGCATGAAGGCACTGCCTGTTGAGCCGACCAATGCGCCGGTCGCCATCGGCTCCCGCATCCGTGCAGCCCGCCAGGCGCAGCGCATGACGATCGAGCAGGTGGCCGCGTCCACCGGCCTGACCAAGGGCTTCCTCAGCAGGGTCGAGCGGGACCTCACGTCGCCCTCCGTCGCCTCGCTGGTCACCCTGTGCCAGGTGCTGTCCATCTCGATCGGCGACCTGTTCCTGGTGCCCGAGACGCACCTGACGCGGCTGGAGGAAGCGCCGCGCATCAGCCTCGGCGGGCAGGGCATCAACGAGCGCCTGATGACGGCGCGCTCCGAGCGGAGGCTGCAGATGATCCGCGCCGTCGTCGAACCGCACGGCCGGGGCGAGGACGAGCTCTACTCCGTCGACTGCGAGGTCGAGGCCCTGCACGTGGTCGAGGGCCGCTTCGTCCTGATCTTCTCCAACGACCGGTACGACCTGGAGGCGGGGGACACCGTCACCTTCCCCGGCCGCGAGCCGCACAGCTGGCTCAATCCCGACGGCCGCGAGGCCGTGGTGCTGTGGACGCTCGTGCCCGCGGCGTCGGGGAAGTAGCCGGCCTCAGCCGACATGCACCCACGGGCGTTTCGTCACGTCCGGCTCGGCTGCACGCAGCACCTCGCGCGTCACGGGCGCGATCTCGCCCTCGCCCGTGACGAGGAACTTGAAGAGGTTCGCCACGGGATCGCCCTCCGTCCAGCGGAAGTAGACATGCGGCATGAGTCCGGTGATGTCGCGGATGTGCAGCATGACGGCGGCGATGGTGTTGGGCACGTTCGAGCTATGGACCTCGAGGATGCGATACCCGTGCCGCACCACGCCGCGCACGCGCAGTTCCGTCTCGAAGTCCGACGAGTCGTCGACCGTCACCTCGATGAAGAGGGGCTTCGCGGTGCTCGGGAAGTGGGAGACGGCGCACGCATGCTGGAGCTTGTGCCGGTAGGCGGAGCCGCTGAGCCGTTTGGGTTCGTGGGCGATCAGCAGGATGTCGCCGTCGTCCTGCGCACCGACGAAGGACACCGCGGCCTCGTCCATCCGGATGCTCGTGGCCCGCAGTTCGAACGCGCGGCGTGACCGTGAGACGAACGAGATGACGATGATCCCGAGGATGAAGAACAGGGCGATCTTGAGGCCGTCGGGCCGCTCGATCATGTTGACGGCGGTCGTCAGCACGAAGACGACCGTCGCGAGGCCGAAGCCGATGGTCCGTCCGCGCTGGTGCTTGCGGTGGGCCGACAGGGTGACCGCCACCGATGCGGAGGTGATGAGGGCCAGGACGCCCGTGGCGTAGGCGCCGCCCTGTGCCTCGACGTCGGCGCGGAAGAAGAACGTGACGACGATCGCGATGAGCGTGATGACCAGCACGAGCGGGCGGACGGCCTCGGCCCAGGCCGGTGCCATGCCGTAGCGCGGCAGGTAGCGCGGCACGAGGTTCAGCAGGCCCGTCATGGCGGAGGCGCCGGCGAACCAGAGGATGCTGATCGTCGAGATGTCGTAGACGGTGCCGAAGCCGTCGCCGAGGTAGAGGTGCGCGAGGTAGGCCAGCGCGCGGCCGTTGGCCGGACCACCCTCCTCGAAGGCCGCGGCGGGGATGAGCAGGGTCGTCACGAAGCTCGAGGCGATGAGGAATCCGCTCATGATGAGCGCCGCCGAGGTGAGGAGCCTGTGTGCGCCGGCGATGCGGCCGGCCGGGTTCTCCGCCGTGTCACCGGGCCTGCCGTCGATCTGCGGCATGACGACGACGCCGGTCTCGAAGCCCGAGAGGCCGAGGGCGAGGCGCGGGAAGATGAGGACGGCGAGGCCGACCATGATCAGCGGGTTGCCGTGCTGCGTGGTGAGTGCCGTCCACCAGTCGGTCACGATGCCGTCCTGCGCCGTGATCTGCCCGACGGCGACGACGACCACCACCAGGTTGAGCGCGAGGAACACCGCCACGATGGCGACGGCGATCCCGATGGCCTCCCGGAAGCCGCGGAGGAACACCACCGACAGGAGCGCGAGGAAGATGACGGTGATGAGGATCTCCTGGCCGTGCAGCCAGGTGGGAGCGAACGGGTTCTCGACCAGGTGGGCGCTGGCATCGGCCGCGGAGAGCGTCATGGTGATCAGGAAGCTGGTCGCCGCGAAGCCGAGCAGCACGAGCACGAAGATCTTGCCGCGCCACTTCGGCAGCAGCTTCTCGAGCATCGCGATGGAGCCCTCCCCGCGGGGACTCTCCGAGGCGACGCGCTTGTACACGGGCAGTGCGCCGAACAGGGTCACGGCCACGAGGATGAGGGTGGCGAGCGGGGAGAGGACGCCTGCCGCCGCTGCGGCGATGGCGGGCTGGTAGCCCAGCGTCGAGAAGTAGTCGACGCCGGTCAGGCACATCACCTTCCACCAGGGCTGGGTCCGTTCCGTCTCGGGCTGGTGCGCGGTGGGCCGGCTCGACTCGTCGAGGAGCCAGCGCTCGAGGCGCTTCCTGCCGTGGGAAGGGATCGGTGCCGGCTGCCGGGTGCTCACAGATGAACTCACTGCTTCACCGTAGGACCGCGGAAGCAGGAATTCCCCGGTCTTAACGCTTCCTTAACGGGCATCGGAGCATCCGGGTCGCCCTCGCTGCTGCCCCGGCACGCAGGGGTCGGTGCAGCCAGGGAGGGCGGGTGCACCGGGTTCGCCGATCTCCTTGACCGGTGGAAAGAGCACGAATAGCCTTATGCAAAACCTTTGATGCATATTGGGCAACTCCGCACGGGTGCGGGCCCGGATCGGACGGAAGCTGTGGAAGAACTGCGCATCACGGGAGGCGGGCACCTCGGCCCCATCGACTCCTCCCGCATTCCCCGCTATGCAGGGGCGGCGACCTTCGCGCGCCTGCCCCGCCTCGACCAGGTGGACCGCGCCGACATCGCCGTGGTCGGCGTCCCCTTCGACTCCGGGGTGTCCTACCGACCCGGGGCCCGGTTCGGCGGGAACCACGTCCGCGAGGCGTCGCGCCTCCTGCGGCCGTACAACCCGGCGCTCGACGTCTCACCGTTCGAGCGCGTGCAGGTGGCCGACGCGGGGGACATGGCCGTCAACCCGTTCAACATCCACGAGGCCATCGAGACGGTGCAGCAGGAGGCCCTCGACCTGACGGCCGGCGGGACCCGGCTGGTCACGCTCGGTGGCGACCACACCATCGCGCTGCCCCTGCTGCGCGCGGCTGCGGAGCGTGCCGGATCGCCGGTGGCCATGCTGCACTTCGACGCCCACCTGGACACCTGGGACACCTACTTCGGGGCCGAGTACACGCACGGCACCCCGTTCCGCAGGGCGGTGGAGGAGGGGATCCTCGATACCGAGGCCATCTCCCACGTGGGGACCCGCGGGCCGCTGTACGGGGTGCGGGATCTCGAGGACGACCGCCGCTTCGGCTTCGGCATCGTCACGTCCTCCGACGTCTACCGCCAGGGCGTCGACGAGGTGGTCGACAAGCTGAGGGCGCGCATCGGCAACCGCCCGCTCTACGTCTCGGTGGACATCGACGTGCTGGACCCCGCGCACGCGCCCGGGACCGGGACGCCCGAGGCGGGCGGCATCACGAGCCGGGAACTGCTCGAGATCCTCCGCGGGCTCCGCGGACTGAACCTCGTCGGTGCCGACGTCGTCGAGGTCGCGCCCGCCTACGACCACGCCGAGCTCACCGGAGTCGCGGCATCGCACGTGGCCTACGACCTCGTGACGCTGATGGCCGACACCCTCGCGCCGTCCGACGCGCCGATCCGCGGGGACAAGTAGATGGACGTCACCGCCGGCGCCGCCTCGGCAGCCCCAACCCCCGTCAGCGGCCAGCGCAACGGCGGTGACCTCGTCGTCGAGACGCTGTCCGCCCTCGGCGCGACGACGGTGTTCGGCATCCCGGGCCAGCACGCTCTCGGGCTCTTCGACGCGCTGTCCCGCTCCGACCTCCGGTTCGTCTCCTCCCGGGTCGAGAACAACTCGGCCTTCGCCGCCGACGGCTTCTCCCGTGCGACCGGCGAGGTCGGCGTCCTCTTCCTCTCCACCGGACCCGGAGCGCTGACCTCGCTCGCCGGCCTGCAGGAGGCCTACGCCACCGGCGTGCCCATGGTCGTCGTCGCCAGCCAGATCCCCCTCGAAGGACTCGGCGCCCGTCGCAAGGGCATGCTCCACCAGCTCGACGACCAGAAGGCGTCGGCTGCGAACGTCACGAAGAGCCAGCGCCTGATCCAGCACGCCTCCGGTATCCCGTCCGCCATCCAGGACGCCTGGACCGAGGCGGTCTCCTCGCCCCAGGGGCCCGTGTGGATCGAGGTGCCGCAGAACGTGCTGCTGGACCCCGTGCTGGTGCCCAAGGTCGAGGACGCGCTCGCGGAGCCCTTCGACAATCCGCCGCGCATCGAGCTGGTGCGCGAGGCCGTGGCCTGGCTCAGGGACTCGAAGCGGCCGGCGATCGTCGCGGGTGGCGGCGCGCGGCGCGGCCGGGCCGAGTCCTGGCTCCTGTCGATCGCCGAGAAGCTCGGCGCCCCCGTGGTCTGCTCGCCCGGCGGCAACGGCGCCTTCCCGTGGACGCACGAGCTGTCCCTGCAGTCGTGGGTGGAGGACCGGTACGTCACCGAGGTGCTCGAGGACGCCGATGTCCTCCTCGTCGTGGGGTCCTCGCTCGGCGAGGTCACCTCCAACTACTTCACGATGGAGCCCCGGGGCCGGATCATCCAGATCGACGCCGAGCCGCGCGTCCTGGAGTCCAACCGGCCGGCGCTCGGGATCCGGGCCGACGCGGGACAGGCCCTCGCGGCCCTCGACGAGGCGCTCCAGCCGCTCGACCGGGATCGCGAGCCGGGCTACGATGCCGCGGCCCTCGTGGCCGAGACGCTCGCCCGGGTGGGCGCGCGGCTCGACGCGCAGGATCTCGGCAAGGAGCGGGCTTTCCTGCAGGACATCCGCGACGCTGTTCCCTCGGGTATGCAGACCTTCTGGGACATGACCATCTCGGCGTACTGGGCCTGGAGCTGCTGGGATGCGCGCGGCGGCCAGTTCCACTCCGCGCAGGGCGCCGGAGGCCTCGGCTTCGGTTTCCCCGGCGCCATCGGGGGTGCCGTGGGCCTCGAGTCACGGGGGCTGCCGGCCCGGGTCCTCGCGGTGTCGGGGGACGGTTCGGCGATGTACTCCATCGCCGAGCTGGCGACCGCGCGGCAGCACGACATCCCCGTCACGTGGCTGATCGTCGACGACGGCGGCTACGGCATCCTCCGCGAGTACATGGAGGGTGCCTTCGGGAAGGCGACGGCGACCGAACTGTCCCGCCCCGACTTCGTGGCACTGGCGGAGTCCTTCGGCGTGCCGGCCCGCCGCGTGGCACCCGAGGACATCGGTCCCGCGCTCAGTGCGAGCCTCGCTGCCGAGGGGTCCCAACGTCGTCGTCGTGGAGACGCTCCTGCGTCTCTTCGCTCCCACCCACCTCGATCAGTAGGCTTTCCTTTTTCCGCCCCGGGTGAGAGTGTCGGAAGCACCATCGCCTCGAGGAAGGAACACCATGGCATTCAGCAAGGGGGACGAGGTCACCTGGAACACCTCCCAGGGAGAGACCGAGGGAAAGATCGTGGACAAGCACGAGAAGGAGTTCACGTTCGACGGCCAGAAGTTCAATGCGTCGAAGGACGAGCCGTACTACACCGTGGAGAGCTCGAAGTCCGGGAAGAAGGCAGCGCACAAGGAAAGCGCACTGTCCAAGAAGTAGCCGGCGAAGGGCGCCCCGCAGCGGCGGGGCGCCCTTCTCCGTCTTTCGGGATGGACCGGCGCCGCCCCTATTTCAGGGGATCGTGGCCCCAGTTCATGAGCGAGTAGCGCCATTTCGAGGACTCGATGTCCTCCTTGGTGGGGCGCTGGGCCAGGTGGCGGTGGACGTAGCCCACCACCTTCTGCATGTGCTCGACGTCGTCGTCCCCGAGGTCGTCCCGCTTCGTGTTCAGGATCTCGATGATGCGCCGGCCGGATCGATGCCCCACGGACTCGCCGCCGTCCTGGTCCTTCTGGCCGACGGATTGCGACTCCTCCGTGTCGAGCCATTTCTCGAGCTGGGACGCGCGCTCATGTTGACCGCGTCCTTCCACTGGGGCCACACCTCGTCGAGACCGTTCGTTTCGTCCGCCATGCGCTTCGGCCTTCCGTAGCAGTTCCGCGCGAAGGACTCCGCGCGTTTCCAATTCAAAGCTGGCGATAGCTTAATCCTAAGTAGGCTGATAAATGTAGAGGGTAGGTCGAACCAACGTCTAAGGAGCTCTACATCATGGCAGGAAACCTTTTGGCACGATCCGCCCACGACCTCGGCGCCGCAGCATGGTTCGGCGGCACCCTGATGGGCGCTGTCGGACTCAACGGTGCAACCGGTAAGGCGAAGGACCCCAAGGAGCGCACGCGCCTCTCCGCGCTCGGCTGGGCGAAGTGGACGCCGGTCCAGATCGCCGCATTCGCCGTCCACGCGGTCGGCGGCATCGGCCTGATCCTCGGCAACAAGGGCCGCCTCGCGTCCCAGGACACCGTCGGGTCGAACACCGTCTGGAAGTCCGTCATCACGCTGGCGGGCATGGCGCTCTCTCGCTGTACTCGGGGATCCTCGGCAAGAAGGTCGGCGAGCTCGCGGAGCAGGGTGGGGAGGGTGCAACCGAACCGCGTCCCGGTGCGGCCGACGAACTGGCCAAGGCACAGTCGCAGCTGAAGACCACCCAGTGGCTCCTGCCCCTGATCAGCGGCATCGTCGTGGTCCTGGGCGCGAAGCAGGGCGAGATGCAGCGCCCGACCAACGTCAAGAAGGGCCTGCTGAAGAAGTAGTCCTTCGGCCTCCGGTCAGCTGACCCCCGTACTGCCCTGCCGGCAGGCACCGATCGGTGCCTGCCGGCCGAGGCCTGCGGGGGTTCGGCTGTTCGGGGGCCGGCCTACTGCATGGTGAACGCGCGGGCGACGCCGACGTGGATGGCGTCATTGCGGATCAGTGCGCCGAGGATCCCGTTGCGGAGGCGCATCAGCGACGCCGGCAGCGGCCGGCCCAGTGCCATGTTGATGTGTGCCTTCCGGCGCGCCAGGGCCGCCTGCGCCCTGCGCTCCTTCTCGTATGCCGCGAGCCTCGCGCCCACCTCCTGCCCGTCCCCGGAGCGACGCCGTGATGATCGGCACCAGCTGGACGGCGTCGAGCCAGCCGAGGTTCATGCCCTGTCCGCCAATCGGTGACACCTCGTGCGCGGCGTCGCCCACCAGCACGGTGCGCCCGGCGACGAAGCGCTCGGCGAGCCGGGACTGGACCTCGAAGGCGCTCAGCATGGAGTTGGTGCCCGGGTCGACGTCGACGCCCGTCCGTCGGCGGATCAGCTGCGTGAGCCCTTCCGCCGTCGGGCGTTCCACGGGGCAGCCGACGCGGACCACCCACCGCCGGATCCCGGCGGGGAGCGGGAAGGACTCGACGATCCCGCCGTCCTCGAGGTACAGGACGGCGTCGTCGCCGTCGCCCGTGGAGTCCTCGAAGTCGCCCATGACGTAGCAGTCGGGGTACCGCCGTGCCGGCGCGCGGATGCCGGCGTCGTCCCTCAGTGAACTGCGTGCGCCGTCCGCCGCGATGATCAACCGCGTCTGAAGGACGGCGTCCTCCCCGCGGACGCGCGTGACGGCCCGGACGCGATCCCCGGAGTCGTGGGCGGCGACGACGGCGACCCCGCGTCGCAGGGTGCCGGGGAAGTCCTCCTCCAGCCGCCGCTCCAGGATCTCCTCGGTGACGGCCTGAGGTACGGCGAGGACGTACTTCTCGGCGCCGGGAAGGGCGGCGAAGGACACCGTGCCCACATGCCGTCCGCCGCTGCGGGCGACGCCGTCGCGGATCCGCACGCCGCGGCTCCGCAGCTCGTCGGCGATGCCGCCGGCCTCGAGCGCCCGCAGCGCCGGCGGATGGATGCCGATCGCGCGCGAGTGGCTGCTGCGTTCCGTACGGCGTTCGAGCACGACGGCGTCGAGGCCCGCCTGGCGCAGGAGCAGTGCGGTGTAGAGCCCGACGGGACCACCGCCGACGACGACGACGTCACGCATCGCCGGCGGCCCCGCCCGACGTCCGATCGAGCACGAGCAGATTGATGAAGGGGACGGCGGAGCGGACCTGCCAGTGGTTCCGCCCGGCGACGGCCTCGCGCAGCTCGGCGGTCGTATAGCTGCGGCGGATGGAGGTGAGGCCGTCCTGTCGGATGTACGACCCGGGCAGCGGCAACGTGCCCGCCGAGAACAGGGCGTAGGCGAGCGGATGGCGGGCGATGTCGCTGTGCACTGCCACCCGACGGGCCAGCTGCTCCGTGTCGGCGAGGAGGCCGGTGAACTCGGCGGGGTCGAGGTGGTGGAGCACATGGTTGGAGATGACGGCGTCGAATCCGGCGCCCTCCGTGACGAGTTCGGTGCTGAGGGCCCGGCGGAAGGACAACCCCGGGAGTGCCGGACGCGACGTCGCATAGGCATGGGCACGCTCATCGGGGTCGATGGCCGTCAGCTCGAGCCGGAAGCCGTCACGCCGCGCCCAGCGGGCGATGGCCCGCGGCACGTCTCCACCGCCCGAACCGATGTCGAGGAGGGTGTTCGTGCGGTCCTGCGAGAAGGCCGGCCGGAGCAGCGAGGCGTAGGTGCGGTGCCAGCCCGACACGACGGCATTGACGATGCCGAACTGCGCGTACGTGCGGTCGAGCTTCCGAGGGTCGCAGTCGGGCCGGTCCATCTCCTCGACGGCGTCCGGGTCCCGCTGCGCGAGGAACCCTGGTCCGCTCATGCGCCGGCTTGGCTGAGGATGGGCTCGAGATCCTCGGGAACGGCGGCCCCGGCGTCGTCGGACACGCTCGTGGTCCGCACCTCGGGCGCCGCGGCGGGTGCTCCGATCCGGGTGAGGAGCGCCGTCTCGACCGTGAGTCCCGGCCCGAAGGCCATGGAACAGATGCGATTGTTCCCCTCGCTCGCGGGCTGGTCCAGGATGGCCTTCAGGACGAAGAGGACCGTGGCGCTGCTCATGTTCCCGTAGTTGCGCAGGGTCTCGCGCGCCGGCACCAGCTGCTCCGGACTCAGCCCGAGTTTGGCTTCCACCTTGTCGAGGATGCTGCGCCCGCCCGGGTGGATGGCCCAGTGCTCGATCTCGGAGTAGTCCAGGCCCTTCAGCGATGCGTCCCGGGCGAGCAGGGGTTCGAGGGCCCCGACGATGTGGTCGTCGATGATGTGCGGGACGTACGTGCCGAGCACCATCTCGAAGCCCTCGTCCCCGATGTTCCAGGCCATCGCCTCCTCACCGACGGGCGTGAGCACCGTCTCGAAGTGGTCGAGGCTCAGCGCCGGACCGTCCAGCGGGAGGTCCCGTGCGGAGACGATGGCGGCCGCCGCGCCATCGGCGAACAGGGAGGACCCGACGATGGTGTCGGGGTTGTTCGAGGAGCGGACGTGCAGCGAGCACAGCTCGGCGGCGATCACGAGCACGACGGCGTCCGGGTCCGCATCGCAGAAGGCCTTCGCGGACCGGAGTGCGGGGAAGGCTGCGTAGCACCCCATGAAGCCGAGGTGGTAGCGCTGCACCGACGGATCGAGGTCCAGGGCTCGCACCACCTTGTAGTCCGGACCCGGTGCGAAGAATCCGGTGCAGGACGCGGTGACGACGTGCGTGACGTCCGCGGCCTCGATGCCCGGGGCGGCGTCCAGTGCCTTGCGGGCGGCCTCGATGAAGAGTTTGGTGCCCTCCTCGGCGTAGACCGCGTTGCGGGTCTTGGTGCTCGGCGTCAGGATCCGCAGTTCCTTCTGGTCGAAGAACACCGGATCGTCGACCGTCGTGGCGAGCGTGAGCTCCTTGACGGCGGTGTACCGGGTCTCGATCCCCGAGGAGTCGAAGGCAGCCCCGACGAGGCGCTGTGCAAGTCGCGTGAGGCCCGGCTGCGCAGCGAAGACGTCGCGCACCTGGGGCTGCACCATGATCGTGTCGGGTACAGCTGTTTCGAGGGATCTCAGGAGCACTGTCATACGTCCATTACTAGAGGACTAACGCGACAAACACAATGACAGTAGGCTTAGTGTTCACCGCCGCAACCATCCTAGGAGCGCAATGGCCACCGAACCGTCAGGCACCCTCGACCAGGAGGACCCGCGCGGTCCCGCCGTCGATGCGTCCCCTGAGCTGCAGGAGTATCCCGGCTTCACCGAGCGCATGGACCCGCGGCCTGACCACGGCGAGGACAGCTACACCGGGCACGGGCGGCTGGCGGGGCGGCGGGCCTTCATCACGGGAGGAGACTCCGGCATCGGCCGGGCAGTGGCGCTCGCCTTCGCCCGGGAGGGCGCGGACGTCGCCATCGGCTACCTCCCGGAGGAGGAGGAGGACGGCGTGAGTTGCCTCGAGCTGATCCGCGCCGAGGGCCGGACGGCACTGGCCGTGCCGGGCGACCTCCGGGAGGAGTCGTATGCCGCCGCAGCCGTCCGGCAGGTCGTGGACGGGCTCGGGGGCCTCGACATCCTCGTGAACAACGCGGGCTTCCACATCGCCCAGCCGAACGGCCTCCCCGACATCGATGCCGACCAGCTGCGCCGTACTTTCGAGACGAACGTGTTCGGTACCATCTGGCTGACGCAGGCGGCCCTGCCCCATCTGGGGAAGGGGTCCTCGATCATCAACACCACGTCCGTGCAGGGCTACCACCCGTCGACGAGCCTCATGGACTACGCCGCGACCAAGGCGGCCCTGAACAACCTGACCTTCAGCCTCGCCGGACTGCTGGGGGAGCGTGGTATCCGGGTGAATGCCGTCGCGCCGGGGCCCATCTGGACTCCGCTGCAGCCCGCCACGACGACATCCGAGAAGCTGGAGTCGTTCGGCGAGGGCACGCCCCTCGGGCGGATGGGCCAGCCGGCCGAGCTCGCGGGAGCCTACGTCTTCCTCGCCTCCAACGATGCGCGCTACGTGTCCGGGGAGATCCTCGGCGTCACCGGCGGCAAGCCCCTGGCCTGAGGAGGTCCGGGTGCCGGCACGGTGGGGCACGGAGCGGTGGACCAAGCCGAAGCGCGCTGTGGAACGAAGTGCAGGTATCAGCGCCGGCCTTCTCCTGTCCGGCCGATCGGAGGGCTGCCCGTGAAAATCCTGACCGCACCGTCGTCCCGGCGCCGCTCCACGCTGGCCGCCGCAGCACTGGCCGCCTCGCTGGCGCTCGCCGCCTGTGGCAGCGCCGAGGAGAATCCGCTCGGCGTCAATGCGGCCGGACGGGCCGAGTCCGCCGAGGACACCGGCACCGCGAGTGGCGGCCGGGCCGTGCCCGTCGGGGCCGATCTCGGGGAGGACCCGCTGAACATCGGGGTCGACGGCGCGGAGCTCTGCGGCGTCCAGCCCGACGACAGCCGGCTGCGCTACACGGTGATGCTGCACAATCCGACGCTGGAGACCTTCACCTTCGGCGAGATGTCGCTCGGCAACCCGGAGGGTCTGGACATTCTCTCGTCGATGGTGCAGACCGCCAACCGCGAGGGCCACCACCACCCGGATCCCGAGGGTGGAGCCCACGGGGAACACACCGCGACCCCGGCTCCCACTTCGTCGCCCGAGCCGATCGGCCCGCCCGTGCCAGCCGAGGGCTATCAGTTCGAGCCCGACGCCCACGTCAACATCATTGTGACGGTCGAACTCGCCGACGGTGCCACCCATGGCAGCGCCGACAACATCCTCGTCGCCTTCTCGACGCCGGAGCGCGACTACTCGGTGGCCCACAACCTCAAGATCGACGTCGACGCCGTCTCCTGCAGCGGGTGACGGTGGGGCCGCCTGCAGCAGCGGCCTCTCGCAGTGACCCCGTCTACCGCAGCAACCCGTAGACGCGAAGCAGCCCCCGCCTCGAACGAGACGGGGGCTGCTTCGATGGACTGGGCCGGGTCGCTTGCGCTGCGCCGACCGGTCGACCGGACTAGGCCGGGAGCTGCAGGACGGCACCGGTGAAGATGAGGTCCGCGTGGATCACCGTGTCGGCGTTGGCGGCGAAGAGTGCCTGCCAGCCGCCGTTGACGCCGAGCTTGGCTGCGATGGAGCTGAGGGTGTCACCCGACTGGATGGTGTAGGTCTCGCCGCTCAGTGCGACGGGAGCAACAGGGGCCTGGGCGACGACGGGTGCCGGGGCGACGACGGGCGCCTGGACCGGTGCCTGGACCTGGACGGGTGCCTGGGCGACGACGGGCGCCTGGACCGGTGCCTGGACCTGGACGGGTGCCTGGGCGACGGGAGCAACAGGGGCCGGAGCCTGCTGGAACTGCACGTTACCGGGGGCCGCGGCGCTGCTCAGTCCGAGCTGTGCCGAGCAGGAGGGCCATGCGCCCCAGCCCTGGCCGGCGAGGACGTTCTCGGCGACAGCGATCTGCTGCTCGCGGCTGGCGTCCTGGGGAGCGCCCTGGCCACCGAAGGCGGCCCAGGTGGAGGGGGTGAACTGCAGGCCACCGGAGAAGCCGTTCCCGGTGTTGATGCCCCAGTTTCCGCCGCTTTCGCACTGTGCCAGTGCATCCCAGTCGCTGGCGGGGGCAGCGTTGGCTGCGCCGGCCGCTGCGCCGAGGCCGAGGCCCGTGAGTGCTACTGCTGCGAGTCCGCGACGGGCGCTGGTGCTGAACGAGTGTGTATTCATGGGGTTACGATGCTCCGAAAGGCCACCCGCACTAGGTCCGTCCCCGGACTTCTTCGCGCCGCTGCTCACCTTGACGTGAATAGAGGTCATGGTTCGGCAGCCGCCTGTTGAGCAACGAGCGGTGGAGGGCGGCGCCGGGCATACATAGCTGCGCGTATGGCGGCAGCTTCTTCGCTTCCCCGGACGGGGAACTACCTCCACCGTAGGGCAATTTCGATTCGTTGCCAAACCGGTACGGCGTGGTGCTTGACATTGCTTGAATATCGGGGAGGAAAAGTGGAGGAATCGACAATCCTCTGCCACACTGGGTCGCCGTGCCTGTCAGACGGCGTGGAGAAGGGCCCGAGCCGGCGTGGCCCGGGCCCTTCCCGCCGTTCTCAGGCCCTTCGACGCGCCGGTCAGGCCCCTACGTACCCGTGCGGATCGAGCACGTACTTGGTCGCGGCTCCGGCGTCGAACTCCTCGTAGCCGCGCGGTGCATCCTCGAGCCCGATCGATTTCGCGTTGACGGCCTTCGCGATGGAGACTCGGTCGTGCAGGATGGCCATCATGAGGCTCCGGTTGTATTTCATGACCGGGCACTGACCCGTGGTGAAGGACAGTGACTTCGCCCACCCCGTGCCGAGGCTGAGGGAGAGTGAGCCCACCTTCGCGGCGTCGTCGCCCGCTCCCGGGTCGCTGGTGACATAGAGCCCCGGGATGCCCAGGGCGCCGCCGGCGGCCGTGATGTCCATGAGCGAGTTCAGAACCGTCGCCGGCGCCTCGGTCGCGGAACCGGAGCCGTGTCCCCGCGCCTCGAATCCGACGGCGTCCACGCCGCAGTCCACCTCCGGAACGCCGAGCAACTGCTCGATCTGGTCGCGGGGATCGCCCTTGGACACGTCCACCGTCTCGCAGCCGAAGCTCCGTGCCTGCGCCAGCCGCCCCTCGTTGAGGTCGCCCACGATGACGACGGCGGCGCCCAGGAGCTGGGCCGAGACGGCGGCCGCGAGGCCGACCGGGCCGGCACCTGCGATGTAGACCGTGGAGCCGACTCCCACTCCCGCGGACACGGCACCGTGGAAGCCCGTGGGGAAGATGTCCGAGAGCATCGTCAGGTCCAGGATCTTCTCCAGGGCCTGGTCGCGGTCCGGGAACTTCAGCAGGTTCCAGTCGGCGTAGGGGACCAGGACGTACTCGGCCTGCCCGCCCACCCAGCCGCCCATGTCCACGTAGCCGTAGGCGCTGCCGGGCCGGTCCGCGTTGACGTTGAGGCAGATGCCGGTCTTGCGTTCCTTGCAGTTGCGGCACCGGCCGCACGCGATGTTGAAGGGGACGGAACAGATGTCCCCCTTCTTGATGAATTCGACGTCGCGTCCGACTTCCACGACCTCGCCCGTGATCTCGTGACCCAGGACGAGGTTCGCCGGAGCGGACGTGCGGCCGCGGACCATGTGCTGGTCCGATCCGCAGATGTTGGTGGTGACGGTCTTGAGGATCACGCCGTGGTGGACCGCCCGGCCCACGTTGGCCGGGTTCACCCCCGGCCCGTCCTTGAGTTCGAAGGTCGGGTAGTCGATGTCGATGACCTCGACCTTCCCTGGTCCCTTGTACGCAACAGCTCTGTTACCGCTCATGGAACTTCCTCTCCTGCCTGCGCTGGTGCGTCCGGTGTGCCCGGGCGCTGTGACCGGCGCGCCCCGACGATCGAGGCGACGCGCTGGTAGCGCCGAACCTACAGTGCGGGGGGTCGCATCGACGTTGCATGTCCGCCTCCCTGGACCTTGCGGCCCGGGGGCGTGGCGGGGAAGGGTGGCTGTATGACTGAGACCGTGCTCGTGACCGGTGCTACCTCCGGCATCGGAGCCGAATTCGCGCGGCAGTTCGCGGCGCGCGGCTGCGACCTGGTGCTGGTCGCCCGGGCCGCCGGGCCGCTCGAGGAGACGGCGGCCGCACTGCGGACCCGCTGGGGCGTGGGTGTCGAGACCCTCGCTGCAGACCTCCTCGACGAGGACGGCCTGGCGCGGGTGGTCGCCCGCCTCGGCAGCGCGCACGACGCGGGCGGCACCGGTCCCGGGGCGGCGGGTCGGGGACAGCCCGGCATCCGCCCCGTCACCGTGCTGGTCAACAACGCCGGGTACGGGCTGGTCCGGCCGTTCGCGGACAACACCCTCGATGACGAGGTGCGGCACCTGCGCATCCACGTGGAGGTGCCGCTGACCCTCGCCCACGCTGCCCTGCAATCCATGCGTCCCCGCCGCGACGGGACGATCATCAACGTGGCGAGCGTCGCCGGTTTCACCCCGAGAGCGACGTACGGAGCGGCGAAGGCGGCGATGATCAGCTTCAGCCGCTGGGCGAACCTCACCTACGGCCCCGAAGGCATCCGGGTGACGGCGGTCTGCCCCGGCTTCGTGCACACCGAGTTCCACCAGCGCATGGGCACGGACACGTCGAGCGTGCCGGATTTCCTGTGGCTCGATGCGGAACTCGTCGTCCGCGAGGGGCTGAGGGACACGGCCGCCGGCAGGGCCGTGTCCATCCCGAGCCTGCGCTACAAGGCCCTCACGGCACTGGCGCGGGTGGCGCCGTCGTCGATCGTGGCGCGCTTCGCGACGCGCGGCCGCTGACCGGCGGCACGACAGCGCCCGCCACGGGCGGCCGCGGAAGCGGGGTGCCGGGTCGCGGCATCCCTGCGACCCGGTACCCGTCGGCCGATTTCCTCAGGGCGTCGTCCCGCCGCTGTCCCAGCTGTCCGGCTCGGCCGCCGCGTCCTCGGGATGGCGGTCCTCGTCAGGGTCCGCGGGTGTGCCCTCGCCGTTGAACGCCGCCGGCACGGCGCCGGCGGCGTGGGTCCCCTGCTCGTCGCGGATCGTGTCGGCGGGCTGCCCGGCCGATCCCGCGGAAGGGTCCAGGACGTCGTTCCGTCGCTCCCCGTCGGGATGGCCGTCGCCGTGCTGCCCGCCGGTCGTGTCCGACGCCGGGTCGGCGGCCGCACGGGCGTCCTCGTGCCCGGGGCCCTGCTCGCTGCGCCGCGCTTCCTTCTCGGCGGGCGGCACCGGCACCGCGGGGCCGAGCGGATGATCGGCGGGAAGGGCTGCGCCGGCGGGGTTCCCTGCGCTGCTGCTTGACTCGGTCATCGTGCTCCTTCTGGTCGGTGCGTCCGGGCGGGCGTCGGCCGGCCCGGACGGGGAGTGGCATCGCGAACACTACGCGAGGACCGCGCCCCCCTGCCGCCTGCCCGGCCGCTTGTCCAGGGCCTGTCCGTCCCCCTTGCCGGGACGGCGGAGAACAGGTCGGTAAGTATGCTTATGATAAGGGACCGCAGGTGAAGAAGGATGCCCCTTACAAGGAGGTAGGACGATGGCAGGTTACTTCAAACTGGTGGACGCTCACGATGACGGTTTCCGCGTGAAACTGACCGCTCCGGACGGAACGCTCGTGGCAGTATCCACCTTCTACGCATCGAAGGAAGAAGCGATCGCCGGGATCGAACTCATCCGGGAGATCGCCGGGACCGGTCCCGTGGTGGACCACAGCCGGGTCGAATCGGCGGACCAGGACGAACTCCTCCTGGGACTGCAGGAGACGCCCGAACGACGCGGAAGGGTGCGGCACGACGCCTAGGGGCCCGCCCTCCTCGACGGACCGCGGAAGGGCCACCCGCGCGGTGTACGACTGTATACAATGACGCCGGACGTGGAATAGGATGGGGCTATTCCACAATCTCTCTGAAGGGAGCCAACGTCATGTCGACCGCGGACTCATTCGGCGCGAAGGGCGTACTCGACGTCGCCGGCGCCCACTACGAAATTTTCAGGCTGAGCGCCGTCGAGGGCTCCGAGAACCTCCCGTTCAGCCTCAAGGTGCTGCTGGAGAATCTGCTCCGCACCGAGGACGGCGCGAACATCACGGCCGACCACGTCCGCGCGCTCGCGCAGTGGGACGCGGCGGCCGAGCCCGACACGGAGATCCAGTTCACCCTTGCGCGCGTCATCATGCAGGACTTCACCGGCGTCCCGTGCGTCGTCGACCTCGCAACGATGCGTGAGGCCGTCGCCGACCTCGGTGGCGACCCCAAGCGCGTGAACCCGCTCGCACCGGCCGAGATGGTCATCGACCACTCCGTCCAGATCGACGCCTTCGGCAACGCCGGGGCCCTCGAGCGCAACATGGAGATCGAGTACCAGCGCAACGGGGAGCGCTACCAGTTCCTCCGGTGGGGCCAGACCGCGTTCGACGACTTCAAGGTCGTCCCCCCGGGCATGGGCATCGTCCACCAGGTGAACCTCGAGTACCTGGCCCGCACCGTCATGACCCGCGAGGTCGACGGCGTCGTGCGCGCCTACCCCGACACGTGCGTCGGCACCGACTCGCACACCACGATGGTCAACGGCCTGGGCGTGCTCGGCTGGGGCGTCGGCGGCATCGAGGCCGAGGCCGCGATGCTCGGCCAGCCCGTCTCGATGCTCATCCCGCGCGTCGTCGGCTTCAAGCTCACCGGCGACATCCCCGCCGGTGCCACCGCCACCGACGTCGTCCTGACCATCACGCAGATGCTGCGCAAGCACGGCGTCGTGGGCAAGTTCGTCGAGTTCTACGGCGACGGCGTCGCCTCCGTGCCGCTCGCGAACCGCGCCACCATCGGCAACATGAGCCCGGAATTCGGCTCCACCGCCGCCATGTTCCCGATCGACGCCGTCACGCTCGACTACCTGCGCCTCACCGGCCGCCCGGCCGAGAACGTGGCACTCGTTGAGGCGTACGCCAAGGAGCAGGGCCTCTGGCACGATCCGTCCCGCGAGATCCGCTTCTCCGAGTACCTCGAACTGGACCTCTCGACCGTCGTCCCGTCGATCGCCGGACCGAAGCGCCCGCAGGACCGCGTGGAGCTCAGCAAGTCCCAAGGACCAGTTCCGCGAGGACCTGCGCAACTACTCCAACGACCCCGACCTGGCCTTCGCCCCGGGCGGCACCGTGGACGAGTCCTCCCAGGAGAGCTTCCCCGCGTCCGACTCACCGAGCTTCACGCCCGGGACGACGTCGTCCGTCACGGACGAGAACTCCGAGCCCCGCGAGACCGTCGCCGCCGGAGCAGGCCGGTCCACGCGTCCGTCCAAGAAGGTCACCGTGAGCATGAAGGACGGCCGCGAGTTCGAACTGGACCACGGCGCCGTGAGCATCGCGTCGATCACGTCCTGCACGAACACGTCCAACCCGTCGGTCATGCTCGCCGCCGCCGTGCTGGCGCGCAACGCCGTCGAGAAGGGCCTCGTGTCCAAGCCGTGGGTCAAGACCTCCGTGGCGCCGGGCTCGAAGGTCGTCACGGACTACTACGAGAAGTCGGGCCTGATCCCGTACCTCGAGAAGCTCGGGTTCTTCACGGTCGGCTACGGCTGCGCCACCTGCATCGGCAACTCCGGTCCGCTGGAGGACGAGATCTCGCAGGCGATCCAGGACAACGACCTCGCCGTGACGGCCGTCCTGTCGGGCAACCGCAACTTCGAGGGCCGGATCAACCCCGGACGTCAAGATGAACTACCTGGCGTCGCCGCCGCTGGTGGTCGCCTACGCCCTGGCCGGCACCATGGACTTCGACTTCGACACCGAGCCCCTCGGCCAGGACGAAGCCGGCACCGACGTCTTCCTGAAGGACATCTGGCCGAACCCGGTGGAGGTGCAGCAGGTCATCGACTCCTCGATCGACGAGGGCATGTTCACCTCGAGCTACGCCACGATCTTCGAGGGCGACGAGCGCTGGCAGTCCCTGCCCACGCCCGACGGCGACACCTTCGCCTGGGATCCCGAGTCCACCTACGTGCGGAAGCCACCGTACTTCGAGGGCATGCAGCGCGAGGCGAGCCCGGTCCAGGACATCGACGGCGCACGCGTCCTGCTGAAGCTCGGCGACTCGGTCACCACCGACCACATCTCGCCCGCGGGATCCTTCAAGTCGGACACCCCGGCAGGCCGCTACCTGACCGAGAAGGGCGTGCAGCGCAAGGACTTCAACTCCTACGGTTCGCGCCGTGGCAACCACGAGGTCATGATCCGCGGCACCTTCGCGAACATCCGCATCAAGAACCAGCTGCTGGAGGGCGTCGAGGGCGGGTTCACGAAGGACTTCTCGCAGTCGGACGCGCCGCAGGCCGCCGTCTACGACGCCGCCGAGAACTACCGCGCGGCCGGCATCCCGCTGGTGGTCCTCGCCGGCAAGGAGTACGGCTCCGGATCGTCACGCGACTGGGCGGCCAAGGGCACCGCGCTGCTCGGCGTCAAGGCCGTCGTCGCCGAGAGCTACGAGCGCATCCACCGCTCGAACCTCATCGGCATGGGCGTCCTGCCGCTGCAGTACCCCGCGGGGCAGAACGCGGAATCGCTGGGCCTCACCGGCACGGAGACCTTCGCGGTCAGCGGCGTCACCGAGCTCAACGAGGGCCGTACGCCCCGCACGGTGAAGGTCACGGCGACCCCGGCCGACGGCGGCTCCGCCGTCGAGTTCGATGCCGTGCTGCGCATCGATACGCCGGGCGAGGCGGACTACTACCGCAACGGCGGCATCCTGCAGTACGTGCTGCGCCAGCTCGCGAGCTAGCGTCCACGAGGTTCCGGGTCGGGGGCACCACCTCCCGGCCCGGACCGTCTGCAGGGCACCTGCCCTGCCCACCCGAACCACGACGAACCGAGGGGGCGCCATGGAGTCGACCGATCTGTCGGCGCGCGTGGACGGCGACGCCATCTTCCGCGTCCTCCGCAGCGAGATCCTCGCCGGCGTCCACCCGCCGGGAACGGCACTGCGCGAAGTGGTCATCTCCGAGCGGTTCGGCGTCTCCCGGACGCCCGTCCGGGAGGCCCTCAGCAGGCTGCAGCACGAACGCCTGCTCGAACGGGCGGCGCGGGGCCTCCAGGTGCCGCAGATCGACGCCCAGGAAGTCATCCAGATCTATGACCTGAGGGTCATGCTCGAGGAGGAGGCCGCCGGGCAGGCGGCCCTCAACCGGGGCACCGCGGACATCATGCGGCTCGAGGCGCTGCTGGAGCGCGACCGAGCCGTCGTCGACCCCGACGACACCACGAAGGTCACGAACAACCTCGAGTTCCACACCTCGCTCTGGTCCGCAGCGCGCAACCCCATCCTGATGGACCTCCTGCAGCGGCTCTCCACGCACCTCATCCATACACCGCGCTCCACCCTGTCCGTCGGGCACCGCTGGCAGGAAGTGCTCGTCGAGCACGAGGCGCTGATCAGTGCGATCACCGACCGGCGCAGCGACGACGCCCGCGCGATCGCCCGCAGGCACATGGAGACGGCCCGAACGCTCCGCCTGCAGCTGCTCCGCACCACAGCGGCGGACTGAGCGTGGCGGACCACCGGACGCGGCTCCTGCTCGACGTCGACACCGGCATCGACGACGCCGTCGCCCTCCTGTACCTGCTCGCGACCCCGGGGACGAGCATCGAAGCCATCACCTGCACGGCCGGCAACGTCGGGGCGCGGCAGGTGGCCGTCAACAATCTCGCCCTGCTCGAGCTGTGCGGCCGTGCCGGCATCGAAGTGGCCCTCGGCAGCGAGGTCCCGCTCGAGATCCCCCTCGTCACGACCGAGGAGACCCACGGCGACCAGGGGATCGGCTACGCCGTCCTTCCATTCCCCCGCGGGCATATCTCCCCCCGGCACGCCGTGGACGTGTGGCTCGACGCGGTGCGCTGCCATCCCGGGCAGATCACCGGACTGGTCACGGGACCGCTCACCAATCTCGCCCTGGCCCTGCGCGCGGAACCGGACCTGCCGATGCTCCTCAAGGGACTCGTGATCATGGGCGGGGCGTTCCACCACCCGGGGAACACGACACCGGTGGCGGAGTGGAACATCCATGTGGACCCGCACGCGGCCAAGGAGGTCTTCGCCGCCTACGAGGGACTGCCCGTGGAGAAGCTGCCCGTGGTGTGCGCGCTCGAGACCACGGAGCGCATCGAGTGCACCCCGGCCCACGTCGACGCCATCGCGCGGGCGGCGGGCGCGGCGCCGGAGGTGCTGGACCCGGACGACCCCGAAGGCACGCGCAGCGGCAGCGACAACGCCGTCGTCGCCTGCATCTCCGACGCCCTCCGCTTCTACATGGAGTTCCACCGGCTGTACGACCAGGGCTACATCGCCCACCTGCACGACCTCTTCGCCGCCATGGTGGCGACCGGCGAGGCCGGAGTCGAGGAGCGGCTCGCGACGGTCGACGTCGAGACGGAGTCCCCGCTGACGTTCGGGCAGACGGTCGCGGACGTCGCCGGGATGTGGAAGCGGGCACCGAACGCGCGGATCGTCACGCGCAACGATCCGGCGGCGGTGTTCGACCTGATGGTCCGCCGCCTGTCGGACCTGGCGAGGATGCACGGCTGAGGGCGCCCGCTCGAGCCGGGCAGGGCACGCCGCCCTGCTGCGGTCCGCCGCCCTCCGGAGGTACGGCCCGGCCGCCGGGACCGACGCTCCCGGCGGGCCCCCGGTACACTGGTAGCTGCCCGCACCGCCGCGCGGCCGGCGCCGAGGTGACATGAGGTGCGTCCTCCCCAGTCCATCGCGCCCAAGGAATATCGTGAGTTCATCCCTGACCCTCGCAGCCGGCACCACCGTGCAGCGGCCGCGACGCCTGCTCCTCGCCCTCGGCGCAGCGCTCATCGTCGCCACCTATCTGTTCCTCGTGATCGTCCAGCCCGCGGAGATCGCCGGCGGCGTGGGCAGCACGGCGTCGCTCGTCTCCCTCCTCGGGTTCCTCGGCGGTGGCGCGCTGCTGGTCGGCGGCATCCTGCCGATGCTGAGCACCAGCTCCCTCGTGGTCATGCCCCTCGGTATCGCCCTGAACATCGCCATCGGACAGGTGGCCGGGACGCTGGGCATGCAGATCTACCTCGACGCGATCGGGACGGTCCTCGTCGCCGTCCTCGCAGGTCCCGCTGCCGGCGCGGCCACGGGAGCGATCAGCAACGCCATCTGGGGGCTCTTCAACCCGTTCGCGCTGCCGTTCGCGGCCGGCGCCGCACTCATCGGGCTGCTGGCCGGCATGGCGGCGAAGTACGGTGCGTTCCGCAGGGTGTACCTGGCGCCCGTCGCGGGCCTCGTCGTCGGGGCGATCGGCGGACTCGTGGCCGCACCGGTGGCGGTCTTCATGTTCGGTGCGGCCGGGACCTTCGGGACCAATGCCATCATCGCGGTGTTCCGCTCCATGGGGGACAAGCTGCTCGTCGCCGCGACCAAGCAGGGGCTGCTGTCGGATTCCCTGGACAAGGTCGTGGTCTTCGTCCTCGTGGCGCTCATCGTGTACGCGCTCCCGCCGCGCGCGGTGCGCCAGTTCCCCTTCGCGCGCGCCCACCGCGTCCTCGGCGCCAGGACCGGCACGCCCGCGCGGCCGGCGCACGGGAACGACGCCGGCGCCTGACCCATGCCGCGCCGCAGGATCTACAACCCGCTGACCGAGCTGCTCGCCGCAGTCCTGCTGGTGGTCCTCGTCCTCGTGGTGAACCGCTGGGAGTTCTCCCTCGCGGTCCTGGTGCTCGTGGTGGTGCCCGCCGTACTCCTGTCCGGCAGGGGCCGGCAGATCGGGCTCGCGGTCATCCTGGTGGCAGGTCCGCTCGTCCTCTCGTCCCTGCTGCTGCATGGCCTGTTCTACCCCGAGGGCAGCACGGTCCTGCTCGACCTCGGGATCGCACGGGTCACGACGGAGGGCCTGTCCTTCGCCGCCGCCATGGGGTTGCGCATGGGCGTGTTCGCCGGGGTGCTGCTGCCGGCCGCGATGACGCTCGACATCCCCGAACTCCTGGCCACCATGACGCACCGCGGGTGGAACCGGAAGCTGGTGTTCGTCGTGGGGTCCGCCGTCGGGCTCATCCCGCACGTCGCGTCGCGTGCGCGGCAGATCACGCGCTCGCAGCAGGCACGCGGGCTCGTCGTCGGACGCGGTCCGGTCTCCCGCGTCCGCGCCCTGCTGGCCGTGCTGACTCCGCTGGTCATCGGCCTCCTCGTGGACGCCTCCGAGCGCAACTCCATGCTCGAGGCCCGCGGCTTCTCGTCCGGCGGAACCCGCACGAGCTACCTGCCGGACACCGACACCGCCCGCCAGCGGGGTGCGCGGCGTGCCATGGTCGTCGCGGTCGGGGTGTTCTCCGTGGCCTGGCTCGTCGTCCCGGGCGCCGCATGATCAGCCTCGAGGGCGAATCCTTCGCCTACGACGAGGGTGTGCCCGTGCTCGCCGACGTCGCCCTCACCGTGGGCCCGGGGGAGTACCTGGTCGTCGCGGGTGCCTCCGGCTCGGGCAAGACGACGCTGGCGCGGTTGCTCGCCGGGCAGACCGGCGCGGCTGCGGGGTCCGTCTTCCGCGGATCGATCACGCTCGACGGCGAGACGATCCGCTTCACGGGTTCGCCCACCGACCCGCGCGTCGATCCCGCGGCCTGGAGCGCCCACGTCGCCTACGTGGCACAGGGCGCATGGGGACAGCTGTCCATGATGTGCGCCACCGTCGGTGAGGAGATCGCCTTCGGCCCGTCCAATCGCGGCATCCCCACCGATCAGCTGCGGGACGCAGTGCACGAGGTCGCCGCTGCCCTGGCACTGACCCCGCTCCTGGACCGTGACCCGCGCCGGCTGTCCGGCGGCCAGCTCCAGCGCACTCTCATCGCCGCGGCGATGGTCCAGCGCCCTCGGGTGCTGGTCCTCGACGAGCCTTTCCAGGGTCTCGACGACGACGCGGTGCGGGACATCGCCGGAGCCCTGGCCGCCCTGCGACGGGACGGGGCCGCGGTCGTGGTCTGCGAACCGATGCTGCCGCGGGCCGCGCCGCAGGACGCCCGCGTCGTGGCGCTCGCGGACGGCCGCCCGGTGTTCGCGGGTCCGCTCGCGGAGGCCCGCTGGGCAGGACTGCGCCGCTACGGCATCGGAACGGCAGGCGACCCGCCGCGACTCGGGACAGGCTCCGCAGCGGGTCACGACCGGCCCCGGACCGAGCCGGCCGCCCCCGCGCTCGTCGCGCTCGAGGGAGTCGACTTCCGTCATCGCGAGGCCGGACCGGTGGCCGCGCCCGTCGGCCTGCACGGGATCGACCTCGCCGTCCTGCCGGGGGAGATCGTCGCGGTGAGGGGAGCCAACGGCTCGGGGAAATCCACGCTGCTGCAGCACCTCAACGGCCTGCACAGGGCCGACAGCGGCTCCGTGACGGTGGGCGGAGTGCCGATCGTCCGCCAGCCGACGGGAACCCTCGCCGCCACGGTCGGGTACCTGTTCCAGGACACGGACCAGCAGCTCTTCGAGCGGACGGCGCTGCGCGAGGTGTCCTTCGGGCCACGGGCCACGGGCGTCCACAGGCGGAAGGCGCTCCGGCGGGCGTCGGCGGCGCTCGAGGGAGTGGGGCTCGGAGCGCTGGCCGACGCCCACCCCTACGAACTGGGCTTCGTCCAGCGGCGCCTGGTGGCCCTCGCCTCCATCATCGCGACGGGGCCGGCCGTGTGGGTGCTCGACGAACCGACCGCGGGCCTCGACGAGGCCGCACGCACACTGCTGGCCACCCTGCTGGCCCGGCACGCGCGAGGGGGAGGGGCCGTGGTCCTGGCGACCCACGACGCCGCGTTCGCCGAAACCGTCGCACATCGGACCATCTGGCTCGAGGACGGCAGGATCGTCCCGGAGCGCTCCGGGCCCGCCGCCTGATCGCCCTCCCGCAGGGCACGGCCAGCCCCTAGGGTGGGACCCATGGACCTCTTGCGCGAGCGGCACCGCACCGTCCCTACGCGGGGCGCGGAGCTCGCCGTCTTCGAGTACGGCGTGGACCCGCGGGCCGACGCACCCACGATCGTCCTCGTGCACGGGTACCCCGACGACCATCGGGTGTTCCACCCCGTCCTGCGCGAGCTCGCGCCCACGCACCACCTCGTGGCCTTCGACACCCGGAATGCCGGACGGTCGCGCACGCTGGGCGGTGCCGGCTTCACGCTGGCGGAACTGGTGGACGACGTGTTCGCCGTGCTCGAGGCCGTCGAAGCCCCGGGCGGGGTGCGGCTCGTCGGCCACGACTGGGGGTCCATCCAGGGCTGGGCCGTGCTCCAGGACGAGCGCTCGCACGGGCTGGTCATCGACTACACCAGCATCTCCGGGCCCGATCTCCACCACTTCTCCCGCTGGCTGCGCGGCCGCTTCCGGAAGCCGCACCTGGTGCCGCAGGGGCTCGGACAGGTGCTGCGCAGCTGGTACGTCGGGGCGTTCCAGCTGCCGGTCCTCCCGGAACTGTTGTGGAAGTACGCCCTGACCCGGCGTTACGAGCTGACCGCGCGGCGGAACGTGGGCGCGGATCCCGTCCGCGGTCTCGCCCTGTACCGGACCACCATGTTCTCGGCGCTCGAGCCGCCGCGGCGTGGTGCGATCTCCGTTCCCGTCCACGTCATCGTGCCGCTGAAGGACCCGTTCCTCTCGCCGCATCTCGTCGACGGCCTGGAGGAGTGGGTCGAGGACCTGACGGTCACCACCGTCCCCGGGGGCCACTGGTGGATCGCCTCACGGCCCCGTGCCTTCGCCGAACTGCTCGATCCGGCGCTGCGCGAGGACGCCTGACCGGCGCTACGCCTCGAGCAGTCCCCGGATGTCCTCGGCCGTGAGCGCGGAACTGAAGATGGCGTCGTCGTCCATGACCGAGGTGAAGAGCTTGGCCTTCTGCTCCTTGAGCTTCATCACCTTCTCCTCGATGGTCCCCTTGGACACCATGCGGTAGACCATGACGTTCTTCGTCTGCCCGATCCGGTGCGTGCGGTCCACGGCCTGTGCCTCGGATGCGGGGTTCCACCAGGGGTCCAGCAGGAAGCAGTAGTCCGCCTCGGTCAGGTTCAGGCCGAAGCCGCCGGCCTTGAGGCTGATGAGGAAGACCGGGGCCTTGCCGTCCTTGAAGGAATCGATGACCTCGCCACGGCTGCGCGTCGATCCGTCGAGGTAGGCGTACTCGATGCCGCGGGCGTCGAGCTGTTCGGCCGCCTTGCGCAGGTACGACGTGAACTGGCTGAAGACCAGCGCACGGTGTCCTTCGGCGAGGATGCCGTCGAGGTTCTCGAACAGCACCTCGAGCTTCGCGGACGGCACGCCCTCGTGTTCCGGATCGACGAGGGAGGCGTCGAGGCTCAGCATGCGCAGCAGAGTCAGGGAACGGAAGACGATCATGCGGTTCCGGTTCATGTCCTCGATCAGGCCGAGGAGCTTCTGCCGTTCCCGCTGCAGGTACGTCTCGTAGATGTGCCGGTGCTCGGGATGGAGCTCCACCTCGAGGACCTGCTCCTGCTTCGGAGGCAGATCGGAGGCGACCGCCTCCTTGGTGCGCCTCATCATCAGCGGACGGATACGCTTGCGCAGCCGGACCAGCGGCCGGTTGTCACCGATCTTCTCGATCGGCGTCCGGTAGTCCTCCGTGAACTTCCGGGCCGAGGGGAAGAGACCCGGCGCGACGATGTTGAACAGCGACCACAGCTCCATGAGGTTGTTCTCCATGGGTGTTCCGGTGATCGCCAGCTTGAAGGGCGCGTCGAAGTCCTTGGCCGCCTGGTGCACCTTGGACGCGCGGTTCTTCACGAACTGCGCCTCGTCGAGCACGAGCCCCGACCAGGGGAGGTCCTGGTAGGCGGGGAAGTCGAGCCGGAACAGCGTGTACGAGGTGATGACGATGTCGGCGTCGCCGACCTGCTCGCGGATCGGGACCCCGGAGGCCCCCTGGGTGTCGTTGATCGCGACGACCCTGAGCCCCGGCGCGAAGCGGTGGGCCTCGTTGGACCAGTTCGGCACCACGGAGGTGGGTGCGACGACGAGGAACGGGGCGTCCAGCCCCCCGCCCTCCTTGGCGTAGGTCATGAGGGCCAGTGCCTGCAGGGTCTTGCCGAGACCCATGTCGTCGGCGAGCACGCCGCCGAGCTGATGCCGCCACAAAAAGGCGAGCCAGTTGAAGCCCTCGGCCTGGTAGGGACGCATCTCGGCGACCAGGCCCGTCGGGGCGGTCGTGGCCTCCACGTCCTCGAGTTCGAGCAGCCCGCTCACGGCCTCGCGCCACGACTGCGCCTGCTCCGTCTCCTCGGCGAGGTCCTCGAAGTCCGCCCACAGCCCCGCCTGGTAACGGCTGATCTGCAGGCCGGTCTCCGGGTCCCACTCGCTCAGCGCGCGGGCCTCTTCGATCAGCTCCCGGAGCTGGTCGAAGACGGGCTGCTCGAGGGACAGGTAGCTGTTGTCGACGAGCTTGAGCTTCTTCAGGCCCTGCGCGAGGGCCCGGAAGACCGAGTCGAAGGGGATGGTGCGGCCGCTGACCGTCACCATCACGCCGAGGTCGAACCAGTCACGGTTGTCCGTCTCGACGGTGCTGATGCGCAGTGTCGGCGTCTCGGTCAGTTCCGTGTAGTCGGGCTTCTCACCGACGACCTCCACGGTCACGCCCTGGAGCTCCATCAACCGGGGCAGCACGTCCTCCGCGAACTCCACGGCCTCCATGTCCTGGAGTCGCAGGGACTTCAGCGGCAGGGGGCCGAGGACGGTCCGCGCAGCGGCGGCGAGGCCGTCCTCGGCATCGGTGTCGCGGTAACCGTCGTCACTGCCCGGCCCGCCCCGGCGGAAGGTCCTCCGCTGGACCGTATCGCCCAGCGGGTAGTCGAAGTGCCAGTCGAGGGTCACCGAGCCGTCCGCACCGTAGGCCGTCGTGAGGACGAGCGCCGGCGGCTGGATCTCGGGGAGCTCCACGCTGCCGTCGCTGCTGTCCACCTCGATGGACTGCCGCAGCCGGGGGTAGTACTCCTGCAGGAAGAGGGATTTCTCCTCCTCGGGGACGACGACGGCTCGGCCGCGCTGCAGGAGTTCGATGTCCTTCGGCGTCAGCCTCCTGGACGTGGGTGCCAGGGTGATGGTGTCGTCGGGGGCGACCGTGTAGATGCCGTGCGTGCTGATCACGTGCGCGGTGTCCGAGGGGTGGGGCTGCCCGTCGACGTCGAGCGCCGGGCAGAGCTGGAGGGACCCGTCCTCGGCCTCCGTCGCGTCGAGCTTCAGGGTGGCGCGGGCGGCGAGTTCGATGGTGACGGACTTCTTGGACCCCACGAAGGCGATGCCGAGGCGCTGCGCCTCGTCCAGCAGCTGCCACAGGAGCGGATTGCTGAAGTCGTCGAGGTACAGCCAGGAATCGTTGTTGCCGAAGTAGTTGACGCCCGTGCCGCGGTGCAGTGCCGGGAACTGCGAGAACCAGCGGTGCTGGTCCGGATCGAGCTTCAGCCCGTAGGTCTGGTAGCTGATGCTGCCCCAGGACAGGTTGTTCTTGATCCACTTGCCCTTGCCGTTCTGGCTGACCGGCCGCACGCCGAGGCGGGTGTTGAGCGTCCGCTGCCCCTGACGCTCGGCGGCAGAACCCCACCGCTGCACGGCGACCTCGGGTGTCCGCAGCTCGAACTGGAGGCCGAGGGGTGTCAGTGGTGCCGGTGGGTCGGTCGCGGGTGCGTCGGCCTCGAGCAAATCGGTCAGGGAGGCCTGCCAGCCTTCCGGTGCCGACGGGCGCGGCGCGGGGCGTGCGCCGAGCTCGCGCTCGTGCTGGGCCAGCAGGTTCTCGGTGTTGCTCTGCAGGGCGGTGGCGGCGACGTGCTTGCAGTCCGCCCCGACGGGGCAGCTGCAGAAGTTCTCGAGGGGACGGAACCGTCCGTCGCCCTTCAGCCCGAGGCGGAGCTTGGTGCGGTAGTCGGTGGGCGCGCTCCCGCGGACCTTCCCGGTCAGCAGCTTCGATTCGGCGTCCCAGGCGAGTGAGCTGACGGCGCCGTCCTTGGCATAGGTCTGTCCGCGCTGGAAGGCGGCTCCGCCCACGACGCGGATGATGTCGGTGACATCGACCATGGGGTGGGTGGAAGTGGGCATAATTCCATGCTCTCACGCGACGGTGACGCTCCCCGGCCACGGACTCCCCTCAGTGGGCGACGACGAAGGACCCCCGCGCCTGCCCTACTGTTGGTAAGGGGGCTTATACCGGCAGGACTGGCGGAACAGAAGAGGTCGCGTGTTCGAAGCAGCAAGCATCATCTATGCGGCGGCGGGTCTCGCCGTCCTCGCAGCAGCGCTCCTGCCACGGCTGCTCATGCGGGCTCCGGTCTCCATGCCGATGGTGTTCCTCGCCGCGGGGATCGTGGTGTTCAGCTTCGCGAAGGACCTTCCCGATCCCGATCCGGTGGCCTACAGCGATGTGACGATCCACCTGAGTGAGGTCTGCGTCATCGTCTCGCTGATGGGGGCCGGGCTGGCGCTCGACCGCAAGCTCGGCTGGCGCCGCTGGTCCACCACCTGGCGCCTCCTCGGCATCGCGATGCCCCTGTGCATCCTCGTCCTGACGCTGCTGGGACTGTGGGTCCTCGGGCTCGGACTCGCGTCGGCCCTGCTGGTCGCGGCGGCGCTCGCCCCGACCGACCCGGTCCTCGCGTCCGAGGTCCAGGTGGGGGAGCCCTCGGAGTCGGAGGAGGACCTGGAGGCCGAGGACGAGGTGCGGTTCGGCCTGACCTCCGAAGCCGGTCTCAACGACGGTCTCGCCTTCCCGTTCGTGTACCTCGCCATCCTGATGAGCACGGTGGGCCTGTCGCCCGCGGCATGGGGTGTGGAGTGGATCCTGCTCGATGTGCTCTGGCGGATGATCGTCGGCTGTGCGTTCGGCTTCGGGATGGGCAAGCTGCTCGGCCGGATCTTCTTCCGCACGCCGATCAAGAGCGTCCGCCTCGCCAACTACTCCGAGGGGTTCGTCGCCCTCGCGGCGACGTTCCTGACGTACGGGCTCACCGAGGCGATCGAGGGCTACGGTTTCATCGCGGTCTTCGTGTGCGCCGTGACCATCCGTGCCGGGGAACAGACCCACGGCTACCACGGCGTGCTGCACAGCTACATCGAGCAGCTCGAACGGCTCCTCACCGTCGTCGTGCTCGTCCTGCTCGGCGGGGCCGTGGCGCGGGGCCTGTTCGAGGGCCTGCGGCCGCTGGAGGTGGTGGTCGCCGCCGCCTTCGTCCTGCTGGTGCGGCCCGTCACGGCCTGGTTCAGCCTGGCGCGGGGCAAGACCGGCCCGTGGGAGCGCCGCACGCTCGCCTTCTTCGGAGTGCGCGGCATCGGGTCCATCTACTACCTGAGCTACGCCCTCTCGAAGGGCGAGTTCGCCGCCGACGAGAGCACACTGTGGCGCGTCGGGGGACTCGTGATCGTCATCTCCATCGTCATCCACGGCATCACCGCCGCGCCCGCCATCAACGCGCTCGACCGCGCGCGGCAGCGCAAGGCTCGTGAGCAGGGCGACGAGGCGCAGGCACCCAATACCCCGGTCTAGTGGCGTCCGCCCGGCCTCCTACGGATCGTCCGTTCCAGGGTCGCGCGCACCACGAGCCCGCCCACGAGGGCCCAGAACGCGCCGCCGATGCCCAGGACGGACAGGCCCGACGCCGCCAGGAGGAACGTCACGGCGCCGCTCATGCGGCCGGTAGCGTCGCTGAATGCCGCGGTGACCGCCGTCGCCATGGTGCTGATGAGCGCGAGGCCGGCGACCGCCTCCACGAGTCCGGCCGGTGCGGCACCGACGACGACGACGAGCGCGCCCGAGGCCGCGGCGAGCACCAGGTAGGCGAGTCCCGCCGTGAGGGCGGCGATCCAGCGACGGTCGCGGTCCTCGCCCGCCCCTTCACCCGCGGACAGCGCGGCGGACAGGGCCGCGAGGTTGACGGCGTGCCCGCCGAACGGGGCGACGAGGGCGGTACCGACCCCTGTCACCGCGAGGGCGGGACGCCAGGGCGCCCGATAGCCGAAGGATGCCAGGACGGCCGCGCCGGGGAGGTTCTGCGACGCCATCGTCACCACGTAGAGGGGCAGGGCTATCCCCACGACGGCGGCCGGGTCGAGGACGGGCACGGTGAACACCGGCGTCGGCACCAGGGCGGACGGGTCGATGACGGTCCCGTGGCGGGCGAGCTGGAGGCCGATGACAGCCAGGGCCGCGACGAGGGCGAGCGGTACGGCCCACTTCGGGACGACGGCGGAGGCGGCCAGCCATACGGCGATCACGGGCAGCACCAGCAGCGGGATGGTACCCAGGGACTGGAACGGCGCCAGGCAGAGGGGCAGCAGCACCCCCGCGAGCATGGCCTGCGCCAGATGCTGGGGGATGCGTGCGACGAGCCGCCCGAGCCAGGGCACCGCGCCGGTCAGCGCGAACAGGAGACCCGTGACCAGGAACGCCCCCACGGCCGCCGGCCAGCCTCCCGCCGGGATGCTCGCCCCGGCCAGTAGTGCGGCCCCCGGGGTGGACCACGAGAGCGTGACGGGGAGCCTGAAGCGCAGCGCCAGGAGGACGATCCCGACGCCGACGACGGCGGTCAGCGCGAGCAGGCCCGATGCCGCCTCCTCCGGCGAGGCGCCCGTGGCGCGCAGTCCCGCGAGTACGACGGCGAAGGAGGACGTGAAACCGACGAGGGCCGTGACGACGCCCGCGAGGACGGGTTCGTGCAGGCTGGGCCGGACGGCCGGGCTGGTGTGCACCGCGTATCTCCTGTTCGGAGCGCTGCAGCCCCAGAGGTGTTCTGTATACGGAACGGCAAGCGTAGGATGCAGGGATGCCCGAGGACAAGCCCGCCCCCGACATGTCGCCGCGAGCCGCCGTCGCCCGACGCATCACGGAACTGCGACGCGCGCGGGGATTCACGCTGAGCGGCCTCGCGTCCCGCGCGGGCATCGGGAAGGGGACGCTGTCCGAACTCGAGGCCGGCACCCGCAACCCGACGCTCGAGACGCTCTACGCGCTCGCCGGACCGCTCGGGGTGCCGCTCACGGGACTCGTGGGCGACGGAACCGGGCACAGCGTCTCGGACGGGGTCGTCGACGCCCGCCTGCTGACGGTATGGACGCACGACGACGGCGGCACCACCGAGGTCTTCTGGCTCACCATCGCCGCGCGGGGGACGCGGGTCTCGCCGCCGCATCACCACGGCACCGTGGAGCATCTCCGGGTGGTGCGGGGGACGGCCCGTGTGGGAGCCTCCGGTGCCGAGGCGCTCGTCCGGGCAGGGGAGACCTTCTCGTGGCCCGCCGACACCGAGCACACCTATGCGGCGAGCGACGGCAGGGTGCAGGGCGTCCTCACCATCGAGACGCTGCCGCGCGGATTCTGATCAGGCGGTGCGGGCCTGTTCCAGGCGCCGCTGCACGGCTTCCAGCTCATCGCTCAGGGACTGCAGGCGTGCGGTGTTCTGCTCGACGGCGAGCGCCCGGACGAGTTGGTCCTGGCGCTCCCGGAGCGCGGCTTCGGAGGTCTGCGATTCGCTGTTCGGCATGGCCCCAGTCTGTCAGGGCGCCCTGCAGCGCGCGACCGCGCCTTCTCGCGGTGACGCAGGAAATAGATGCACCCGGGCAACCGTTCTCTCAAAAGGTCCGCGGCCCCCGCCGCGGTCCCGGAAATCGAGAGGTGCATCCATGTCTGTCCCCCTGTCCATCCTGGATCTGGCGCAGGTCGCCGAGGGTTCGACGCCCGCCGAGACGTTCGCCTCCAGCGTGTCGCTCGCGCAGCACGCGGAGTCGTGGGGCTATCGCCGTATCTGGTACGCCGAGCACCACAACATGGGCAGCATCGCGTCGTCGGCCACGAGCGTGCTGATCGCGCACGTCGCCGCCCACACGTCGACCATCCGCCTCGGTGCCGGCGGTGTCATGCTGCCCAACCACTCGCCGCTGACGATCGCGGAGCAGTTCGGCACCCTCGAGAGCCTGCATCCGGGGCGGATCGACCTCGGCCTCGGCCGGGCGCCCGGCAGCGACCAGGTCACCGCGCGTGCACTGCGTCGAGACCCGCAGTCGGCCGACAGCTTCCCGCAGGACGTCCTCGAGCTGCAGGGGTACCTGACCGGTGAGACGCGGGTCCCGGGGGTGCAGGCCACGCCCGGGAAGGGCACCGACGTCCCGCTGTACATCCTCGGCTCCTCCCTCTTCGGCGCCCGGCTCGCAGCCGCCCTCGGCCTGCCCTTCGCCTTCGCCTCCCACTTCGCGCCGCAGGCCCTGCTGGATGCCGCCTCCATCTACCGCCGGGAGTTCACCCCGTCGGCGCAGGCGGACAAGCCGCACTTCATCGCCGGCGTCAACGTCATCGCGGCGGACACCGCCAACGACGCCCATTCCGAGTTCCACGAGGCGATGTTGCGTCGCGTGACACTCCTCCTCGGGCGTGGGCAGACCTTCACCCGCGAGGAGTCCGAGGCCATCCTCGCGTCGCCGGGGGGTCAGCAGATGGCCGACATGGCGCGCTACAGCGCCGTGGGGACCCCCGACGTCGTCCGGGACTACCTGGAGCGCTTCGCCGACCGGATCGGCGCCGACGAACTCATCGTCGCGACCCAGGCCGGCACCACCGAGGCCTGGCTGCGCTCCTTCGAATTGCTCGCCGGAGCCATGCTGCCCGTGGCCGCCTGAAGGTCACGGATCAAAAAACCTTCGAACTCTGCTTGCCATTACCCTCCAACGTTTGGTTAAGTGGATCCCGGTTGTAGTGTTGCGCATTTGTATTTCGCGCGGTTTAGCCCTCGCGGGATAGGCCGCGTCTCTGAAAAAGCGGACAAGCACGCCGCGACTGGGGCGTTCCGAAAGTCGGATCGCGTCTGAATTTCAGAAGGATAAACAAAAATGGCAACAGGTACCGTGAAGTGGTTCAACGCTGAGAAGGGCTTTGGATTCATTGCTCCCGACGACGGAAGCGCAGATGTGTTCGCACACTTCTCCGCCATCAACGCGAGCGGCTACCGCTCGCTCGATGAGAACCAGAAGGTCAGCTTCGACACCGAGCAGGGCCCCAAGGGTCCTCAGGCGTCGAACATCCAGCCCCTCTAAGGCTCGGATCTTCAACTAGATCTTTTCGTGGGAAGCAGGTCGGACTCCGGTCCGGCCTGCTTTTTCGTTAAGGGCCGGAAGGCGCGCGGTGTTCGTCCGAGCCCTCGCAGAGTCCGATGAAGGCGCCGAGCTCCTCAAGCGCTGCCGGGGTCGCGGGCAGGTGATGGGTCAGCCGGGGCGAGCGGATGATGACCGCCCGCCACTGGCCGCGTGAGACGGCGACGTTGATCCGGTTGCGGTTCAGCAGGAAGCCGATGCCCCGCGGTGCCTCGGCGGCGGACGACGCCGCCATGCTGACGATCACGACGGCGGCCTGCTGGCCCTGGAACCTGTCCACCGTCCCGACCCTGACGTCCCGGTAGCCCGCCGCGGACAGGGCCTCCCGGACGAGCCGGACCTGCGCATTGTAGGCGGCCACCACCAGGAGGTCGGCCTGGTCCAGCGGCCGGGACGGAGCCCCTGCGCCCGCCGTCCAGGGCAGGCCGAGGTGCCGCCGGACCTGGGCGACCACTTCCGCAGCCTCCTCGACGGACGACGTGGCATTGCCGTCGTGGTCCACCGACACGCACTCGATGCCGGGAGCCGGCCCCATCAGGAGCCGCTCCCGCGCCGCAGGGGCCGTGGTGAGCCGGCCGTCGTAGGCGAAGCGGGAGACGGCGAGGCAGAGATCCGGGTGCATGCGCCAGGTGTCCGCGAGGAAGTAGCCGAACTCCGGCGGCAGGGTGGCGGCACCCGCCGAGAGCCAGCCAAGTGCCGAATCGTCGACCGGCTCCGGGTGGATCCCCTGGGTGACCTGCGGCAACTGCTGAGGATCACCCAGCAGGAGGAGCCTGCGGGCAGCCCGCGCGACGGCCAGGGTGTTCGCCAGCGAGAACTGTCCCGCCTCGTCGATGACCAGCAGGTCGAGCGACGCGGCCGGGACGGCCCGGCCGGTCATCGTCCACGCCGTGCCGCCCACCAGGCAGCCGCCCTCCGCCTCGACGAGGCGCGCGACGTCGTCGTCCGAGCGCCGGCTCCACGGTGTCGCCGCGTCCGCCTCCTTCGGCTTCTTCGCCACGAGCTCCTCGGGAACCCCTGCCTCCATCGCCCGGCAGAGCAGGTTCTCGACGACGGCGTGGGACTGCGCCACGACGCCGACCTTCCAGCCGAGGCGCACCAGCCGTGCGACGACATCCGCGCCGACGTGCGTCTTGCCCGTCCCGGGAGGCCCCTGGACAGCGAGGTAGGAGCCCTGGAGCAGCCGCAGCGCGGTGGTGATCGCCTCCGCGTACCCTCCGGTCCCGTGCGGGACGGCGGGCAGGGCGGCTCCGGCCGGCAGCCGCGGGGGGATCCGCCGGAGGAGGTCGAGCGCCGGACCCGGAGGCAGCTCGGGCAGTGCCCCGCCCACGCGGTCCGCCAGTTCGACGAGCGCATCCTGCAGGGATCTCGTCGGCAGGGGCTGGTCGGGGGAGAGTGCCACGGGCAGCTCGGGCCGCGGATCCGCGCCGCGCCGGAGCTTCTCCCGGAGGACTGCCGTGGTGATGCCGTCCCCGTCCTCCGTCAGGGCGAGCACCTCGACCCCGAACCAGCCGCCCCGCCCGCTGCCGCCGCTGTCCACGGTGCCGGCTCCGTCCGGCGCCGGGGCGTCGTAGATCGCGAAGTAGGGAGAGCCCTCACGGAAGTCCGCACCGGGCTGCAGGCGGGCCGTGCCCCTCAGGATACGTACCGGGTTCGCCCGGGACGTCGGCTTCGCCCAGTCCTCGACGACCTCGAGACCGCGGAACACCAGGACGTCCCGCGCCTGTTCCCACTCGTGGGCGGGGGCGGCGAGGCGGTCGAAGTGGGACCACCAGAACTGCTTGCGCTCCCGGCGGTGGTAGCCCACGGCGGCGGCGACGAGTGCCACGGCCTGCTGGTCGGGGCGCCGGGCCTCCTCCGGGGAGAGCCCGCCGAGATGATCCAGCAGCCTGGCCTCCTCGGGTATGGGCCCGTAGGCGGACAGGGCCTCCTCCGAAGCGGCGGGCGGAACCGGCGGGCGCCGGCGGTCGGCGTGCCGCGCCTCCAGGTCGAGCAGCCAGTCCCGGAGCCGGAGCGTGGAGAGGCAGTCGTAGGTGTTGTAGTCGCTGATGCCGGCGAGGATCTCCGCCGCCGCTGCCTCGTCGCCGGCGTCGCGCGCCGTGCAGTAGGCCGCGTAGGCCACCACCGAGGCTCCGGCGTCCGTCACGTCCCCGGAGCGGAGGGTGCTGCCCATGTAGAGGGGCTCGAGCTTCTTGAGGCTGTAGGAGCGTTCGGAAACGCGGAGGCTGGAGCGCACCGTGTCGTAGAGGTCCACGAGCACCCCGTCGCGCAGCAGCGTGTCCACGGCGTCCTCCCCGACCACGTGCACCAGGGACAGCCGGCGCAGGGCGGACTTCTCGTAGGCGGCGTAGTGGTAGACGTGCAGGTCCGGGTACTGCTGCCGGCGCTGCGCCACGTAGTCGAGGAAGCGGGTGAAGGCCCCGCGCTCCTGCGCCCGGCTGTGGGCCCAGAAGGGACGGAACGGGGGTTCGCCGCCGTCGTCGGCAGGCTGTTCCAGCACGCCGAACAGGTACTCGATGCCCCAGCTCCCGTCCGCCGGATCCTGCCACAGCGGATCGCCCTCGAAGTCGAAGAAGATGTCGCCCCTGCTCGGTGCGGGCAGGGCGGACAGCGTGTGCTGCGGGAGGACGCGGTAGGAAAGCGTGCGGTTCTCGCCGGCGGCGTCGCGGTAGGTGACGCCGCCGTCGACCTCGGCGAGGCCCACCTGCAGCCGCGCCTGCTCCTGGAGGCGGGTCAGGGAGGCGTCCTCCGGACGCGGTGCCATGACCGCGAGCTCGTCGATGGTGGTGACACCCTCGCCGAGGAGCCGCGCCCTGCGATCGCCCGTCATGGCGGCGACGAGCAGCAGGTCGCGCGTCGCCGTGACCTGCTCGGTACAGTAGTCGCAGCGCCCGCAGGCGGTGTGGGTGGCGGCCCCCCACACCACCGGGTCCGCCTGGTCCCGGTGGCCCTGGACGAGGTCGAGGAACCGGGACCGCCGCTCGCGGAACACGGGCAGGAGGTCGGGCAGGCTGTGGACACTGGTGGTGCGGTCGCCCAGCACCAGCGTCACCTCGGGCGACGTCGGGATGCCGGCAGCCTGGAGCTGATCGCCGTAGCCGGCGAGCTGCAGCAGCGCACCGACCTTCGCGTGGCGCGCGAGCTTGGTGTCCCACACCGCGTAGGACCCGTCCTCCTGCCGGACGAGGAAGTCGGACCGGCCGTGGAACGTGCCGTCGAAGAATGCGGCCTGGAAGACCACGGACGCCCCCGAGCGGAGCGCGCGGACCGACTCCTCGTGCTTGCCCGCCAGCGTGGCGCGGTCCATGGATGCGGCCGGTTCGACGTCGTACACGCCGCGCGGGTTGCCCGGTGACCAGGGTCCGTGCTCGCGCACCAGTCCGTCGAGGACCCGGCGCTCGTGCACGTCGCCGAGGACGGCTGCCCGCTGCAGCATCGGGTCCGCCGGGAACTCGGCGCGCGGCGCCCGTCCCAGCTTCTCGTCGAGAACACGCAGCAGGCGGTACCCGCACTCGGACGCCGTCACGAGGTCCGTCGCCGAGAAGACCAGATCGGGACGGCCGGTACCGCCGTCGGTGTCGAGCAGGAACATGGGCCGGGGAACCTCTCGTCGTGCCGGGCGGGACGGCCAGTCCATCACGCCCCTCCGACGTTCGTGCGGCGGGGCTCACGGCGGGGCACCATGGCTCCTCGGCGACCTGTCGGCGCGCGACGCATCCCGAGGGAGGGCCAGTAAAGGATACGGGGATGGAAGAATTGACACCATCCGACCACCGATCAGGAGCACGCCATGAACCCCCGCACGCTATTCCGCACCGTCGCAGTCGCGGAGGCGGTGACCTGGGCCTTCCTGCTCCTTGGCATGTTCTTCAAGTACGTCGCGCGCACGACCGAGGCGCTCGTGCCGCCGGCGGGAGCCGTGCACGGCTTCGTGTTCCTGTGCTTCGTGGTCACGACGGTCTTCATCTGGATCAATCAGCGCTGGTCGGTCCTGACGGGCCTGCTGGGGCTCGCCTCGGCCGTCGTCCCCTTCGCCACCGTCCCCTTCGAGCGGTGGATCGAGCGCGGTGGGCAGCTGGCCGGCGCCTGGCGGCTCGCACCGGGTGCGGAGGCGCCCCGGAACCCGCTGGAGCAGGTCCAGGCCTGGGTGCTGCGGAGCCCGCTCGTCGCCCTGCTGGTCGCGGTGGTCGGCATCTCGGTGGTCTTCTCGGTGCTCCTGCTCGTCGGGCCTCCCGGGTCCTCGAGCTGACGGGGCGGACCGTGAAGGATCTGAGCGGCACGAGCGACGACGAACGGTTCTTCCTCTCCGGCGGACGGCGCTGGCGGAGGACCGATCCGTCGCTGCCCGAGGACGTGAAGGCGCGGCTCATGTCCCACCTCGGACGCGGGCGCTCCGGGGTCCGCAACAGCGCGAAGGGCGACGACGGCGCGGCGCTGCCGCGGGCCCGGCGCACCGTGCAGCTGGCGAAGGAAGGACTCGGTGAGCGGGGGACGCCGTGGTGGGAGCAGTCGGAGGCCGAGAGGACGGCGCGGTGGACAGCTGCGCTGAAGGAACTCGACGCGCTGCACCCGCCTCGGCCCGACAGCACCACGCGGAAGCAGCCCGGGAATGGCTGACCGTCCCTCCGACGACGATCTCCGGGCAGAGATCCTGCGCATCGCGGAGCAGCGCGGCAGCGACAGGACGCTGTGCCCGTCGGATGCCGCCCGGAGCATCGGCGGTGAGCAGTGGCGGGACCTCATGCCTGCCGCACGGCGCATCGCGTTCGAGCTGGCCGCCGAGGGGCGGGTCGACGTGACACAGCACGGCGAGGTGGTGGAGCCCGGTGCCCGCGGACCCATCCGTATCCGCTGGGCGGCCGGTCCGGCGTAGGACGCACCGGCCGGAGGTCCGCACTCCGTGGCGGCCGTCGACACCGATGACGGCGCCCCCGAGAGGGGCGCCGTCATGCGTGCCGGACGGGTAGGGCAGGTGCCCGCTACTGGCCGCCGAGCCCGGAGGTGGCGAAGCCCTTCACGATCTGGCGCTGGAAGAGCATGAACACCACCAGGAGCGGCAGGGCTGCGAGGATGGCGCTCGCCATAGTCTGCGCGTACTGCACGCCGTAGGCGTTCTTGATCGTCGCGAGGCCCACGGGCAGGGTCAGCAGGTCAGGGTTGTTCGTCACGATGAACGGCCACAGGAAGTTGTTCCAGGCACCGATGAACACGAAGATCGAGACGGCGATCAGGATGGGGCGGGAGAGCGGCAGGACCACCGTGAGGAAGGTCCGGAGCCGCGAGGCGCCGTCGAGGCGCGCCGCCTCCTCGAGTTCGATGGGCACCGTGTCGAAGAAGTTCTTCAGGATGAAGACCATCATGGGCGCCACGATCTGCGGGAGGATGATGCCCGGGTAGGTGTCGATGAGCCGCAGCGCGTTCATCTGCTGGAAGAGGGGGACGATCAGGATCTGGCCGGGCACCATGATCGAGGCGATCGTGACGGCGTACAGCCACTTCCGGCCGCGGAAGGTGGTCCGGGAGAACCCGTAGGCGGCCAGTGCGGAGATCGCCACCGTCAGGACGGTCACGGCGATCGAGACCAGCAGGGAGTTCAGCATCCACAGGGGGACCTCACCCGTCGTCAGGACGGTGCGGTAGGCCTCGAACGTCAGGCCTTCGCGGGGAAGGATCGCGAGTTCGGCCGCCGAGGCGTCCTTCTCGGTCTTGAGCGACGTCAGGACGCCCCAGAGGAGGGGGAGGAGCCACAGGGCTGCGGCGATCGAGAGGGCGACGATGCCGCCGGCGAGGACGCCCCGGTTCTTGCCGACGGTCGCGGCGAGCGTCTTGTTGCGCTCGTTGCGGGCGTCGTCGGCCGCTAAGACGGATCGGGCGGAAGCCACGGTGGAGGACATGTCAGGCCGACTTTCTGTTCATCACGCGGAGCTGGACGATGGAGATGACGACGATCAGGGCGAAGAACAGGTACGAGATCGCGGAGGCGTAGCCGAGGCGGTAGCCCGTGAAGCCGACGTCGTAGATGTACTCCAGGACCGACCGCGTGGAGCCGTTCGGCCCGCCGTTGGTCAGCAGGAAGATCTGCTCGAACACCTTCAGCGACGCCAGGATCTGCAGCATCACGATCATCACGGTGGTGCGGCTGATCATCGGGATGGTGATGGACACCAGCCGGCGCCACGGCCCAGCACCGTCGATGGACGCCGCCTCGTACAGGTGGTCGGGGATGTTGTTGAGGGCGCTGAGGTAGAGCAGGAAGTTGAAGCCGATGGTCCACCACACGGTGACGAGGGCCACCGAGAACATGGCCAGGCCCTCCTCGCTGATGAAGCCGAGCTGCGCGAGGCCCGCACGTTGCAGCAGGCCGTTGAGCAGGCCGAAGTCGGGCTGGAACATCCACTGCCACAGGGCCACGGTCACGGACACCGGCAGGAGGTACGGAGCGAAGAAGGACAGGCGCCAGAGCCACTGTCCGGGCAGGCCGATGTAGACGAGGTAGGCCAGGGCGAAGGAGAGCACCACCAGCGGCACCACCGTGAGGAGTGTGAAGAAGGCCGTGTTGCCGAGCGCCTGCCACAGGGCGCCGTCCTGCACCGCCTCGGAGTAGTTGGCAAGCCCTGCGAAGTCCGAGCCGCTGCCGGTGAGGCTCTGGTTGGTGAAGGACATCCACAGTCCCGTGACGATCGGCCAGATCAGGAAGATCGCGAACGCCACGGCGAACGGCAGGACGAACCAGAAGCCGCTGCGGCCCTGGATGCTGCGCCGGCGTGCACCGTCGCTGCGGGGACGGGAGGGCGGGTCGACGTCGGCGCCCGATTGTTCGAGGGGGGCCTCTGTCGTGTTGCTGGTCAGGGAACTCATGCGGTGCCTCAGTCCTACGTCGGGTTCGGAGCGAGCAGCATCGCGTCGATGCGGCTGAGCATGGAATCGATGGCCTCGTCGGGGGAGAGGGCGCCGGTGAACGCCCCGGAGAGCGCCTCGCTGACCTGCTTCTGGAATTCCGTCCCGGCGCCCGCGAACCAGACGGACGGATCGAAGACGGGGTTCTCGCCGGCGCTGGCGTACTCGGTCTGCGGGGAGAGCTGCGTGTACTCCGGGGTGTCCTGGACGGGCAGGTAGGCCGGGATGTGGCCCGCGGCGGCCCACGTGCCACCCTGCTTGAGGATGCCTGCCACGAGTTCGTAGGTCCGCCGCCTGGTCTCGGGGTCCTGGTCGGCCTGCCGCGGCAGCACCCAGGCGTGCGAGTCGGCGTAGGTGGCGGGTGTCCCGAACAGGGTGGGCATCGGCATGGCGCCGAGATTGGGGATGCTCTCGGCGAAGGCGGGCAGCTCCCACTCGCCGGAGAGGATCATGCCGGTCCGCCCCGAGGTGAAGGCCGAGATGGCGCCGGGATAGTTGAGGTTGTCGGCCATCGCGGTGCCGTCCATGAGCCGGACGAGGAACTCGATGACCTCGCGGGCCTTGTCGCGGTCGATCGACGCGGGGCTGCCGACGGTCATCGAGTAGTCCCCGCCCGTCTGGGCGTACAGTCCCCAGAAGAGGCGCCAGGACTGTCCGGTGTCCAGGACGTGCCCGAACGAGATCCCCTGCGCACCGGTGACGGCCGCCAGCCGGGTGGCGGTGTCGATCATGGCGTCCGGGGAGGTGATGGGCTGCAGCGTGCCGTCGGCGGTCAGCAGTCCGGCCTCGTCCGCGATGTCCCTGTTGTAGAACGCGATGAAGGGGTGGGTGTCCAGCGGCAGGGCGTACAGCCGCCCCTCGTACTGGCAGCTCTGCCACACCGCGGGTGCGAAGTCCTGTTCCGTGATGCCCTGTTCGGCGAGGAGGTCCAGGTCGAAGGGCTCGAGCAGGCCGCCGGGAGCGTACCCGGCGAGCCGCGAGACGTGCATGATCGCCGTCTCGGGCGCCTTGCCACTGGCCGAGGACATGGCGAGCTTCGTGTAGTAGGGCGAGCCCCAGGCGAGGGTCACCGGGCGCACCGAGAGGTCCGGGGCGGCCGTCGTGACGGACTGGATCATGGAGCGCATCTTGGCGCCGTCCGCTCCGGAGAACAGGTCCCAGAGCTGGACGCCGCCCCGGCCGGCGGCGGAGGTCGAGCAGCCGGCGAGCGTTCCTCCTGCTGCCAGGAGTCCTCCTGCGCCGAGCAACCCCTGGAGGATCGAGCGGCGCGAGACCGGTGTCCTGGGCGTGGGATCGTGTCCCATGAAGTGTCCTTTCCGTCAGCCCGGCGCGGGATGCGGACCGAACATCGTTGTTCCTGCGGAGGTACCACGTTGTAAATCTAACGTTGTAAAAATATCCGTGCTATCGAGGGGGATGTCAACCCCCGTGCGGCGCGGCGCCCCGCCGGTGGCAGAATCGAAGCACGACGACGAGGAGGGAGTCCGCTGTGGACAAGGGTACTGAGGCGGCGCGGGCCGAGCCGCCCGCGGCCGGGACGAGGGCTGCCCAACCGACCTCCCGCCGTCGACCCGTCAGTGTCAAGGACGTGGCGGCGCGTGCCGGTGTCTCGTGGAAGACCGTCTCGAACGTGGTGCACGGCAAGACCCATGTGAAGCCGGCGCTGCGCCAGCGGGTCGAACAGGCCATCGAGGAACTCGACTACCGGCCCAACCTCGCCGGGCGGCAGCTGCGCCAGGGCTCGAGCAAGGCGCTGGTGCTCGCCCTGCCGGACATCCGCTCGCCGTACTTCAGCACGCTGGCGCACGAGGTGATCCGGAGCTGCCGGGCGCTCGGCTACACCGCCACGGTGGAGGAGATCGGCATGGACATCGCCGACGAGCGCCGGGTGCTGGGAGGGCTACCGTGACCGGCTGATCGACGGCATCATCTACAGCCCCCTGGTCCTGCCTCCCGAGGAGGTGCTGGCCCGGCGCGACACGACCCCGCTGGTGCTCCTCGGCGAGCGCCTCGTCGATTCGGGGCTGCCCCACGTCGCCATCGACAACCGCGGCTCGGCACGCGTGCTCACGCGGCACCTGATCGACGGCGGTCGCCGGCACCTCGCCTTCCTCGGGTCGCAGGCGACGCTCGGCACGGGTACCGCCCAGATGCGTCTCGACGGATTCCTCGACGCGCTCGCCGAAGCATCGCTCGACGCGCCCGAGGCCCTCCGCCTGGAGGCCGCCGAGTACACACGGGAGGAGGGCGAGGCACTGGCTCATCGCCTCCTCGACCTGGGCCGGCCCTGTGACGGCGTGGTCTGCGGCAACGACCTCCTGGCGGTCGGTGCCCTCAGGGCGTTCCGGTCCCGTGGCGTCTCGGTGCCGGGTGACATCGCCGTCGCCGGCTGGGACGACATCCCCGAGGCGTCCTACGGCTTCCCGTCGCTGACCACGATCGCACCCGACATCGCGCAGATCGCGTCGCTGGCGAGCGGACTGCTGATCGCCGAGATCGAGGGGGCGCGCGACGGCGAGCCCGAAGCGGCAGCCGACTACGTCCTGCGGGTCCGGGAGTCGGCGCCCTGAATGTACGACGTCAGTTTTACAACGTTGCATTTCTTTCGCCGTTGAGCTTCACTGGGACGCACACGCTTTCGACCCAGGAGTTCCCGATGCCGCACAGCGACCCCGCCGTCACCCCGTCCATGGTGCCCAAGCCCGAGCACCCGCGCCCGCAGTTCGTCCGCACCGACTGGCTGAACCTCAACGGGATGTGGCAGTTCGAGATCGACGCCGGAGACTCCGGCCTCGAACGCGGCGTGCCGTCCCGCGACCTCGCCCGGGAGATCCTCGTGCCGTTCGCGCCCGAGAGCCGCCTGTCCGGCGTCGAGCACGTCGACTTCATGGAGGCGGTCTGGTACCGGCGCACCATCACCGTCCCGGCGGCCTGGGCCGGCAGGAAGGCGGTGCTCCACTTCGGCGCCGTGGACCACGATGCGACCGTCTGGGTGAACGGCGTCGAGGTGGCACGGCACCGCGGCGGCTTCACGCCCTTCTCGGCCGACCTGTCGGGTGTCGCGGGACCGGGGGAGGAGGCCGTGATCGTGGTGCGCGCGCGGGATTCACGCCATGATCTGCAGGCCCGGGGGAAGCAGGCCACCTGGTACGACAACACGCACTGCCAGTACACGCGCACCACCGGCATCTGGCAGACCGTCTGGCTCGAAGCCGTCCCGGAGGTGAGCATCCGTCGGCTCCAGATGGTCCCGAACCTCGCATCGCGCAGCATCCGCCTCACCGTCCCCCTGACGGCCAACCGTCCGGGGCACGCCGTGCGGGCGACCCTCGCCGACGCACAGGGACCCGTGGTGTCCGCGCAGGTCGCCGCCCACCTGGACCTCGCGCCCGAGGTGCACCTGGCCATCCCCGCGGACCGCTTCACCCCGTGGTCGATCGACACGCCCCACCTCTACGACCTGACCGTCGAACTGCTCGATGCCGACGGGGCCCCGGTGGACACCGTGCTCAGCTATGCCGCCGTGCGCTCGGTGGCGCTGGACGGGAAGAAGGTGCTGATCAACGGCGAGGTGGTCTTCCAGAAACTCATCCTCGACCAGGGCTACTGGGAGGACTCGCTCATGACGGCGCCGGACGAGGAGGCGCTGCTGACGGACATCGAACTGTCCATGGCGGCGGGTTTCAACGGTGCACGGCTGCACGAGAAGGTCTTCGAGGAGCGCTTCCTGTACCACGCGGACCGGCTGGGCTACCTCGTGTGGGGCGAGTTCGGCGACTGGGGCGTGTCCGGCGCCGGGACGGTGGGCCACAACCAGGCACCGACGGCGAGCTTCATCACGCAGTGGCTCGAAGCCCTGCAGCGGGACTTCAACCACCCGTCGATCATCGGCTGGTGCCCGCTGAACGAGACGCACCAGAAGCTGCACGACCGCATCACCGTGCTCGACGACGTCACGCACGGCATGTTCCTCGCGACCAAGCTCGCGGATCCGACCCGGCCGGTGATCGACGCCAGCGGCTATGCGCACCGCGTCACAACGACCGACATCTACGACTCGCACTCGTACGAGCAGGATCCGGTGGCGTTCGCGCTCGAGCAGGGCGGCCTCTCCGAGGGCCGGCCGTTCGTGAACCGGAACCACGCCGGCGAGGACTACTCCGTGCCGTACAACGGCCAGCCCTTCTTCATCTCGGAGTTCGGCGGTATCTGGTGGAACGCCGAGGAGGCCGCGGCGGCCGTCTCGGGGGACGACGAGTCCGAGTCCTGGGGCTACGGCCAGCGCGTGGCCAACGAGGAGGACCTCTACCACCGGTTCGAGGGGCTGTGCTCGGTGCTGCTCGACAACCCCGACATGTTCGGCTACTGCTACACGCAGCTGACCGACACGTTCCAGGAGAAGAACGGCATCTACAACTTCGACCGCTCGTCGAAGCTCGACATCACGCGTATCCGTTCCATCCAGGATCGCGTCGCGGCCATCGAACTGGCGTCCCTCAAGGCCGACGCCTAGCGCCCGGGGAACGGCGGGGAACGACGACGGCGGCACCCGCGCGGGTGCCGCCGTCGTGCTGCTGACTGCGCTTACTTCCGCAGCAGCTCCGGGTGGTGGAGCTCGGTGACGTCCGGGTGTGCGCGCAGGCGGCCCTTGAGGACGTTCGAGCCGTAGGACGAGAGCATGGGGTTCTCGGGGTCGTCCGAGATGCCGCGTGCAGCGGCCTTCAGCTCGTCCGTGAGGGGCACGGGCTCGATCACGGCGTCGAGGCGCGGCGACCAGAAGAACGGGATGGCGTAGCGGTCCACGCCGGGCGCGGGAGAGGTCACGCGGTGGATGGTGGCCGCGAGGTAGCCCTCGGTGGCCACCTCGAGCATCTCGCCCAGGTTGACCACGAGTGCCCCGGGGATCGGTGTGACGGGCACCCACTCGTCCGCGCTGTGGGGAAGGACCTCGAGGCCGCCCACCTCGTCCTGCAGCAGGAGCGTCACGAAGCCGTAGTCGGCGTGGGCCCCGACGCCCTGCGATCCGGCACCCTCGACGACGCCGCCGACGTAGTGCACGAGCTTGGCCATCCAGGCGGGAGTGCGCTCGAAGGGCTCGGCGAAGTAGTCCTCGGGCAGGTGGAGTGCGACGGCGATGGCCGAGAGCAGCTCGGCGCCCACGGTGGACATCAGCCCGGCCCAGGCCATGGCCTGTTCCTCGAGTTCGGGCAGCGTCTCGCGCGGCCACAGGTTGGGGCCCTGGAGCAGCCAGTACGGCTCGTCGGCCGGGTAGTCGCCGAGCGGTTCGCGCTCGGGAGAGAAGTCGATCTGCTCGCGGGCGTCGGGCCGGCCGCGCGTGATCTCGGTTCCGAGGCCGGCGTACCCGCGGAAGTGCGGCGACGACTGGTTGTGGATCTTCAGCCGCTCCTCGAGCGGAAGGTCGAAGAACCGGCGCGTGACGGAGAACAGGTCGTCCACCTGGGTGGGTGCTGCGCCGTAGTTGATGACGTGGAAGAAACCGACGGTGTGGGCGGCTTCGCGCAGTTCCTCGATGAAGCCGGGGTTGAAGGAACCATCGGCGGAACGTGCGGTACTGAGGTCAAGAGTGGGGATCGATCCCGGAGAGTGCTGCATGCGGAGGAGATTACGCCCGTTCAAAAGCCGGTCCTTCCTTTAGGTTACGCAGTATTGCGGCCGGACCGTACGGCTTCCGGGTGTGGCCCCGCCCGTCCCGGAGCATCCGGCCGCGGCGCCGGGACGGCCGGCGCCCGGGACCTCCGCCGGTGCTCGCGCTCCTGGCCGACGGCGGCGGATGCTAGGCCGCGAGGGCCGCGTGCAGGACGGCCGCGATGCTGTCGGTGATCTGCTCCTCGGTGACGGCCTCGGGGTCCGCGGCGCACTCCACGGCCATGCCGTTCACGGTGGCCAGCAGGATGGTCGCGAACACGGTGTAGTGCTCTGGGTCCGACGGGGCGCCGAAGCCGGCCGCCCGCTCGGCCAGTGTCGTGGCGAGCAGCAGGCGGCGGTTGCGCCGGTGCTCGCGGAAGACGGCGCCCACCTCCGGGTCCCGGCCCGCCTGCAGCGCGAACTCGACGACGAGGGCGTGCCAGCGCTGCTCCCGCAGGACTCCGCGGGCGAGGTAGCGGGCGGTGTGCAGGACGGTCTCGTCCAGCGATGTCACGTGGTCGAGCTGGCTGAGGACGTCGGCCGCGGTGTCGGCCAGCCGTTCGCCGAGCAGGGTGGCGAACAGCTCCTGCTTCGAGCCGAAATTGGAGTAGACCGCGCCCTTCGTGTACCCGGCGCGCTCGGCGATGGTGTCGAGCCGGGCCGCCACGTAACCGATCTCCTCGAAGACCTCCAGGGCTGCGGCGAGCAGGCCCGCACGGACGTCCTCGCGCCGCGGGCGACGCCGCGGCCTGCCCGCCGTCGTGCTCTCCGCTCCCGTGGCGCCCGCTGCCGTGCTCGATGCTGTCATGTGACCTCCTACGATTACGATACCATTGGTATTGAATACTTCCGGTATTGAAATGAAGGACCGCGATGGCCATCTCCCAGCTTCCTCCGAACGAAGCCTCCCGGGTGCATCCTGCACCGGCCCTCGAGACCGAGGACGTGACGCTGCGCGTCGGGCAGCGCACGATCTTCGAGGACGTCTCCCTCGACGTCGCCGCAGGATCGCTCGCGGTCCTGGCCGGCGCCTCCGGAACCGGCAAGAGCGCCCTCGCACTGGCCCTCGCGGGACGGCTGCCCGTCACCTCGGGGCGGATGACGGTCCTCGGCCTCGCGCTGCCGCGCTCGGCAGGAGCCGTACGGCGGAGGGTCGGCTTCACGGGCAATGCCACCGTGGTGCCGCTCGACGAGACGCTCACGGTGAAGCACCACGTGGCCGAGGCACTCACGCTCGCCGGTCCGTGGTGGAGGCGCTCGGCGTCACGCCATCGGGTGGACCGCACCATCACCGCAGCCAATGACCTGCTCACCGCGCTCGGGGACGCCCTCGGCGACGACGCGGCGGTGCGGCCGCTCGCACAGGCCCGCCTGCACCGCACCGAACTCGTCCGGGACGCGTCGCCCGTGGCGCGTTTCACGCTGAGCCTCGTCCTCGCCCTCGTCTCCGGCCCCGACCTCCTCGTCGTCGACGACGTCGACCGGCTCCGCACCGCCGACGAACGCCGTGCGGCATGGGCCGCCCTCCTGACCCTCGAACGCACCCGGGACCACGACGGCATGCCGCTGACCATCGTCGCCACCTGCCAGGACCGGCAGGAACTGGACGACGTCCTCGACGCCGGGCACCCCCTCGGCGCACTTCCCCTGCGCCCCGTAGTCGTCCACGTCCTCGGCGCCTCCTCACCCTCCGCAGCACCCACGACCCCCGAAATCAGGTAACCCGTGTTTCCCCTGCTCCGCACGGAACTCTCCCGTTTCCGCATCACGCTGAAGTCCAGGGCCGCGCTGCTGGTCATCGCGATCATCCCTGCGCTGTACGGCGGGCTCTACCTCGCCGCCAACTGGGACCCCACGGGCCATCTCGGGAACCTCACGGCCGCCGTGGTCGACGAGGACCAGCCGGCCGTCTCGACCGGACCGGACGGCGCCGAGACCACCATCTCGGCGGGAGCGGACCTCACCGAACGCCTGACCTCCTCCGACGACGCGGGCTTCACCTGGGTCGTCGTCGGCGCCGATGACGCCCGGAAGGGCCTCGACGACGGCACCTATGCGGCGACCCTCGGGATTCCCGCCGACTTCTCGTCACGGCTCGCCTCGGTCGGCGGCGATGCCCCGGCCCAGGCGATGCTCGACATCACCACCAACGACGCCGACAGCTACATCGTCGGTCAGGTCGGCAACACCGTGGCCGCTAACCTGCAGCGCCAGGTGCGGTCCGGCGCCACCGAGGACTACCTCGACAGCATCTACCTCGGCTTCTCCTCGCTCCACGGCAGCCTCACGGAAGCCGGCGAAGGCGCCGGCAGGATCGCGGCCGGCGCACAGGGCGCGGACGAGGGATCGGCCGCGCTCGTCGTCGGGCTGGGTAGCCTCGTCGACGGCAGCGCCCAGCTGTCCTCCGGGAGTGCCGAGGTCGCCGGGGGTGCAGCCGACCTCGCGACCGGTGCAGCCGGCCTCGCCACCGGGCTGCAGCACCTCGACACGGCGACGGCGGACCTCGTGCCGCAGTCGCAGCAGCTTGCCGAGGGCGCGGACTCCGCGGCCGCCGGTGGGGCGGCTGTCGAGACCGGAGCCGCCCAGGTCGCCGCCGGCACGCGATCCGTGGCCGACGGCGCCGCCCGACGTCCGCCGCCGCCCTGGCCGGGCACCGGCGCCGTCGCGGCCGGCGTCACGCAGGTCGGGGACGGAGCCGGGCCCTCTCGGCAGGCGCCACCCAGCTCGGAGCGGGGGCGGGCCAGGCCGCCACGGGTTCCCGTGCCGTCGCCGACGGGCTCGTCCAGCTCGCCGCGGACTACGCATCCCTGTCCGAACCCGAGCGGCTCGCAGCCCTCCAGCGCCTCGCCTCCGGAGCTGACGCCGCCGCCACCGGCAGCGAGCAGGTCGCGGCCGGCACGGGAAGCCTCGCCACCTCGGCCGCCGACCTCGCCGCCGGTGCCGCAACCGCCGCCGACGGGGCGTCCGCCGCCGCTGACGGCGCCGCCCGCCTCGCCACAGGAGCGCAGACGCTCGCGACGGGCGCGGAGGATGCCGCGAACGGCGCAGGAGCTGTCTCGCAGGGTGCCTCCGATCTCGCGGACGGGCTCGCACGGCTGCAGGCCGGAACCGCCACGCTCTCCGGCAACACGCCGGAACTCCGGAGCGGCATCGTGTCGGCGTCGGACGGCGCCGACCGCCTCGCCGCGGGAGCCGCCACGCTCAGCAGCGGGGCAGCAGACGTCGCCGGGGGAGCCTCGACGCTGGCGGACGGGTCCGGGCAGGCGTACGACGGCGCGACCGCACTCGAGGACGGCCTCGGGACGCTGGCCGGTGGCTCACAGGACCTCGCCCGGCAACTCGAGCAGGGGGCCGGGAAGGTGCCGGACCACGACGACGCGGAGCGCTCGGCCCTGAGCGGCGTCGGCGCATCACCGGTCTCGATCGAGCGCACCCGCACCAACGCGGTCGACGCCTACGGAGAGGGCATGGCCCCTTACTTCATCCCGCTGGCGCTGTGGGTCGGCGGCATCGTGACGTACACGGTCCTCCGGGCCGTGTCGCCGCGCGCGCTCGCCTCCACGGCTGCGTCCTGGCGGATCTCCGCCGCGGGTTATCTGCAGGGTGCCCTCTTCGCGGTGCTGCAGGCCCTCGTGCTCCTCGGGATCCTGGTGGCCGGCGTCGGCCTGACCTCACCCCATCCGGTGGCGCTGGTGGCCTTCACGATCCTCACGGCGCTCGTCTTCACCGCCATCCACCAGGCGCTCGTCGCGCTCCTCGGCGGCGTGGGCCGGCTCGTCGCGCTCGTCCTGCTGATGCTGCAGCTCACCTCGGCGGGCGGCACCTATCCCGTGATGACCGCGCCGGGCTTCTTCCAGTTCCTCAGCCCGCTGCTGCCGATGACGCATGCCGTCGAGGGACTGCGCCACCTCATCGCCGGGGGCGACCCCGGCGTCGCGTGGATCGCGGCGGCGCAGTTGCTCGTCTTCCTCGTGCTCGCGGCCGCCCTGTCGGTCCACGCGACCCACCGCAACCGTTCCTGGTCCCTGGAGAAGCTGCACCCCAGCCTCGCCATCTGACAACCCGTCCTCCCGCCGGAGGCCGAATGCGCCCTTCGGCGGGACCTTATAGGTTGGAGGAGTACCTGAGCGCATCTCGTAGAGGAAGGCACCAGCCATGATCTTCATCGTCGTCAAGTTCACCGTGAAGCCGGAGTGGAGCGACCGCTGGATCGACCTGACCCGCGACTTCACGGAGGCGACACGCCAGGAGCCCGGCAACCTGTGGTTCGACTGGTCGCGCAGTGTCGAGAACCCGAACCAGTTCGTGCTGGTCGAGGCCTTCCAGGACGACGCCGCGGAGGCCCACGTCAACAGCGATCACTTCTCGCAGGCCATGCAGGACATGCCGCAGGCACTCGTGGAGACGCCGGAGATCATCAGCGAGCGCATCGGAGCCGAGGGCTGGGGCCGCATGGGCGAGCTGACCGTGGGCTAGGCGGAGCCGGGCTGCAGGTCAGGCGGCGGTCCGCGTCCGCGCGGGCAACGCCTGCTCGAGGATGAAGTCGTCCTCGAAGCGATCGCCGAGACGGAAGCGCTTGGTCCCCACCCTGCGGAAGCCGTTCTTCGTGTAGAACCGGAGGGCACGGGAGTTCTCCTGGTTCACGCCGAGCCAGACACCCGCCAGACCGGATGCGGCGGCGAGCTCCAGGGTGGCGGCCATCAGCGCTGCCGCCGATCCGCGGCCGTGATGGTCGGGATGGACGTAGAACTTGCTGAGCTCCACGACGGGTGAGATCGACAGCGCGGACAGCACGTCGGCGTCCGTCGGCTGGTCCAGCACGATCATGCTGTACCCGGCGATCCCCTTCCCGTCGCGGAGGCACAGGATCGTGTGCCCGGGTGCGACGATGTTCGCCTCGAACCGCTCGACCGAGAGCTGGGTCCGGATGTGCCGCCGGATGTCCTCCGGCGGCGAATCGGGCGGGCAGGCCAGCGGGAACGTGATGGCCGCGCAGGCCGCCAGGGCTGGGGCGTCGTCGGCCGTCGCCGTCGAGATCTCGATGCTCATGTCTCCAATCTAGGGCGAAGAACAGCAGGACGCGGACCTGACGGGTCCGCGTCCTGCTGTTGCCCGTGTGCCGCTCCTTCGGGAACGGTCCTGCCTAGTCGAAGACCGGCTCGCCGTCCCGGGTGAGCTTCCAGTTCTCCTCGAAGAAGGAGGCGGGGTCGATCGTGCCCTCGGCGATCAGGTAGTCGATCAGCAGCTGCCGGATCTCCGTGGTCTGATTCACGAGGACCGGTGCCGTGGCGATGTGCGGGAAATTGCCGCCACCGGACTGCCGGTAGTTGTTCGTGGCCACGGCGAAGCGCTGTTCGGGATCGATCGGTGCCCCGTCGTAGCTCAGGTCGGTGATGCGCTCGCCCACCGGCTTGCTGATGTCGATGTCGTAGGAGACGCCGGACATCATGTCGTAGTTGTAGTCGGGGGTGCCCGAGGCGTTCGTGAGCGTCGCGGGGTCCACCGGGGCGCCGGGAGCGGTCTGGGCGAAGTACTTGGCCGAGTACTCGAGGTAGTCCTTGACCTGGGCACCGGTCATCTCGACGCCGAACAGTGTGTTCGGGAAGACGTACAGGCCGGCCATGTCACGGATGGTGACGGGCCCCTCGGGGATCACCGCGGCGCGGTTGAACGGTGCCACGATGGACAGGACCGGCAGGTCGGCCTGCGGCGTCCCCTCCAGGGCCCTGTCCACGGCTCCGGCCTGGATTTCGTTGACGAAGTCCATCACCGCGGTGTCGCGGTAGCGTGAGTCGGCTGCGGACATTGTCTCGGTCGCGGTGCCGATCGCGGTGTTCACGTACTCGATGACGCGCTGGTGCTGGTCGGCGGTGATGGCCGAGATCGTCGGGTCCGCTTCGACGGTGTTGGTGTCGAGCAGCTCCGAGGTGGCCGAGGTGACGTCCCACTGGCCGCGCACCTTGGTCAGCTCGAAGTCCAGGACGGACAGGCGCATGCCCCAGTTCTTCGGCTCGGTGAGGAGTACCTGCTCGCCCGTCTGCCTGTTCGTGACGAAGCGCTCCGGGATCTCCTGGTGCTCGTGGCCCGCGAGTATCGCATCGATCCCGGGGACCTGCTCGGCGATGAGCGTCGACGCGTTCTCGACCGGCAGCCCGCCGCCGTAGGAGGACGTCCCGGAGGGGCCGGAGTGGGAGCTGACGACGACGACGTCCGCTCCCGCGGCCCTCATCTCGGGCACGTACTTCCGCGCCTGCTCCACCATGCCCTCGAAGCGGAGCTCACCCTCGACGTTGTTCTTGTCCCAGATGGCGCTGCCGGGCGTGGTCAGCCCGAGGACGCCCACCTTGATGGGCTTCTGGCCCTTGAGTTTGATCGTCTTGATGACGTACGGCGTGAAGGCCTCCTCGCCCGTGGCCGCGTCCTTGACGTTGGCGCCCAGCAGCGGGAAGTCGAGCTGGTCCTGGTAGGTACGCAGGAGCGGCAGTCCGTAGTTGAACTCGTGGTTGCCGAGCGTGGTGGAGTCGTAGCCCATGGCGTTCATCGCGGCGGCCATGGGGTGCAGCTCGCCGGTCTCGTCCACCGGTTCGGTGTTGGCGTAGTAGTCCGTGAGCGAGGTGCCCTGGATGGTGTCGCCGTTGTCGATCAGCAGCGTCGACTCCTCGCCGCGGTCGGCGCGGACCTGGTTCACGAGGGTCGAGATCTTCGCGAGTCCGACGTCGTTCCCGGCGGCGTCGTCGTACTCCGCGTTCTTGAAGTAGTCCCAGTTCTCGATGTAGCCGTGGAGATCGCTGGTGCCCATGACGGTGATGGTGACGGCGTCCTTGGTGCCCTTGGCACCGCCGGGTGCGGCGGTTGCTGCGGGTGCGAGTCCGAGTGCTGCGACGCAGCCGAGGGCGATGGCCGCCGCGACGCGCCGGTGGCCCCTGGTGAAACTTTGTGACACGTGAAATCAGCTCCTGTAGGAATGCGGTGGCGACAGCTTATCCGTGACCGGTGACACACTGGTGACGCTAGCCTTGCTCCGGGTGAACGGGGCAGGTCCAGTACCGAGCGCCCTCGCCAGGGGGTGTTCCTGAAGTGAGCCAGAGCACGGGAGGACTGCCGATGACGACGAACGCAGAGCAGCAGGACGCCTATCGCGAGGACGTCCTGGGCCCCGGGTACGAGGTGCGGACGCTCCCGCTGCGGCCCGACGACGAGGGTGAGGTCGTCGCGACGCTCGTCCGCAGGGCACTCCCCGGAGGATCCCGGCGGGCTGTGCTCTATGTCCACGGGTTCGTGGACTACTTCTTCCAGACCAACCTCGCCGACGCGTGGCACGAGGCGGGCTTCGACTTCTACGCGCTGGACCTGCGGAAGTACGGACGGTCGCTGCGTGCGCACCAGACACCGAACTACGTTCCGGCCCTGGAGGAGTACGACGAGGAGCTCGACGAGGCGGCCCGCATCATCCGCGAGGACGAGGGGCATGATGTCCTCGTGGTGATGGGGCACTCCACCGGCGGGCTGATCACATCGCTCTGGGCCCATCGACGCCGCGGCCGCGGGATCGTCGACGCCCTCGTCCTGAACAGCCCGTGGTTCGACCTCAACGCGAGCCTCTTCCAGCGCACCCTCGGCACCGCCGCGGTGCACCGGATCGGGACGCTTCGGCCGCGCGTCGTCGTCGGGAAGCTCGGCTCCGCCTACGGCAAATACCTGCACCGGGACAGCGGTGGCTCCTGGGACTACGACCTGACCTGGAAGCCGCACGGCGGATTCCCTGTGGTGGCGGGCTGGCTGCGCGCCGTCCGGCGGGGCCACGCAGAGCTCAACCGGGGCCTCGCGATCGACTGCCCGATCCTCGTCGCGTGTTCCGACGCGACCTCGAATCCCACGAAGGAGCCCGACCGTATCTCGTCGACGGACGTGGTGCTCGACGTCGCCCACATCGCGGGGCGGGCACCCAGGCTCGGCGGGCTCGTCACCCTGGTCCGCATCACGGGTGGCATCCACGACCTCACGCTCTCGCCCGAGCCGGCCCGTTCGGCGTTCTTCGCGGAACTCGCGCGGTGGCAGGACGCCTACGTCCCGTCCACGGCACGGGATGCGAGCCCGACAGCTAAGCCTGCTTAGTAGTAGGGTGGGAAGCCGAGGACAGGGGCGTGTTCCTGTCCTGCCAGGAGAGGAGTCATCATGACGACAGGCAATGCGGACGAACCGCAGGGCAGGATCCCGTCCGGGGCGGCCAAGGGCGAGAGGCATACGCGGGCCGGCGCGATCTGGACGGCGGTCATCGCCGCGATCGTCCTGCTGGTCCTCCTGATCGTGTTCTTCCTGCAGAACGACACTCCGGTGCTCGTGACGTTCTTCGGCCTCGAGGGCTCGATCGCACTGGGGCTCGCGCTCCTCATCGCAGCCGTCGGTGGAGGGGCGGTCGTCGCACTCGTCGGTGCCATCCGGATCATCCAGCTCCGAGCCGTGGCGAGGCGCAACCGGCGCTGATCCCGTCCAGCAGCGCCGTGTGCATGCACGCGCGTGCTAGGCGATCCTGCGCCCCGTGAGCTGGTTCGCGAACGCCTGCTCACGCCGTTCGGCTGCCTGCGCGAGCGTGAAGACGCGGGCGTCGGACCGCAGATGGAAGAGGAGCTCCAGGGCGGATTCGGCGTCGTGCATGTCCAGCGCGAGCAGCCGGGACGCCGTCTGTTCCACGCGCCTGGCGCCGGCTTCGCCGGCCACCTCCTGCAGGTGCTGGACAGCGGAGGTCCACTGCCCCGTATCCGGGTCCTGGAACGCCCGTTCGATGTCCTGGATCAGGTCGGCCAGCACATCCGTGCAGGACGTGACGCAGGAGGTTGCTGCCTCGGACGACGCGGTGCCGGCTGCGAGCCCGACCTGGGCCGCCCGGTCGAGGATGGGTTGCACTCCGACTCCTGTCACGTGTCGTGGAACGATGGCCGAAGGCCTGACCGGGGAGGCCGCTTCCTGGAACCCCTACCGAGATGTCCAGTGTCGCGCCCCAACCCGAAGCGGGAGCGAAGAACCGCTCGAGAATGACTCAAGAACTGCTGTCGGACTGCTGCGCGCGGGGGCCGACGTCGTAGGTCAGAAAGGCGAACTGCCCCTGCTGCTCCACGGACCGCAGCGTGAGGCGGTCCGATTCCACGCGCAGGGGCAGCACCGGTGCGCCTCCCGCCAGCGCGACGGGTGCCACCGCCACCTGGATCTCGTCGAGCAGTCCGGCGGTGAGGAACTGGCCGGCGAGGTCGCCGCCACCGACGATCCAGATGTCCCTGCCGCCCGCAGCCTGCCTCACCCGGTCGATGACGGCACGGACGTCACCGGCGACGAGCCGCACGTCCGCACCCTCCGGGATCGGCAGGTCCCTCGTGCTGAAGACGAAGGTGGGACGCTCGCCGTACAGCGTGCCCCATCGGGCGGGATCGTCGAGGAGTTTCTCGAAGGCGAGGACCCACTCGTACGTCGTCGAACCCTGCACCAGCACCCCGACGGTGTCCAGGAACCGCTCGTAGGAGTCCGGAGGGGGCGGTTCGACGGCGAAGAGCCAGTCCAGGGAGTTGTGCTCGTCGGCGATGAATCCGTTGATGGTGGAGGCCGTGTAGTAGATCACGCGCGTCATGGTTCATCTCATCACGGAGCCGGCCCGGAGGTAAGGGGAGGGGAGGGGTCGGACTAGTCCTCCACGCCTCCGATGAACCGTCGCACGAGGGCGTCGAATTCCTCCTCCCGCTCGATCTGCGGCATGTGCCCGCACTTCTCGAAGAGGTGGAACTCCGCGGAGGGGAACACCGTCCGCGCGTGCTCCAGGTGCGACGCCGGCAGGATTCGGTCCTCGTCGCCCCAGACCACGAGGGTCGGCTTCCGCTGCGCGGCGACGGTGCGGAGCAGCCGGGTCCGCCAGCGCCGCCGTACTCCGCGGAAGGTGCCGAGGTGGCGGGCGACGGCGAGCAGGACGTCGTCGTGGCCGGGGTTCGCGCCCACGGCCTGCGCGTGGTCGAGGCGTTCCTCGGTGACGAACTTCTTGTCGTAGAACAGGGCGCGTTCGGTGCGGTACGCGGCCTTGCGGGACTTGTCCTTCATGAGCCGGCGACCCACCGGTGTAATGGCGAGGATGCGCAGTGCGAGCGTGACCTCCCTGCCGAATCCGGCGCTGTTCACGAGGACGAGGCTCCGGACACGCTGCGGTTCCAGTGCACTGATCTTCATGGCGACCGCCCCGCCGAGCGAGTTGCCGACCAGGTGCAGGGGTCGGTGCTCGCCCAGGACGTCCAGGGCGGCGAGCACGAACCGCGCCATCGATTCCATCGAGTACCGCCCCTGGGTGCGTTCGGACAGCCCGAAGCCGGGCAGGTCCACGCTGATCACGCGGTGGTCCGGCGCGAGCCTGCCGTACAGCCCCTCCCAGTCCTCGAGGCTGCGGCCGATGCCGTGCAGCAGGAGGACCGGCGGCTTCTCCCGGGCCCCCTCGTCGCGGAAGCGGACACGGATCCCGTCCACCCGCAGGTAGCCGTCCTCGTGCCGGGACTCCGCCGGTCCGGACGCGTGGCCGGCACCGGCACGCCCCCCGCTCACCAGCGCACCTTCCCGGCGAGGCGGACGAGCTGCGAGGCGCGCCGCTCGAGTGTGCCGAAGGACGTCGGCGCCACGCGGGCGACGATGTCGGGCACCTTGGCGCTCAGTCCGATCAGCAGGCGGGGCCGGCGGGCCTTCACGGCCTCGAGCATGAGCTCCGCAGCCCGTTCCGCGGGGAAGGTGAGGAGCTTGTCGAAGTCGGCCCGGGCAGCCTTCACCTCGGCCTCGTCGAGGTTCCCGCCGATGCGTGCGTTGCGTGCGATGTTGGTCCGGATGCCGCCTGGGTGCACGGTCGTGGTGCCGATGCCGCGCGGCAGCAGCTCGTTGCGCAGGGCTTCCGTGAAGCCGCGCAGTGCGAACTTGCTGGACGAGTAGGCGGTCTGTCCCTTCGGTCCCACGAGGCCGAACAGGCTCGAGACGTTGACGATATGGCCGCCCGGGCTGATCCTCGGCAGCAGGGAGTGCGTGAGCAGGACCGGCGCGGAGAAGTTGACGGCCATGACCCATTCGAAGTCCGCGATGCTGATCTGGTCGAAGCGCCCGGCGAGTGCCACGCCCGCGTTGTTGACCAGCAGGTCCACGGTGTCGGTCGTGGCAAGGAGGTCGGCTGCGAGGCCCTCGACGGCAGCGCGGTCGGAGAGGTCCGCGACGAAGGGTGTCACCCGGATGCCCGGGTAGGTGGCACGGACGGACGAGACGACGGCGTCGAGCCGTGCCGCATCGCGATCCACGAGGAGCAGGGTGCTCCCGCGCTCGGCGAGGCCGCGGGCAAGGTGCTCGCCCATGCCGCCGGCGGCGCCGGTGACGACGGCGGTGGCACCGGCGAACCGGAACGGGCGAAGGCTCATGCGTGGATCTCCTGGAGCTCGGGTGCGGGGGCGGCGGGCGGTGCGGGAGCGTCGAAGACCATGTTCTTCGCGAGGTTCCCGTGCAGTGCGGTCGGGGCGTCGAGCAGGTAGTTCTGTCGCATGGTCCAGGGCTGCCGGTCGCCCTGTTTGGGGAAGGCCGAGACCGCGCGCTGCACGTATCCGGAGGTGAGGTCGAGGATCGGCCGTGCCGTCATCGCTCCGTCGGTGGCGGGGGCACCGTACCGGTGGCCGCGGCGGTCCAGGTATTTGATGAGGCGGCAGACATAGCGCGAGCTGAGGTCCGCGCGGAGCGTCCACGAGGCGTTGGTGTAGCCCACGCAGAGGGCGAGGTTCGGGACCCCGCTGATCATCAGCCCCCGGTAGACCCAGGAGTCGCCGAGGTCCACGGGGGTCCCGTCGACGCTGATCGCGGCGCCGCCCAGGGGCAGCATCGACAGTCCGGTGGCGGTCACGACGACGTCGGCCTCGAGTTCCTGTCCGGACGCGAGCCGGATGCCGCGCGGGGTGAAGGTGTCGATCGTGTCCGTGAGCACTGAGGCTTTCCCGGACGTCAGGGATCGGAAGAAGTCCGCACTCGGTGCGACGCAGAGGCGCTGGTCCCACGGGTTGTAGGCCGGGGTGAAGTTCTCCTGCACGGTCTTCTCGTCGCCGAGGATCCGTGCCGTCTGGGTGCGGATGAGCTTCTTGGCGATTTCCGGGCGGCGGCGGCACAACTGGTAGAAGGCCTGCGTGAACAGGACGTTCTTGGCACGGGCCACGTGGTGGGCGAGACCTGCGGGCAGGTGGCGGCGCGCTGCGTCGGAGAACTTGTCGCGGCTCGGTACAGCCGTGATGTAGGTGGGGGAGCGCTGGAGCATCGTCACGTGTGCTGCCTCCTCCGCCATGGACGGGACGAGCGTGACGGCGGTGGCTCCGCTGCCGATCACGACGACGCGCTTGCCCGCGTAGTCCAGGTCCTCGGGCCAGAACTGGGGCCGGACCACCTCGCCCTCGAAGGCTTCGAGGCCTGCGAAGGCCGGTTCGTGCCCGGAGTCGTAGTTGTAGTAGCCGCTGCAGAGGTAGAGGAACCCGCACGTGATGCGGCGGCGCCCGGTCGCACCGTCGTCGTCCGTGACGTCCAGGTCGAGCGTCCAGCGGGCGTCCCGGGAGGACCACGCCGCGCTGACGAGTCTGGTGCGGAACCGGATGCGTTCGCGGATCCGCGGGTCCTCCGCGGTGTCGCGGATGTACCGGAGGATGGACGAGCCGTCGGCGATGGCCTTGGCCTCGGTCCACGGGCGGAAGGGATAGCCGAGGGTGAACATGTCGCTGTCGGAGCGGATGCCGGGATACCGGAAGAGGTCCCAGGTGCCGCCGATGGCACTGCGGGCCTCCAGCACGGCGAAGGTCTTGCCCGGCAGTTCGGTGGAGACGCGGTAGGCGGCGCCGATACCGGAGAGTCCGGCGCCCACGACGACGACGTCGAGATGTTCGAGGGGGGTTTCCATACGTCCATTATTCCGACGGTCGTCGCGCGAGCGCTTGACTTCGCACGACACCTCTTTACCCTTGGACGACATGGGCTCCGTTATCCGATCCGCCGGTATGCGCGGCTTCCGCACGGTGGTGGAGCAGTTCGGGGGCGACGCCGAGGCGCTCGCGGGCAGGTACCGCGTGCCGCTCGCGGCGCTCGACAGCGACGACGTCCTCGTGCCCGACATCGCGATGGCGAAGCTCCTCGAGGGTGCGGCGCGTGAGCTGCCCTGCCCGGACCTCGGACTGCGCATCTCCGAGTACCAGGACATCGGCATCCTCGGGCCGCTCGCCGTGGCCGTCCAGAATTCGCCGACCGTCGGGGCTGCGCTGGAATGCGCATCCCAGTTCCTCTTCCTGCACAGTCCCGTGCTGCGCTTCACGATCGTGTCCGACCCGGAGGGGCGCCCCGGCGACGTCGGCCTCTGCTACGGGTCCTCGGAGGGGACACCGCCCCGGCAGGCCACCGACGCCATCCTCGCCTTCGCGCACCGCATGATCCGCTTCCTGTTGGACGGCCCGTACGGGCTCCACTCCGTGCACCTCTCGCACCTGCCGAAGGCGTCCGCGGCGCGCTATGCCGAGTTCTTCGGCGCCGAGGTCCGGTTCGGGCAGCCCGCCTCGCTGTTGCGCGTCCCGCGGAGCCTGCTCGACCGGCCGCTCGCCGGCGTGGACGGGACACTCCGCGAGATCGCCTTGGAGTACCTCCGCACCCACTTCCCCGAGCCGGGGCGCGTCGTGGCACCGCAGGTCCGCAACGCCATCGACCGCATGCTGGGCACCTCGCCGTCCGGGATCGACTCCGCCGCCAGGCTCCTGGGGATGCATCCACGGACACTCCAGCGCAGGCTGGCCGCTGAGGGCACCTCCTTCGGGGCGCTGCTCGACGACGTCCGGCGGGATACGGCGCTCCGCCTCCTGACGCGCACGGACCTGCCGCTGCAGCAGGTCGCCGGGCTGGTCGGTCTGTCCGAGCAGTCGGCCCTCACGCGCTGTGTCCGCCGCTGGTACGGCAGAACGCCGAGCGCGGTGCGCTCCGGTGGGGCAACCGGCGTCGGGCCGGTTCCTCCACCAGGCCCGACCGCCCGCACCTACACTGACAGGCAGGACACGCAGGCCGGAAGGGGGAGCGGTGGCAGGGATCACGAGCGCTGATGTCGCCCGCGAGAGCGGGGTGTCGCGCACCACCGTCAGCTACGTCCTGACCGGGCGGGACGGCGTCAACATCTCGGCCGAGACCCGCCGCCGCGTCCGGGAGACCGCGATCCGCCTCGGGTACGCCCCGTCGGCGGCAGCCCGGGCGCTGCGCACCGGGCGCAGTGACCTGGTGCTGTGCCTCCTGCCGGACTGGCCCGTCGGACCGGTGATCGAGACCCTGCTGGACGAACTCGCCGACGAACTGGCGGGTCGCGGGTTGTCGGTCCTCGTGCACCACGGCCGGGGATCGCGCCCCCTCACCGATCTCTGGCGGGCGGTGACGCCGCGTGCGGTGATCGGCTTCGCCCCGTTCGCCGAGGACGATCTCCTCGCCATGCGCCAGGCCGGCATCCAGGTGCTCGGGACCCTCGGCGAGGAGCACCAGCCCGATGCGGATCTGCCGTCCCGGAGCCAGCTGGAGATCGGCGCCCTCCAGGCCCGGCGGCTCGCAGGACGACAGGGTGCACGGATCGGCTACGCCTGGCCTCCGGATGCCCGGCTCGAGGTCTTCGCCCGCGACCGCCTGCTCGGTGTGCAGCGCGCCTGCTCGGAGCTGGGACTCCCGGACCCGCACGTGCTGCCTGTCGCCCTCGACGTGCCCGCTGCTGCCACCGCTGTCCGTGCCTGGCGGGAGCAGGGCGTCACCGCCGTCGCGGCCTACAACGACGACGTCGCACTCGCGGTTCTCGCAGGCCTGCGGGCGGAGGGGCTGGCCTGTCCCGGCGACTGTTCCGTGGTGGGCGTCGACGACGTCCCGGCGGCACGCCTCGCGGCGCCTCCGCTCACGACGGTCTCCCAGTCGATCGAGGTCCAGGCCCGATACCTGGCGGCCCTCGTGCTGGCCGATCTCGACGGCTCGGTGGAGAAGCCCGGGCATCCGGGTCACGGACTGCACCTGGTGGAGCGGGAGTCCGCCTGACACTCGCCGTCGGGGGCAGCGGTGCCACGCACGTCGGCAACCCGACCCGGGTGCGTCATTACGACGGCGTGGTTTAGAAATACGTCCTCGTCGGCTTCAGGCACAAGCTCGATCGGCTATGGTGGTGGGCAATTGGAGCTTTCAAGCTCCTCCGTGGCTGATCGCATTCGAGCGTGATCCGCGCAGTGGGCAGGATTTGACCCGCCGGTTGCGACAAGTCGAGGACTACCGACATGTCGAACTGCACGAAAATTCCCTATCCCACTCTTCGTGCCGCTGAGTTGGCGATTCGAGCCGTGACCCGAAAATACGCGGCATCTGGCCGGAAGGGTCCGCGGGGTGCGTATTTCTGCAGCGCGTGCCGAAGCTGGCACGTCACGTCCAAAGCAGCAACACGGACCCCGCAGTGGAGAAGGAACAGGCTCGGCGCTGAACGGCCGTACGTCGGTCCTTCGATTCAAGAGTGTGCCGATGCTCCGAGGCATTGTCCGCCATCAGTAGCAACGACCCGTCCTTGTTCCCCTGCAATCCGCTTCGACGGCCGGCGCAGGCGCAACAATACACAGCCCGGCAGGCAGGAAGGGCCGGAGCACTGCTCCGGCCCTTCCCGTGCACCATGCGGTCCTGCGCCCGCAGGAACGCCTTACGGGTAGCGCTCCACGTAGCTCGGCGTCCCCGTGTTCGCGTTGCTCACCGGTGCGCCGGTGTCGTTCACCACGTGATCGATCGTGCCCGCGCCGAGGTTGACGGTCAGGACGTGGTCGAGCACCACTCCGGGGGTGTCCGGCACCTCGAAGCCACGCGTCGCGTGGATGGTCGGATCCACGTTGGTGAAGATGTACGAACCGCCGCCCTCCAGGGTGTGGTGCTTCACGTCGTCGGCCACCTTGAAGCCGGCCCAGCCGAGGACGCCGTCGTGCTGCCATGCGGCCTGGTTGGGCGGGTCGTACGGGAGCTCGTTCTGGAAGAAGACCGTGCGGCCGTTCTCCCCGTTCCAGATGACGTTGTACTCCTGGTAGTGCTCCACGAACAGGCCCGTGGCCGTGACGTCGTCGCCGTTCACGATCACGCCGTTGCGCCCGGTGCTGACGTCCCAGCCGAAGGACCCCTCGTTGCCGTGGTCGGCACGCCACACCCAGGTGTGGTCGATCAGCACGTCGTCGCTGTTGATCTCGAGGCTCACATCCGCCTTGCCCACGTGCGGGCCGCCGATGCGGAAGTACACATCGCTCAGCGTCGTCGGGTTGGCTGGATCGCTGTGCTTCGCGCCGTTGTTGCCGTTCTTCGTCCCGACCTGCAGCAGGACGGGGGAGTTGACGGTGCCGCCGTCGATCGTGACGCCGGCGATGACGACGCCCGGGACGTCAGCGACGCGCAGAGGAGTCGCTCCGTCCACGGCGGTCAGGGTCGCGTGGCCGAGACCGAGGACCACGGTGTCCGCCCGCTTCACCGCGATGGTCTGCGCGATGTCGTAGACGCCCGGGGTGAGGAGGAGATGCTTGCCGCGGGCCAGGGCGTTGTTGATCGCCTGCACGGAGTCGCCGGGACGGGCGACGAAGAACTCGGACAGCGGGATGGTGCGTCCCGGCGTCAGGCCGTCTTTCCACGAAATGCCACGGGAGTTCGACTGGGCGGCGGGCACGCGGACGCTGTACGAGCCGGCGTTGTCCGCGAACAGGTACGGCTTTTCGCGGCTGACCGGCGTCCGGTCGACCGTGGTGTACGGGGGAGTGGGGAAGCCCTCGTCGGAGGGGGCGCCCTCGGTGCCGGAGAAGACCTGGTTCCAGACGCCGTTGGACCAGCTGCCGATCTCGCTGTTGCGCGTCAGCCACTGCTGCTGGGAGCCGTTGACGATGTCGCCGGCCTTCGAATCGGCGAGGTAGCCGCCGCTCGCGAATTGGGGACCGGCGGTGCAGTAGTCCATCAGCGAGAGGGTGCCGCCGGTGACGTCCACCCGGCGGAGGGAGACCGCCTGGGAGACGGCCCAGAAGTTGGCCGTGGCCCGGCAGCCGTCCTGACCGGCGCCGTTGACCTCGAGGGTCAGGTTGGAGAGCGTCCGCCAGAAGTTGTTGAGCGCTATGCAGTTGGCGGTGCCGTTGTCCTCCAGGCAGCGGTTGTAGACCTCGATCTTGCCGTTGATGGTCACATCGGAGGGTGATGCCCCGAGGCCGGCCACCTCGGTGTAGTAGCCGACCTTGAACTGCAGTGGTTCGGTGTCGGTGCCGTAGGTGCCGGGCAGGAACAGGAGTGCCTCCCGTTCGGTGCCCATCTCGTTGTCGATCTGCCGGGCGTTGACGGCGTCGACCGCTGCCTGGATCTCGCCGACCGGCATGCTCGGATCGAAGATCGTCACGTTGGGCCCGAAGTCCGGCCTGGCGGTCGGGGGAGTCTTCTTCGTGGCGACCGGCGTCGTTCCCGCCGGATCGAGCGGGGGAGCTGCGATGGCCGTGGCTCCTGCTCCGGTGGCCAGGAGCATCGTGGCTCCGAGCACTGCTGCCAGGCGGGTTCGCCCGGCCCTGGCTGTGGGGGGTGTCATGCTGAACGGTTCCTCTCCGTCGAGGTGGTCCTGCCGGTAATCGGCGATAACGCTGGTGAATCGTGTCACCAGGGAATGAGGGAATTACATCCCCGGAAGGAGACGAAGTCAAGGCACGTCGAAAGGAGCCGTGCATTGATGGACTGCCGTGCTGGTGCTAAAGCTTGGAGGAACACTGCCGGCGGAATTCGGCAGCCAGGCACCGCCCCCGACGCGAGGAGACACCATGGCAACGCCCGACGACGAAGAGCGCACCCTCAGCGAGTGGAGCCGGACCCTGACCCAGGCCCTGCAGATCCTCGACCTGGAGGTGGACCATCCGCGGATCGTCGAGCTGGCCGAGCGGTCCGCCCAGCTCGTGTCGCCCTCCGCCGGGGCCATCAGCGCCTTTCTCGTGGGCTATGCCGCCGGCACCGTGACCACGCGCAGCCGCGACGAGGCGAGTGCCGCGGTGGAGAAGGCGGCGAACACCGTGACGACCGTTCTTCGGAAGGACGAGGAGACCCGCGAGGAGGAGGGCTGGACGGGCAGCGCCCAGTAGCCTCGAGCGGTCAGGCCGGGACCGTGGTCCGGTCCCGGCCCGAGGCACGCGCGAGGGTCCACGCCAGCACGACGACGACCGGGACCGCTGCTGCCAGGCCGAGGCCCGCGTAGCCCAGCAGCACGAGCGCCGGTCCGGCGAGGGCGCCGCCCAGGGCGCCGGCGAGGTTCATGACGAGGTCCGACGACCCCTGCACCGGCGCGCGCTCGGTCACGTCGACGGCACCTGCGAGGAGTGCTGACGCCGAGACGACACAGGCGGACCAGCCCAGGCCGAGCAGCACCAGGCTTGCGGTCACCCACGCCTCGGAACCGGAGCCCTGCCATGCGGTCATCAGCGCTGCGAGCAGCAGTAGCTGGCCGCAGAGGATGCCTCGGGTGTGTCCGGCGCGGTCGGCGATCCAGCCGAAGACCGGTGAGAGAGCGTACATCCCGGCCACGTGGAGGCTGATGGTCAGCCCCACGACCGTCAGTCCGGCGCCGTGGTCGTGCAGGTGCACCGGCGTCATGGACATCAGGGAGACCATGGCGGCGTGGCTCACGGCGATGCTGACCACCGCATAGCGCGCGGCAGGATTCCGGGCGAGGACAGCTAACCCCCGCCGTCGCTCCGGGGGTGCGCTCCCCGTCGGGCGGTCGGCGGCCTGGCGCCGCAGCGCGGTCAGGAGCGGGTCCGGCCGCAGCCCCAGCGAGTAGACGGCGGCTGCTGCGGCCTGCGCCGCGGCGGAGAAGACGAAGCCCCCACTGAGCGGGGGGATGCCGAGGACGCCCGCCACGGCCTCGCCGGGTTCGAAGAGGTTCGGTCCGAGGACGGCTCCGATGGTCGTGGACCACACCACGACGGCGAGGCTGCGGCCGCGCGTCGCGTCGGTCGCCAGGTCGGTGGCGGCGAAGCGGGCCTGCAGTCCCGTGGCCGACCCGGATCCGAGGAGCACGAGTGCCACGAGCAGCAGCGGGAACAGCGAGAGCGACGCCGCCGTGATGGCGAGCAACGCGCCGGCGCCGGCGACGACGGCGCCCGTCGAGAGGGACACGCGGCGCCCCCTGCGCTGGGCGAGGGTGGCGAGGGGGACGGCTGCGGCGGCGGCACCGAGCGTGGCCATGGTGGCCGCCATCCCGGACCAGGCGCTGGAACCCGAGGTCTCTGCAGCGAGTAGCGCACCGAGGGACAGCGTCGCCCCGGCGCCCACGCCACCCAGGACCTGCGCGACGACGAGAACGCGGATGACGCGACGTTGCTCGTCGTGCTGCTGGTCCCGTTCCCGATCCATCCGGCCCGTCCCTCGTGGTCGCTGACCGGAGCAGTCTACTGGCGGGGAGCTGTCCCGTCGGGGGCTAGGCGTTCGAGGCCTCCGCCTCCTTCACGGGTACTCCTGTGCCGGCGACCGGGAAGCCGTCCGGTTCGGGGTCGGGCACCTGGGCGGTCGCTTCGGCGTCGTGCTTGGAAGGCGCCGTGTGCGTGCTCGGCTCGAACCGGACGATGATCTGCTTCGACGTGGGGGTGTTGCTGCCCTGCGCCACCTCGTCGAGGGGCACCAGGACGTTCGCCTCGGGATAGTACGACGCCGCGCAGCCGCGTGCGGTCGGGTACGAGACGACGCGGTAGGCGCGGAGCACGCGCTGCACGCCGTCGTCGTACACGCCGTGGATGTCCACGTTCTGGCCGTCCTTCAGGCCCAGTTCGGCGATGTCCTCGGGATTGATGAACACCACGTGCCGGCCCTTCTTGATGCCGCGGTAGCGGTCGTTGTTGCCGTAGATGGTGGTGTTCCACTGGTCGTGCGCGCACAGGGACTGCAGGATCAGCGTCCCCTCGGGGCGCTCGAGGTACTCGAGGTCGTTGACGGTGAGGACGGCCTTGCCCGTGGGCGTGTTGAACGTACGCGAGTCGCGCGGGCCGTTCGCGAGGATGAAGCCGCCGTCCTGCCGGATCTTGCGGTTGTAGTCCTCGCAGCCCTCGACCACGTGCGCGATGTGTTCGCGGATGAGGTCGTAGTCCTTCTCGAAGCCCTCCCAGTCGGCGTCGATCTTCCCGTCGATCGTGGCGCGTGCGAGCCGGCTGACGATGGCGGGCTCGGAGAGCAGGTTCTCCGAGACCGGCTCCACGCTGCCCCAGGAGGGGTGCACCGCGCACACGGTGTCCTCGACCGAGACGAACTGGACGCCCGTGGCCTGACGGTCGATCTCGGTGCGGCCCTTGCAGGGCAGAATCAGCGCCTCCTTGCCCGTCACGAGGTGCGAGCGGTTGAGCTTGATCGAGATCTGCACGGTCATGTCGGTGTTCTCGAACGCCTTCTCGGCCACCTGCGTGTCCGAGATGGCCGAGACCAGGTTCCCGCCGAGCGCCACGAGGACCTTCACCTTGCCGTCGCGCATGCGCTTGATCGACTCCACGGCGTCGGCGCCGTGCTCCCGTGGCGGTTCGAAGCCGAACTCCCTGCCGAGGGCGTCCATGAAGGTGGGCGGCATCTGCTCCCAGATGCCCATGGTGCGGTCGCCCTGCACGTTGCTGTGGCCGCGGATGGGGGAGGCGCCCGCGCCCGGCTTGCCCATGTTGCCGCGCAGCAGCAGGAGGTTGATCATCTCCTTAATGGTGGCGACACCCTTCTTCTGCTGGGTGATGCCCATGGCCCACGTGATGATCACCTTGTCGGCGGCGATGTACCGGGCGGCGAGCTCGTCGATCTCCTCCGTGCGCAGGCCCGTGGCTTCGAGGACGGTGGCCTCGTCGAGGGTCAGCAGGTACTCGCGCAGCTCGTCCAGGCCCTCGCAGTGCTCCTCGAGGAAGGCGTGGTCCAGGACCGTCCCGGGGTTCTTCGCCTCGGCCTCGAAGACGCGCTTGGACACGGCCTGCAGGAGGGCCATGTCGCCGCCGAGCCGGATCTGGAGGAACTGGTCCGCGATCTCGGTGCCCTTGCCGATGACGCCCCGGACCAGCTGCGGGTTCTTGTAGCGCTTGAGCGATGCCTCGGGAAGGGGATTGACGGCGACGATCTGCCCGCCGCTGCGCTTGCAGGCCTCCAGCTCGGTCAGCATGCGCGGGTGGTTGGTGCCCGGATTCTGCCCCATGACGATGATGAGGTCCGCGTCCGCGTAGTCGTCGAAGGTGACGGTCGCCTTGCCGATGCCGATGGTCTGGCCCATGGCCCAGCCGGAGGACTCATGGCACATGTTGGAGCAGTCGGGGAGGTTGTTGGTGCCGTAGCCGCGTGCGAACAGCTGGTACAGGAAGGCCGCTTCGTTCGAGGTGCGGCCGCTGGTGTAGAAGGCCGCCTCGTCGGGGGAGTCCAGGCTCTTCAGCTTGTTCCCGACGATCTCGAAGGCCTCGTCCCAGCTGACCGGCCGGTAGTGGTCCTCGCCGGCCGGTTTGTAGACGGGCTCGACGAGGCGTCCCTGCATACCGAGCCAGTAGTCGGAATGCGAGCGCAGGTCGCTGAGGGAGTGTTCGGACCAGAAGTCGGAGGAGATGACGACGGGCGTCGCCTCCCAGGTGACGGCCTTGGCACCGTTCTCGCAGAATTCGAAGGTCTTGCGCTTGTGCGGATCCGGCCAGGCGCAGCTCGGGCAGTCGAACCCGTCCTTGTGGTTCATCTTGAGGGTGGTCTTCAACGTGCGCTCCACGCCCATGTGCTCCAGCGCGGGCTTCATGGAGTGGTAGACGCCGGGGATGCCGGCCGCCCACTCCTTCGGCCGTTTCTCGACCCGGAGCTCGCTCTCGTCGACTTCTTCTACACGGGGTTCCTTGCGCGTCATGGCGAACGTCCTCTTCCGTGGCCCGGGACGGGCACTCCTCGACAGGTGGTCCGGCCTGCCCTTGTGTATCAGGACTAACAGGGCGTGAACCGGGACCGCAAGTGTCCGGTGCAGTCGGCCGGCCTCCTTGACGGGGCGTCGTCCGCGAATCCGGACGGGGTTGCGGGACGAGGAGGCCGCCCGGAGCACGGTAGGCGACGACGGCGGACGCACGGTCCACTTGTTGCAGGAACGGAAAGTAGGTTGAAGGCGACGGGCCGAGAGGTGTTTATTTAGTTGACCTAACGAAACGGCAGGCGTACAGTTACTTAGAGCAACGAAGTATATGAGGCCAGGAGTTCGAATGTCAGTAGCGCAGCACACGGCTGCAGAGCTGGTGCACAACATCTTCGATCTGCAGCGCGCCCTGCGGGGAGTGACGGCTGCCGCCATGAAGTACTCGGAGCTGGGCCCGGCTCACACCGGCGTCCTGTTCTTCATCGGAGAGGGCGGCCCCATGCGCGCCTCGGTCCTCGCGGGCAAGCTCGGCATCGGACCATCCGCACTGAGCCGGCAGCTCGCGGACCTCGAGCAGTTCGGCTTCGTGGTCCGGACCCCGGACCCGCTGGACGGGCGGGCCTGCCTGCTCTCGCTGTCGGGAGAGGGCCGGACGTACCTCGCAGAGACCTATGAGCACAGGGCCGAGACACTGCGGGAGATCCTCTCCGACTGGACCGAGAGCGAAGCCGAGGCGGCGTCGTCGTCCGTGCAGCACCTCACGGCCGCCCTCCGCTCCGCTGCCTCGCACCCCGGCGGGCCGGTACACCCCGTCCACCAGGATCCACCCCGCACCACCGCACACCGCACGGGCAACGACGGCCGTCACCACCTGGACCCCGCGTCCGAGATGTCGAAGGAAGAACACTGATGGCCATTCATTCCACCGAGGCGAAGGATGTCGAAGCCGCTGCACAGCAGCCGGCGGACGCCTCGCGCCACCACCGCAGCAGCGAGCCCATGAGCCACAAGCAGATCCTGCAGGCGCTCACGGGCCTGCTCGCCGGCCTGTTCACGGCGATCCTGAGCAGCACCATCGTCGCGAACGCGTTGCCCACGATCATGAGCGACCTCAACGGCTCCCAGACGGACTTCGCCTGGGTCATCACCGCCGCCCTGCTCGCCAACGCAGCGACCACCCCCATCTGGGGCAAGTTCTCGGACCTGTTCGACAAGAAGGTCCTGGTGCAGGTCAGCATCGTCATCTTCGTCGCAGGCTCGGTGCTCGCGGGGTTCGCCCACACCATCCCGCTGCTCCTCACGGCCCGCGTCATCCAGGGCATCGCGATGGGAGGCCTCACCGCCCTCGCGCAGGCGATCATCGGCACCATCATCGCGCCGCGTGAGCGTGGCCGGTACTCCGGCTACATGGGCGGCGTCATGGCCGTCGCGACAGCCGGCGGACCGCTGCTCGGCGGCTTCATCGTGGATTCGCCGCTCGGCTGGCGCTGGACGTTCTTCGTCTGCGTCCCGCTCGCCATCATCGCCCTGGTGCTGCTGCAGATCACCCTGAAGCTCCCCGACACCCGCCGCAAGGCACGGATCGACTGGCTCGGCTCCATCCTGCTGACCGCAGGTGTGAGCCTGCTCCTCATCTGGGTCTCCTTCGCCGGCAAGGAGGGCTACTACGAGTGGTTCTCCCGCGAGAGCGCCCTGATGGTGGGCGGCAGCGTGATCCTGCTGGCGCTCCTGCTCGTCGTCGAGGCGAAGGTGGCCGAGCCCATCATCCCGCTCACGATCATCTCCGAGCGCACCACGGCCCTGGCGATCATCGCCTCGGTCGCCGTCGGCATCGCCCTGTTCGCCAGCTCGAGCTACCTGGGCCAGTACTACCAGGTGGCCCGCGGCGCCACGCCCACCGAGGCCGGCCTGCTCACGCTCCCGATGATCGCCGGCAACCTGATCGGTTCCATCGGTGCGGGACAGCTCGTCACCAAGTACGGCAAGTGGAAGAGGTACCTCATCGCGGGCGCCCTGTTCCTCATCGCGGGCCTGGGCCTCGCCGGCACCATCGACCACGTGACGGAACTCTGGCTCGTCGGCATCTACACCTTCGTGTTCGGCCTCGGCCTGGGGCTCATGCTGCAGAATCTCGTCCTCGCGGTCCAGAACACCGTGGCGGTCAAGGACATCGGCTCCGCCAGCGCCTCCGTGGCCTTCTTCCGTTCGATGGGCGGCGCAGCAGGAGTCGCAGTGCTGGGCGCGATCCTCGGCAACCAGGTGGAGGACAAGACCGCCGAGGGCCTCGCCGCGGCCGGCATCCCCGTCTCCGGCGGAGCCGCAGGCGGATCACTCGACCTCGTCGACCTCCCTGCACCGATCGCCGACATCGTGCGGGCCGCCTACGGGGACAGCACGGCCATGATCTTCCTGATCACGGCGGTCATCGCGGTCCTCGGGCTCGTCTGCGTGCTCTTCATCAGGGAGACGGCGCTGCGCCGCACGGTCGACTTCGCCCAGGCCGCTCCCGCCGGTCCTGCCGCGTCCATGTCGCCCGCGGCAACGGGCACCACGCCCGCCGTCGCCGGTGCGCCGACAACAGGCACCACGGCGCACGGCGCACAGTCCGGAGCAGAGTCCGGAGTCACTGCCCGTCGGGACGGGGACACCGTGCGACAGGGCTCGGCAGGGGAATCCGAGGTCGTCGCGGTGCAGCCGTCGCACGGCAGGCACAGTGCCGGGCCGGTCGAGATCCTCAAGGTCGATCTCGACCGCGTGGCCCGGGAGCTGTCCGAACTGGACATCGAGCTGCCGAACGGTGCCGGAGTGCGCCGCTGATCCGGCGCCGGACGAACAGCATCGACGGAACAGGCCATCGGGATCTCCCGGTGGCCTGTTCCCGTACGTCGGAAGCCTTTGTTCCCTTCTTCGACAAACCTCTTGTCGGGAGCAGGAATGTGACGTAGCGTACTGGCAACCGGTCGTCGAAACGTTTAGACAACCGGCAGCCGGAGGATCCCCTCCGGCCCGCGCACGGCAGACATCGGAGTCGGCATGGCCAATATCCACGACGTAGCCCGCGTCGCCGGTGTGTCCATCAGTACCGTCTCCTATGCGCTGAGCGGCAAGCGGCCCATCGGGGAGAAGACCCGCCGACGCATCGACGAGGCGGTGCGGGAACTCGACTACATGCCCAATGCCGCCGGCCGGATGCTGGCCGGGACGAGGACGCGCATCTTCGCCCTCACCGCACCCCTGAGGAGCGACACCTACGCGCCCGCGCACATGGCGTTCGTGCTGGCAGTGGCGACGGCTGCAAGGAAGTACGACTACGACGTCCTCCTCCTGACCGAGGACGAGGCGACCGACGGTCTCCACCGGGTCTCCTCGAGCAGGCTCGTGGACGGGATCATCGTGCTGGACGTCTCCCTCCACGACGAGCGAGCGGACCTCGTGCGTACGCTCGGTGTCCCGGCAGCGCTCATCGGCGTTCCGGCGGACACGGAGGGGCTCGTCTGCGTGGACCTCGACTTCGAGGCCGCCGCAGCTCTGGCGGTCGACCGGTTGGTCGACGCCGGGCACAGGTCGCTGGCCCTTCTCGGCCACCCCTCGGTGGTCTACGACCGCGGATCCAACTTCCCGATGCGGTTCCGCGACGGCTTCCTGCGCAGGGCGGCGGAGCGGGGGGCCCACGCCGTGTTCTCGATGGTCGAGAAGGACGGGTCCCACGTCCGGGCCGCGCTGGCCGGCGTCCTGGACGCGGACCCGGCACCCACCGGCGTCGTCGTGCACGCGGAGGAGGGCGTCCACAAGGCGGTCCTCGAGGCCGTCGCGGCACGCGGACTGTCCGTCCCGCAGGATCTCTCGGTCATAGCGGGGGTGCCCACCTTCGATACGTCCGGCTTCACACCACCGCTGGATTCCATTCCGCTCATCCCGGCGGACTCCTGTACCCGTGCGGTCGAGCTGGCGGTCCAGCAGCTCGACGGCACCGTCGAACCGCGCGTCGAACTCGTCGCGCCCAAATACCGCGACCACGGTTCGGTCGCGGCACCCGGCCCGGGCAGCTAGCGCCGGCGCCACCCTCCATCGGTTCCACCCGACGCAGCACTCCACAGCCGCGGATCGAAACGTTTCGACAATTCCTGTCCGTCCCACCGACGGGCGACCACTACAAGGGAGTAGGCATGAACAAGAGCAGATTGATCCTGGGGGCCGCCTTCACGGCAGCCGCACTCACCCTGTCGGGATGCTCCGGCTCCGGCTCGGACACCGGGTCCGGCGGTGAGGGCGACACCCTCAAGCTGTGGCACTTCGAGAGTGAGACCAGCGCCATGGGCATCGCCTGGACCGAGGCCATCAAGGTCTTCGAGGAGGAGACCGGCGCGACGGTCGAGTTCGAGGAGCGCAGCTTCGAGCAGATCCGTTCGACGGCGAGCCAGGTGCTCAACTCGGACGAGGCCCCGGACCTCCTCGAGTACAACAAGGGCAACGCCACGGCAGGCCTGCTGTCCAGCCAGGGCCTGCTGAGCAACCTCGACGACGCCGTCGAGGAGTACGGCTGGGACGACAAGCTCGCCCCGTCCCTGCAGACCACGGCCAAGTACGACGAGCAGGGCATCATGGGCTCGGGCAGCTGGTTCGGCGTCCCGAACTACGGCGAGTTCGTCGAGGTCTACTACAACAAGGACATGTTCGCCGAGGCCGGCCTTGAGGTCCCCACCACGCTCGACGAGTTCGAGGACGTGATGCAGGCGTTCACCGACCAGGGCATCACGCCCATGGCGGAGTCGGCGGCCGAGTACCCGCTCGGCCAGCTCTGGTACCAGCTCGCCCTCACGCAGGCCGACCGCGGCTGGGTCGAGGACTATCAGCTGTACGAGAACCCGGTGGACTGGCAGGGCGAGGAGGTGTCCTTCGCCACGGAGACGGTCAAGGACTGGACGGACAAGGGCTACATCTCCACCAACGCCACGGGCTCGACGGCGGAGGACGCCGGAACGGCGTTCATCAACGGAACGAACCCGATCTTCTTCTCGGGCAGCTGGTGGCACAACCGGTTCACCACCGAGGCCACGGGCTTCGAGTGGGGCACGTTCCTCTTCCCCGAGGCGGACCTCGCGCCGGGTTCCGCGGGCAACATGTGGGCCGTGCCGGAGAACGCCGCGAACAAGGAGCTCGCGTACGAGTTCATCGACATCACGATGCGCCCCGAGATCCAGAACCTCATCGGCAACAACGGCGGAGTCCCCGTCGCCGCCGATCCGGCCGACATCACCGACGAGAAGAGCTCGGAGCTCATCGCGAACTTCAACCAGCTCACCGAGAAGGACGGCATCGCCTTCTACCCGGACTGGCCCACGCCCACCTTCTACGACGAGCTGAACGCAGGCCTCCAGGAGCTCCTGAACGGCACGATCTCGCCGGAGGAGTTCCAGGAGCAGGTCGGCGGGCAGTACCAGAGCGGCGTCGACGACATCGTCGGCTAGTTCCCCGCATCCGTCCGTGCCGCCGGTCCCCGTTCCCGGACCGGCGGCAAGCACGGCACCCCGACTGTCCCCGCCCTCGGAAGGTGCAAGCCCATGGCGATCGCAACCCGGTCGAAGGAGCGCGCCCAGCGCTCCACCGCCACCCCCAGCCTCATCCCCGGCTCCCGCAGCAGTTCCTTCTGGTTCTACCTGCTGCCCGGTCTCGCCCTGCTCACGCTCATCATCGTGGTCCCGCTGCTGTGGAACGTCTACCTGACCTTCACCTCGTACCGCGGTATCCGCCCCCCGGAGTTCATCGGCCTGGAGAACTGGGTCGAGCTCTTCGGTGACACGACGTTCTGGACCTCGTTCCGCAACTCGGTGGCCATGATCGTCGCGATGGTGGTGGTGCCCACGCTGCTGGGCCTCGTCCTCGCCGCCATGCTGTTCGACCTGATCGGCCGGAAGTTCGGCGGCCGCATGGCGAGCTTCCTCCGCGCCACCTACTACCTGCCGCAGATCCTGCCCGGTGTCATCGCGGCCATCGTGATCGGCTGGATCCTCCGGCCCGAGAACGGCGCCCTCAACCAGGTGCTCGCCGCCGTCGGACTCGGCGGCCTGCAGGGCAACTGGCTGGGCAGCCCCGAGACGGCCCTGCCCAGCATCATGGTGATCATGGTCTGGGTGCAGCTGGGCTACCCCGTGGTGATCTTCATGGCGGCGCTGCAGCGCGTGGACCCGGAACTGTACGAGGCCGCGGAGCTCGACGGCGCCAACTGGTTCCAGCGCTTCCGGGCCATCACCGTCAGCATCATCCGGCCCGAGATCTTCGTGGTCACCCTCACGTGCGCCATCGCCGCACTCAAGGTCTTCGGTCCCGTCTACGCGCTGACCGGCGGCGGACCCGGCACCTCGACGATCGTCCCCGCCTACTACGCCTACAGCGAGTTCTTCCAGTCCCAGCAAGTGGGTTACGGCGCCACGATCGCCACCGCGCTGACGGTGGTCATCGCCGTCGTCAGCATCGTCTTCGTCCTCGTGCAGACGAGGCTCGAACGCAGCGAGGAGGCACGCTGATGGCCATCACCGAGACCACGGCGGAGAAGACCGCACGTGAGGCCGTCCTGGAACCGCCCCGTCGACGACGACGCGGCGGGCGGGCGCGCAAGACCGCCGGCGACTGGGTGATCCTCGCGGTGGCCGTGCTGATCGGGCTGCTCATCGCCGTCCCGTTCCTGCTCATCCTCGCGAACTCGTTCAAGTCGCCCACGGACTACGCCTCGGGCGGTCCGCTCTCGCTTCCGTCGTCGCTCTACTTCGACGGCATCACCGCCTTCTGGGAGCGCGTCGACTTCCCGCGCAAGCTGTGGAACAGCTTCTTCATCAGTTCCGTGGTGGCGGTGCTCGCCGTCGGGATCTCCATGTTCAACGCCTTCGCCCTCGGCATCGGACGGGTGCGCGGCCGGACCTGGCTGGTGCTCCTGATCCTGCTCGCCAACATGCTGCCGCAGGAGGTGCTGCTGTACCCGCTGTACTTTATGTTCCGGCAGGTGGGCCTCTACGACAGCCAGTGGGCCGTGATCATCATCTTCACCGTCATCCAGAGCGCGTTCGGCACCTATCTGCTGGCCTCGGTGTACGGCACCTTCCCGAAGGAGCTGCTGGAGGCGGCGTCCCTGGACGGCGCGAGCCGCTGGCAGATCCTGTGGCGCGTGATCTTCCCGATCTCGCGACCCACCCTGAGCGTGCTGCTCATCTTCTTCTTCATCTGGACCTGGAACGAGTTCCTGATCCCGCTGACGTTCCTCGTGGGCAACGACAACCAGACCGTCCCCGTGGCGATCACGGTCCTGCAGGGCGACCGCCTCATGGACGTCACCACCACCAGCGCCTCCGCCCTCCTCGGGCTCCTTCCCACCCTCATCTTCTTCCTCATCTTCCAGCGCACCCTCACCCGGGGCATCACGGCAGGAGCAGTCAAGTAACCATGAAATTCACCGACGGATTCTGGCATGTCCGCCCCGGCGTCGATGCACAGTACGCGCAGGAGGCCTACGACATCGAGGTGGCGGACGGCCGGCGCCTCGTGGTCTCGGCCCCCACCAAGGTCATCGAACGGCGCGGCGACACGCTCAACCGGGCGCTGCTGACGGTCACGCTCAGCAGCCCACTCGACGGGATCATCGGCGTGCGGATCGAGAACCACCGCGGCGACAGCCCGCACCGCGGCTTCGACCTCGTCGGTGCGGAGGGGGGTGGCACCACCGCCACGGCCACGACGGACGACGACGGCGGCACCCTGGTGGCGGGTCCGCTGACGGCTCGCATCCCCCATGGAGCCCCGTGGAACCTGTCCTTCGAGGCCGACGGACGGACGCTCACCTCGAGCGGGCACAAGTCCGTGGGACGCATGGGCCTCGCACCCGACGCCCCGGTCACCACCGAACCGGTGGGCGTCGCGGGCGTCGCGCCCACGGGACGCGCGCCGTCGTCGTCGTGCCTGCACGCGCAGCTCTCCCTCGGTGTGGGAGAGCTGGTCTACGGACTGGGGGAGCGCTTCGGTCCCCTCGTGAAGAACGGGCAGACGGTGGACATCTGGAACGCCGACGGCGGCACCTCCAGCGAGCAGTCCTACAAGAACGTGCCGTTCTACCTGACCAACCGTGGCTACGGCGTCCTCGTGAACCATCCCGAGCACGTCTCCTTCGAGGTGGGGTCCGAATCCGTGGAGCGCGTGCAGTTCTCGGTCCCGGGAGGTGCTCGAGTACTTCGTGATCTACGGGCCGACGCCGGCGGACATCCTCGAGCGCAACACGCGCCTGACCGGTCGCCCCGCGCTGGTGCCCGCCTGGTCCTACGGCCTGTGGCTGTCCACGACTCGACTGACGAGGTCGTGACGGCATTAACGAGCGTCTTCCCTTCGACGCGGGAGTTCAACTTGATCTGAGTCTTCCCCGACAGCCTGCCTGCAAGACAGCGCCTGGACTGTGACATCGTCCGGCAGCGCGCTCGACTTCGACGAGGCAGCCCAGGAGGGCTACCTCGTGCGGCGCGAGGACGGCACGGTGTGGCAGTGGGACATGTGGCAGGCGGGCATGGGCCTGGTGGACTTCACGAACCCCGGTGCGACGGCGTGGTTCCAGGACAAGGTGCGGACCCTGCTCGGCCAGGGCGTCGATGCGATCAAGACCGACTTCGGTGAGCGGATCCCGCTGGGAGTGCAGTGGCATGACGGCACACCCGCGGAGACTATGCACAACCTCTACCCCCAGCTCTACAACCGCGCCGTCTTCGACGTCCTCGAGGAGGTCCGCGGGCAGGGCGAGGCGGTCCTGTTCGCCCGCTCCGCCACCGCCGGCGGGCAGCAGATGCCCGTGCACTGGGGAGGCGACAACTCGTCGTCGTTCGAGTCGATGGCCGAGACGCTGCGCGGTGGGCTCTCCCTCGCGCTCAGCGGCTTCGGGTACTGGAGCCACGACATCGGCGGCTTCGAGGGCTCACCCGATCCCGCGGTGTTCAAGCGGTGGGTCGCCTTCGGCCTGCTCTCGAGCCACTCGCGCCTGCACGGCTCCACGAGCTACCGGGTCCCGTGGGCCTTCGACACCGGCGACGAGCCCGAGGGCCAGAGCGCCGTCGACGTCACCCGGGCGTTCGCGCGGCTGAAGCTGTCCCTCATGCCCTACCTGTACGCCGTCGGCGCCCAGGCCCACGCGACGGGCACGCCCTTCATGCGTCCGATGCAGCTCGCCTTCCCGGAGGACCCCGCCGTCGCGCACCTGGACCGGCAGTACATGCTCGGCCCCGACCTGCTCGTGGCTCCCGTGTTCTCGGCGGACGGGGCGGTCGAGTACTACCTCCCCGGGGGCACCTGGACGCACCTGCTCACCGGCGAGGCGGTCCAGGGAGGAGGCTGGCGACGTGAGACCCACGGGTTCGACAGCCTGCCGCTCTGGGTGCGGAAGGGAGCGGTCCTCGTCACCGGCAGCACCGACGACCGGCCCGACTACGACTACCTCGACGACCCGCTCGTCACCGTGTACCCCGGAGCCGCCGACGGCAGCACGGCGCGGGTGGTCACGCCCGCGGGGGTCGAGGGCGGGTTCCGCGTGTCCCGCTCCGCCTCCGGCTACCGCGTCACGGGCCCCGACGGCGTCCCCTTCCGGGCACGCCTGGCGGGCGGAGCGGAAGCACGGTCCGACGGCGGAACAGTGGAGCTCGGGGGCCAGTAGCATCGGAGGGTGAAACCGTTCCTCCTGCTGGCCACGCGTGCCGAGAACTACGCGGCCGACGCCGAATACGCGAGCTTCCTGCGCTACGGCGGCCTCGCCGGGAAGGACCTGAGGCGCATCCGCCTCGAAGCCGGGCCCCTGCCCGAGCTGGAGCTCGCCGACTACTCGGGCATCTTCCTCGGGGGCAGTCCCTTCAACTCGTCGGATCCCGAGGAGTCGAAGAGTGCCGTGCAGCTGCGGGTGGAACGCGAACTCGGGAGGCTGCTGGACCGCGTGGTCGCGGAGGACTTCCCCTTCTTCGGCGCGTGCTACGGCGTCGGCACCCTCGGGAGGCACCAGGGCGCCGTGATCGACTCCACCTACGCGGAGCCGATCGGTGCCGTCGAGGTCACGCTGACCGCGGCCGGCGCGGCCGACCCGCTACTGGCAGGACTGCCGACGTCGTTCGCCGCCTACGTGGGACACAAGGAGGCGTGCAGGACGCTGCCGGAATCGGCGGTGCTGCTGGCGTCGTCGGACACGTGCCCCGTCCAGATGTTCCGCGTGCGGGAGAACGTCTTCGCGACGCAGTTCCATCCGGAACTGGATGTCGAGGCGCTCGTGGGCCGCATCAGCACCTACCGCCACGCCGGGTACTTCCCCCCGCAACAGGCGGACGAGTACATGGAACGGGCCCGCGCCTCGGTCGTGGACCAGCCGGAGGCCATTCTCCGTGCCTTCGTGACGCGGTACGCGCGGGACTGAACCGCGACGGGAAGGGCTGTGCGGCGCGTCGCGCGTGGATGCGCGGGACGCGCAGCAGGACCAGGCGGCGGAATCCGCCGAGCTGTCGCGGCAGGAGTTGACGCGGGCGCGGATCGACCTCGAGCTCTTCGGGCACAACCGGACCCGGGGCGAGGCGGCGACCCCTCCTCCGGCCGGTGGCCCGGCGCGCGGGTACTCCCTGTCGTGCGTCGGTGCCGCGGAGTACTGTCGGAGGACATGCCGCGCACGGCGAACAGAAGAGGTAGCTGTCATCGGTTCCAGCACGAGCACCCGACCGGCACGATCCACGGTCCCGGTCGTCCCCACTCCCGGCGAGAAGCGCCATCACCGGGTGCTCATCATCGGTGGAGGCAACGCCGGCGTGTCCCTGGCCGGGCGCCTGAAACGCTACCGGGTGAAGGACATCGCGGTGATCGAGCCGAGGAGCCGCCACCTCTACCAGCCGCTCTTCTCGCACATCGCCGGCGGCACGGCAGACGCCTTCGACGCCGTGCGGCTGCAGTCCGCCGTGATGCCGAAGGGCGTCACCTGGATCCAGGACAAGGCCACCGACGTCAGCACAGGGACGAAGACCGTGCTGCTGGAATCGGGCTCGGCCGTCACCTACGACCACCTCGTCGTCTGCCCCGGGATTCAGAACGACTGGACGGCCATCCCCGGGCTGAAGGACGCCATGGAGGGTCCGTACGGGGGGTCCAACTACGAGTACGAGCTCGCTCCGAAGGCCTGGAAGCTCTTCCGGGAACTCACCAGCGGCACCGTGGTCTTCACGCAGCCGCCGGGACCCGCCTCCTGCGACGGTGCTGCCCAGAAGCCCATGTACCTCGCGTGCGACCACTGGCGGCGCACGGGCGTCCTGAAGGACATCCGGGTGGTTTTCGTGGTGTCCACACCGACGATCTTCGGCATGGACATCATCGACGAGGAACTCACCCGGAAGATCGACGAGTACGGGATCGAGGTCCGGTACAGCACCGAGCTCGCGTCCGTGGACCCGGAGGCTCGGACAGTGCTCCTCCGGCCCTCTCCCGACGGCTCGAGCGGCGCTCCCGACGGCATCACCGGTGGTGCAACCGGCACTCCCACCGGCACTTTCACCGGCACTCCCACCGAGACGATCGGCTACGACGTCCTCCATGCCGTGCCGCCGCAGTCCGCGCCGGAGTGGCTCAAGACCACGGACCTGCCGGCGCCCGGCAACCGCGGAGGCTTCGTCGAGGTGGACCCGGTGATCCTGCGGCATCCGCGCTTCCCCGAGATCTGGTCCCTCGGGGACGCGGCGTCGACACTCAACTCGAAATCGGGAGCCGCCCTGCGGATGCAGACGAAGGTCCTCGCCAAGAACCTCAAGGCCGTGCTCAAGGGCCGCAAGCCCACCATGCAGTACAACCACTACTCGGCGTGCCCCTTCGTGGTCAGCCGCAACACCGTGGTGTTCTCCGAGTTCGACGACAAGTACTCGCCGATGCCCACGGTGCCCGGCTGGGACAACCTCGCCCGTGAGCGGCGCCTGACCTACATCCTGGACCGGGTCGTGCTGCCGAAGATCTACTGGAACCTCATCCTGAAGGGGCGTGCCTGAGCCGAGGCCGAACGGCACAGCCCGGCCGGGCCCGGCCGCGCAGGGACGCGTGGTCGGAGCGGTGCTTCCCGGGGCGGGGCCTCCCCGACGGACGGGCTGAACCGCCGCTTCGAGCATCGGGGCCTCCCCGCGGCGGGTGTCACAGGATCGCGGTGACCGGTGTCTTGTCGGTGTCAGCAATTCCTGAGGAAGCGAGGCATCATGTCCGGGACGGAACGTGTAGTGGTGGTCGGCGGCGGCTATGCCGGGGTGATGGCGGCGAACCGGATGGCGGGGAGCAGGCAGGTGCACACTCCCCTCGAGGTGACCCTGGTCGACCCGGCGGCCGGGTTCACCGAGCGGATCCGGCTGCACCAGCTCGGTGCCGGCCGGCGTGCATCGGCTGCCGTGCCCTGGACGGACGTGCTGAACCCCCGGGTGCGCCACCTGCCCGCCCGGGCGCTCAGCATCGACGCCGACCGACGCACCATCGGGCTGGCAGGCCGGGAGCCCCTGGATTTCGACTGGCTGGTGTACGCGGTGGGCAGCGGTGAGACATCGACGTCCCTGCTGTCGGTGACCAATCCCGAGGCGGCACGCGCCACCCGCACGGCGATCGGCGGGCTGGCTCCGGGATCGGCCGTGACGGTGGCCGGTGCCGGTCCGACGGGCGTCGAGGTGGCCTGCGCGGTCGCACTGGCGAGGCCGGACCTGCGGATCACCATCGTGTCGCCCTCGGGCCCGGTGCATCCGCTCACGGGACATCCCGCCGTGGGGCGCCGCCTCCGGCGCCTGGGCATCGCCGTCCGGAGCGGGGCGGTGGACCCGGCCACCGGAGCGGTCACCACGCCGGAGGGAAGCCGCCCGGCGGCCCCGGCGACGATCTGGACGGCCGGGTTCGCCGTGCCGTCCCTCGCCGCCGACAGCCGGTTGCCCGTGGCCGGGGACGGCCGACTGCTGGTGGACGGGACCCTCACGGTGCCCGGGCACGAGCGCATCCTGGGGGCCGGCGACGCCGTCGCGGTGGCAGGACCGGCCGGTGCGCACCTGCGGGCCTCGTGCGCAACGGCCCTTCCGCTGGGCGCCCATGCCGCGGACACAGTGCTCGCCCGGTCGGGTGGCGGTGACCCGTCGGAGATCGACCTGGGTTACGTCCTCCAGTGCCTGGACCTCGGATCCGGGCAGGGACACGTGCGCTTCGTGCGTCCGGATGACTCGCCCCGTCCCTGGGCGCTGGCGGGACGAGCCGGCGGGTGGACCAAGGAGCAGATCTGCAGGATGACCGTGGCGTGGCTTGCCGGGGAGGCTGCAGCACCGGGTTCCTGCCGGTGGCAGGCGGGCCCGCCCCTGCCCGTAGGCTGAGGGCGTGGCCCCTTCGACGAAGCAGGACGAGCTGTTCGCGACGCACCGGTCGATGGTCTTCGCCATCGCCTACGAGATCCTCGGCGCGCGTGCCGACGCCGAGGACGTCGTCCAGGACACCTACCTGCGCTGGGTGGGGGTGGACCTGGACGCGGTCCGGTCACCGAAGGCGTATCTCGCGACGATCGCCGGCCGGACCGCCCTCAATGCGCTGCGGACGGTGGCCCGGCGCCGGGAGGACTACCCCGGGCCGTGGCTGCCCGAGCCCCTGGTGACCGACAGCGAGGGCCCGGAGCAGCGACTCCTGATGAAGGAGCAACTGACCTATGCGCTGTCCGTGCTGCTCCAGCAGGCCACGCCGGAGCAGCGGGCGGTCTTCCTGCTCCGGGACGTCTTCGGGCTGCCCTATCCTGCCATCGCGGAGGCGGTCGGCAAGACCCAGGCGGCGGTCCGGCAGATCGCCCTCCGGGCCCGGACGCGGCTCACGGTCGGCGACCGCACGCCGACCGTCGCCGAGGACACCACCGTGGCGCTCACCGCCTTCCTCGACGCCGTGGCGACGGGCGATCTCCAGGCGTTGATGGATGTCCTGGCTCCGGACGCCGTGCTGCTGTCCGACGGCGGCGGCAAGGTCGTCGCGGCACGCAAGCCGATCGTGGGGGCAGGGGCCATCGCGGCATTCCTGCTGAGGATCGCGCTTCCGCCGACGCCGGATCTGACCGTGGGCATCGGTCCGCTCAACGGCGGCCCGGGAATCCTCATCCGTTCCGGCACCCGCCTCGAGCTGACCGTCGGCGTGGCGGTGGACGGCCGGGGCAGGATCACGGGTGTCTATCTCGTGCGCAACCCCGACAAGCTGCGCGAGCCGGCGATGCCTGAGCCGGGAGGACGTACATCACCTTTCCGGCGCTAGTTTCGAGGCGGGTATCCGGCCACGGCTCGTACAGACGGTCGCCGCCGGGCGGTGAGCGCCGGCACGGCAGCCGTCGGAAGTGCCCGGCGCCCGATCCGCGTGGGGGTGCGGTTCGGACGCCGGGCACGGGCCGTCCCGGAGCGGGCCTGTCAGCCGTTGGGCGGTGTTCCACCGGGGGCGCCCATGCCGCCCATGCCGGTGGCTTCTGCCTGGGCGACGCTGCCGGCGTAGTCATTGGTGGGGTCGCGGTAGATGGTGTGGATGTGTCCCCAGCCGCCGGTGACGACGCCGGTGACGTCGGCGCCGGCCGATCCCTGCTGGTTGGAGAACTCGATGAAGACGTCGGGCCCGGAGATCTGGAAGAAGATGCCCTCGCCCTGGGTTCTGTCGTAGGCGGTGGCACCGGACCAGTTGATGTAGGTCTCGTCGAGGGTCGCCTCGATGTCGGCGAGGGCGTCGGCCGTGGTCTGCTCGTCGGCGAGGCCCACCCAGTTGGCGATCACGTCGAGCAGGAGCTGCTTCTGCTCCTCGGTGAGGTCCGAGCCGGCGATCCCGGTGCCGGTGGGGTAGTCGCAGGTGCCGCCTGGGGCACATGTGAGGTTGGAGACCTCGGTGCCCTGGTAGAGAACGGACTGCTGCTCGGTGGTGAGGCTGTCGTAGAACGCGAACGCCGTCTCGTACATGCCCGACAGAGGCTGGACCTCGGTGCCGTCGGCGGCGGTGTAGACGGCGGCGGGCTGCGAGCCGAGGTGCGTGGGCGCGAAGGTAACGGTGTCCGCGGCGCCGTCCAGGGTGGCGTTGATGCCGAGGTGGTGGCCGCCGAACTGCAGTTCGAAGGCGCCGGTGTCCGAGGGTTCGCCGAAGAACGCGATGTAGTACTGGCCGAGGGAGGCCTCGGTGCTCGTGCTGTTCTCGAGGAGGTACTGGTCGCCGTCCATGATGCCGGTGACTTCCGCGTAGGCATCCTCGCCGAGGAGGGATTCGAGGACTGCCAGGGCGGCGGTCTGGTGCTCGTCGCTGAGGTCGGTGAGGTTGATGCCGGCCCGTTCGACGAAGGTCACCGGGAAGTTCGACCAGGACGTCGTCCTCGCCGGATCGTCGTAGGAGTAGAGGACCTGCTCCTGCTGTTCAGCCGTGAGGGTCGCGAGGAAGGCCTGTGCTGCTTCTGCGGTGCCCGTGATCGTCTCGGCGGTGGTGGCCGCGCTGTCCGTCGTGGCGGTGCCGGTTCTCGGACTGTCAGTAGCCGTCGTGGATGCCGACGCGGTGGCGGGGTGACTCTGCTGGAGCCGTCGCGGAGGACGAGGATGTCGAGCTGCTGCTGGTGCCGATGGTGGAGGAACCACCGGGCACGCTGCAGGCGGCCATGGAGCCGGCCAGGGTGATGGCAGCTGCGGAGGACGCGAAGCGGTACCAGAGACGGCGGGACGGGGAGGGGAGGAAAGTGGTCATGGAACGAGTAAAGAACTCCTTTCTGTTCCGGCTTCAGCCCTCTCCTGTGAACGCGCTGTGAGTCGGCCGGACCACGCTGCGAACGCCTCGACGACCCCCTGTCCTCCTTTCCCGTCCCGGGGTGACCTCGCCCGGCCAGGGCGTGGCCCCGCCCTTGTCCGGGTAGGGGCCGCCCCGTAGCATCCGGTCATGGAGATCATCGAGTACCACCCTCGACGGGACCAGCTCGTGTACACCTTCGGTGGCAGCGCACCCGTGCTGACCGTCCAGCCCGGCACCGCGCTCCGACTCTGGTCCGAGGACGCCTTCAACAACGCGCTGACCTCGGTGGACGACGTGTCCGGCGAGAAGGTGGACCTCAACGTCATCAACCCACAGACCGGCCCGTTCCATGTGGAGGGTGCCGAACCCGGTGACACCCCTCGCGCTGCACATCGTGGACCTCACGCCGGCGCGCTCCTACGGTGCCTCGGCCACCATCCCGTTCTTCGGAGGGCTGACCAGTACCGACCGCACCGCCACCCTGCAGGAGCCGTTGCCGGACATCACGTGGATCTACCAGGTGGACACCGGGCGCCGGACGGTCGGCTTCCAGTCGCGGCTCGGGGACTTCGAGGTGGCGCTCCCGCTCGAGCCGATGCTCGGCACCGTCGGCGTCGCACCGCCGGGAGGTGAAGTGCGCTCCTCGCTGGTGCCGGAACGGTTCGGCGGCAACATGGACGCGCCGGACGTGAAGCCCGGCACCACGGTCTATCTCGGCGTGAACGTGGAGGGTGCCCTGTTCTCGATCGGCGACGGACACTATCGCCAGGGTGAGGGGGAGGCGTGCGGCACCGCCGTCGAGGGCGCCATGCACTCGACGATCATCGTGGAGCTCATCAAGGGCGGTGCGCCGTCCTGGCCGCGGCTCGAGACCGACTACCACTGGATGGCCGTCGGGTCCTCGCGCCCCATGGAGGATTCGTGGCGTATCGGCCAACTCGAGATGGTGCGGTGGTTCGGCGACCTCTTCGGACTGCACCACCTCGATGCCTACCAGCTCCTGACGCAGACCGCGCTCGCGCCGATCGCCAACGCGGTCGACGCCAACTACAGCGTCGTCGTGAAGGCGCCCAAGGCACTCTTCCCCGCCGTCGACGCGTATGGCGGGCTCCACGCCCACCTCCGGCGGCAGGCCGCCGAGCTCCGCTGATCCCGATTCGCCCGACCGACGGCGGCTGACCCGGGAACCGATTCCACGAGCGGCATCCGGGAACACTGCGGGCGCCGGCCCATGGACCGGCGCCCGCAGTGCGGTGGGGCTACTTGGCGAGGAAGCGCAGCAGGACCTCGTTGATCTCGGCGCCGTGTGTCCAGAGCATGCCGTGCGGTGCATCCTCGATCTCGACGTACTCCGCGGAGGGGAGACGCTTGGTGAACTCGCGGCCGGTCGAGTCGATCGGCAGGATGCGGTCGTCGGTGCCGTGCACGATCAGCGCGGGTACGGTGACCTTCTCGACGTCGGAGCGGAAGTCGGTGAGCCAGGAGTCGACGACGGCGAAGGATGCGTACCAGGACGAGCCCGAGGCGACGTTCCAGGCGTTGCGCAGTGCTTCCTCGCTGAGGCGGTTGCCGAGGAAGTTGTCGGTGTTGAAGAAGTCGTTGTAGAAGTTCGTGAACCAGGCGTAGCGGTCCTCGATTGCCGCGTTGCGGATGCCGTCGAAGACGGTCGAGGGGACGCCGGTCGGGTTGTCGTCGGTCTGGAGGAGGAAGGGTTCGAGCGAGGCGAGGAAGGCCGCCTTCGCGATCCTCGACTCTCCGTAGGTGCCGATGTAGCGACCGACTTCCCCGGTCCCCATCGAGAAGCCGACGAGGACGGCGTCGTGCAGGTCGAGCGTCTCGAGGACGGTGTTGAGATCGGCCGCGAAGGTGTCGTAGTCGTAGCCGGTGGTGGGCTTGCTCGACTTCCCGAAGCCGCGGCGGTCGTACGTGATGACGCGGTACCCGGCAGCCAGGAGGGCGGCGGTCTGCTTCTCCCAGGAGCCGCCGTCGAGGGGATAGCCGTGGATCAGGACGACAGGCTGGCCCGTGCCGTGGTCCTCGTAGTAGAGCTCGATGTCCGTGGTGTTCTCGGTGCCGACTTTGATGAAGCCCATGTCCCTGATCCTTGTCTCGAGCGGAGAGAACGGTCGTTCTCTCTCGGTGATCACATCGTATAGAACGATCGTTCTCCATTCAAGTAGAATGGCTCCATGAATATTTCCGAGGCCCGCACGCGGATCGTGGCGAGTGCCGACGAGCTCTACAACGCGAGGGGGATCCAGGCCGTCGGCATGGACGAACTGCGCGCAGCCGCAGGTGTCTCGCTCAAGAAGCTCTACCAGGAGTTCCCGTCCAAGGGGAGCATCGTCATGGCCGTCCTCGAGCGCCGGCACCGGTCCTGGGCCGAGGGCCTGGACGCGGAGGTGCGGCGAGCCCCGACGCCGCGGGCCCGCCTGCTCGCGATCTTCGACTACCTCGCCCGGTGGTTCGGCGAGGACTCCTTCCGCGGGTGTGGCTTCGTGAACAGCTTCGCGGAGCTCGGCGCCGTGAGCCCGGATGTCGCCGACTATGCCCGGAAGCACAAGGAGTCGTTCCAGGAGTACGTGGGGACGCTGGCCGAGGAGGCGGGCGCACCGCCCTACCTCGCACCACAACTGTCGATCCTCGCCGAAGGCGCACAGACGACGGCGGCGATCGCGGGTACGGCCGATGCGGCGGTCCAGGCACGGCGGGCCGCCGAGGTGCTGATCGATGTGGCGCTGGGCCGGGAAGTCCGGGGTGCGGCCTAGGTCGGGAGAACCTGCTCCTGCGCAGGGAAGGACGACAAGCTTCCCGGGCGGTTCAGCCGACGAGGTCCTGGTACTCGGGGTGGTCGGCGATGAAGGCCGCGACGAATTCGCACTTCGGTACCACCGTGAGGTGCTGGGTGCGGGCGTCGTCGAGCGCGTACCGGACCAGGGTGCTGCCCACGCCGTGGCCCTCCACGTCCTCGTCCACCACGGTATGCGTGAAGACGATCGTGTCGCCGGAGCGTTCGTAGACGGCGACGCCGGCCGATTCGCCGTCGAGGCTCGCCGTGTAGCGGCTCTCGTCCTCGTTGTTGCTGACCTGGATCTCGCTGTTTCCGGTGCTCATGCCTGTCACTGTGGCACCCGGCCTGCAGGGCGGTCAACGTCCGGCGCGTCCTGGTGCCACGACGCTGTACGCCCGACGCGTCCTAGTCGCGCGGCGCCGGCGCGAGACCCTGCCGGACGGAGCTTCCGGTGAGCAGCCAGGCGACCGCCTCCGCTTCCGAGGTGAAGAAGCGCGTGTCGGTGGGGGAGCGATGGGAGAAGCCGGACATCACCTCGTCGACGGCGTCCTCACCCACGAGTGCCACCCTCGAGAAGCCGCGGTAGGCGGCCATGCCGACGCGTGCCTCGGGAGTGATGCCGGTGATGCCGTGCATGTGCACCAGGAGTGGCAGTGTCGCCGGGCCGTGGAATTCGGCCAGGGCGCGGGCGGCGGCGACAGCGCGAGGATGGGTGATCTCGACACCACGCCTCCACCGCAGCCACAGGATCCCCTTGTCGAGGTGGGTGCTGAACGGGTCCATCGTGGTCCTTACTGGAGGAACAGGGGCAATGGTCTGTCAGCGTAGCAAGATGCACCCCCGAAGTCGGCCGCGAGTCCACGGCACGGTTCTCGATCCGGGCCCCTGGGGCAGCAGGTAGCGTCTCGTTCATGACACTGAACATTCTGGTGACGGGGGCAAGTCGCGGTATCGGTGCGGCGACCGCCCACGAGCTCGCCGGCCGCGGACACCGCGTATGCGTGCACGCCGGCCGCGATCTGCAGGCCGCCGAGGCCGTCCGGGAGGCGTTGCCGGGTACGGGGCACGCCGTCGTGATCGGGGACGTCGCCGAGCCCGAGGCGTGCCGGCAGCTCGTGGATGCTGCCGCCCGGGACCTCGGCGGGATCGACGTGCTCGTGAACAATGCGGGCATCTTCGAGGCGCATCCCGTCGACACGGTGTCCTTCGAGGACTGGCAGCGAGCATGGCGCCGGACACTCGACGTCAATCTGGTGGGACCGGCGAACCTGGCATGGCTGGTGGCGCGTCGGCTGCTCGACCGGCCGTCGGGGCCGGACGGCGGCCGGCTCATCAGCGTCGGATCACGCGGTGCCTACCGTGGTGAGCCTGCCACCCCGGCCTACGGTGCGAGCAAGGCGGCCCTGCACTCGATGACGCAGTCCCTCGCCGTCGCGCTCGCGCCGCACGGCATCCTCGCGGCGGCCGTGGCGCCCGGCTTCGTGGAGACGGACATGGGACGGACCGTGCTTGATGGCCCCGGTGGCGATGCCGTGCGTGCGCAGAGTCCGTTCGATCGCGTGGCGACCCCGGAGGAGGTGGCGCAGGCCGTGGCCTGGCTCGCCACCGATGCGCCGCTGTGGGTCAGCGGCACCGTCGTGGATGCCAACGGGGCGTCCTACCTCCGCTGACACCGCGTGGCGTGGAATCGCAGGTTCCGAGGCGTGAGCCGGTAGGCCGGTCGGACCGTGGTCTGGGCCAGGGGACGGCGTCGCGAAGCCCGCCGTGCCTGCGCAATGCTTGCGGTCCCAGTGCTTTAGCACCGCGTTCCACCCTGCGCCAGGAAAGGTGTGCTGATCGTGACGCTCTGTGACAGGTGTGTCTGGACGGTGATGCAGGCGGGCATCTACGCTCGTCACCAGAATCAAGAGTTCCAACGCAAAACCCTGGTTTGTTGGACGGCAACCCTCTCGCTGTAGTGGGGTGCCCCAGGTGAGGATTCGGCCCGGGCTGGACCAGCCGGGCAAGTATGGCGCTTCCCCATGGCAGTGCCCCGACGTGAGGACCTCCATGCCCGCATCACCGCGCCGTATCCGCTTCAACGCCTTCGACATGAACTGCGTGGGCCACCAGTCGCCCGGTCTCTGGCGCCATCCGGAGGACCAGTCGTGGCGCTACAAGGACCTGCGCTACTGGGCCGACCTGGCGAAGACGCTGGAGAAGGGCCTGTTCGACGGCATCTTCATCGCCGACGTCCTCGGCACCTACGACGTCTACGGCGGCTCCAACGAAGCGACCCTGCGGCAGGGTACGCAGACGCCGGTCAACGATCCGTTCCTGCTCGTGTCCGCCATGGCACTCGTCACCGAACACCTCGGGTTCGGAGTCACCGCCGGCACCGCCTACGAGCACCCGTACCCGTTCGCGCGCAGGCTCTCCACACTGGACCACCTCACCAACGGCAGGGTCGGCTGGAACGTGGTGACCGGCTACCTGCCCTCCGCTGCGCGCAACATGGGCAACGAGGACCAGCTCGAGCACGACGAGCGCTACAACCACGCGGATGAATACCTCGAGGTCCTCTACAAGCTGCTCGAGGGATCCTGGGAGGACGACGCCGTCGTGCGTGACCGTGAAACCGGTGTCTTCACGGACCCGGCCAAGGTGCACGACATCAACCACGACGGCACCTACTTCACCGTCCCCGGCATCCACCTCAGCGAGCCCTCGCCGCAGCGCACGCCGGTCATCTTCCAGGCCGGGGCGTCCTCCCGCGGGATCGCCTTCGCGGCGGGCAACGCCGAGGCGGTCTTCGTGGGTGCGCCGACCAAGGAGATCCTGAAGGACGTCGTGACGAAGATCCGGAACGCCGTCGAGGCCGAGGGGCGCGACCGCTACTCGGTGCGGATCTACACCCTGCTCACTGTGATCACGGACGAGACGGAGGAGAAGGCCCAGGCGAAGCACGCCGAATACCAGGAGTACGTCAGCTACGAGGGAGCGCTCGTGCTCGTCTCCGGCTGGTTCGGTGTGGACCTGTCCGTCTACGGCCCCGACGAGCCGCTCGGCGCCGTGAAATCGAACGCCATCCACTCGGCTGTCGCCACCTTCCAGAAGGTGAACGACGACGGCGCACCGTGGACCGTGCGGGACATCGCCGAGTGGGCGGGAATCGGTGGGCTGGGTCCGCGGATCGTCGGGTCGGGCAAGCAGGTCGCCGACGAGCTCCAGGCGTGGTTGGAGGAGACCGACGTGGACGGGTTCAACCTCGCATACGCGATCACACCCGGATCCTTCGAGGACGTCATCACGCACGTCGTCCCGGAGCTCCAGAAGCGCGGAGCCTACCCGACGGAATACGCCGAGGGCACGTTGCGCCAGAAGCTGTTCGGCAAGGGCGACCGGTTGCCTGAGGAGCACCGCGGTGCGGGCTTCCGTCTCCAGTCCGTCCGCCCCTGACGCGCCGCGTATCCTCGCCGTCCAGGTTCGTCTTCCGACTGAGCAGGAGGTGGGCCTGTATCTGGTCAGGATGTCAGCCGGCATCCGGGAATAGGCGTGCGCTGGGGGCTGAACACCTGCTGATGGGTGGCCAGCCCCTACAACGGGGGACTAGCGTCGGAATCAAGAGATCCGACGACCAGAAGGAGTTCCCATGTCACGCGTAGCCATCATCGGTGGGCACGGAAAAGTAGCGCTGCACCTCACGAAGATCCTCACGAGCCAGGGCCATCAGGTCAGTTCGATCTTCCGCACCCAGGACCACGCCTCCGACGTCGAGCAGGCGGGCGGCACGCCCGTGGTGGCTGACGTGTCCGAGCTGTCGGTGGCGCAGATGGCCGACGTCTTCCGCGGGCACGACGCCGTCGTGTGGTCCGCCGGTGCCGGCGGCAGCAGCCCCGAGGCCACGTACGCCGTGGACCGGGATGCAGCGATCCGTTCGATGGACGCGGCGCAGGAAGCCTCGGTCGGACGGTACGTCATGGTGTCCTACCTCGGCGCGAGCAAGGATCACGGTGTGCCCGAGGACAACGGGTTCTTCCACTACGCGGAGGCGAAGGCTGCTGCGGACGAGCACCTGCGCAACTCCGAACTCGCCTGGACGATCCTCGGCCCGGGTGCCCTCACCACCGACCCCGGTACGGGCAAGATCGAGGTCTCGGACAAGCCGCAGCAGGATTCAGTGCCTCGTGAGGACGTTGCGCATGTCGCCGCGGTCGTCCTCGGCAACCTCGGCACGGTGGACAAGACCATCCAGTTCAACAGTGGCGAGACGCCGATCGCAGAAGCTGTCGAGGCTGCTCTCTAGTCCTCCGGCGGCACTCCGCAGGCGGTTCGCGGAGCAAGCACGACGTCCGCGCAGTAGTCCTGCGTTGCTCAGTGCCGCTGGTTCAGAGCCGCGGGGTCGGCCCGGTGGTTCAGAGCCGCGGGGTCGGGCTGGTGGTTCAGTGCCGCTGGTTCAGAGCCGCGGGGTCGGCCCGGTGGTTCAGAGCCGCGGGGTCGGCCCGGTGGTTCAGAGCCGCGGGGTCGGCCTGGTGTTTCTAGCCCCGGTGTCTCTAGACCAATGTTTCTAGTCCGGGTCGGTGTGGGTGTAGCTGGCCGTCCGGTCCGGCCGTTTGTCGTGGATAGTTCTTCCGGCTTGCCGGTAGGTGTTCTGTCGGGGTGTGCCCGCCCGGCCTGAGTTACCGGGCGCATGGAACCAGGGGATGCCGTGGCGTGGTTCGACGGTCCAGGTGCCCTGGTGGATGACGTGGTGGTGCCGGGTGCATAGCAGGACGCCGTTGTTGATACTGGTCCTTCCGTCACGGGACCAGGGCGTGATGTGGTGTGCCTCGCACCAGCTGGCGGGGATGGTGCAGTCCGGGAAGGCGCAGCCTTTGTCCCGGGCGACCAGGGCCCGTCGGAGGTGGGGCGGAAAGAGCCGTTGGGCTCGTCCGATGTCGAGGACCTGACCGCTGCTGCCCAGGACGAGAGGGATGAGGTCGGCGTCGCATGCCAATGTCCTGATGGTCCTGGCACTGAGCTGTTCGATGAACACTCCATAACCGGCATGACCTGCGTGACCGGCCTGGCCTGAATTACCGGCATTGCCGGGGCGATTCGCGTGCTGGATGTCGCCGATCAGGTCCTTGTAGTCGATGGTGACCATGACCTGGGGTCGGTGGCCGCCGGTGGCGGGGAGTCCCGTCGTGGTGAGGGCGATCTTGCAGGCGGTGACGAGCCCATCGAGGAGGAACTGGGCCCTCGTCGGCCCGTCGTGACGACCGTGGAAACCGGCACCAGGATCGGCGCCCGGATCGGCGTCTGAATCGGCGCCTGAGCTGGCGTTCGGGCCAGATCTGCCTCCGGGACGTGTGCCGTCCGCTGCACCGGTAGATCCGGCGGCTTGTGCGTCATCGTTCTGGCCCTGGAGCGCCCGCGGGTTGGTTGTGGTGTTCATGACGGTGGCGAGGTGTTCGTATTGTTCGTCCGTGGCACCGATCTCGAGCACGTGCAGTCCGTGGCGTCGGCCTTTGAGGAAGACGCCCTGGCGTGCGTGTAGTACTTTGTCCGAGGGTTCTGATCCGTCCTGGTCGAGCGTGTCCTCCCAGCGACGTGCAAGGACGCGGAGGATGTCTTCGTCGGATTCGATGGCCTGCTGGGTGAGGTGGTGTTCCATCGCGTCGAGCTGGTGGGGTGCTGCAAAGGATTCAACCCGCTGCAGCGCCTGGCAGACGATCGAGGCGGCCCGGGCGCTGACCAGGCACGCACCTGTGGCGGCGCCCAGGATTTCCCGACGGGGTGGCAGTGGCGCTCCCGGTCGGGGAGATCCCAGGGAGCAGTACCTCGGCAAGCCCTAGCCGGCGTCGCGCTTCGGCCCGGCTGATCCCGAGGGTCGCACGCAGGAAATCCGCGCAATTCCGGGATCCACCGCCCATGACCGCAGCCCACCCGGCACCCGCTGAGCCGACCGACGGGGCACCGGAGAACGACGCTCCACCGGAGGACGAGATGGTGGGCAAAGCCTCGCCAGTCGACGCGGCACCGGACGAAGCGTCACCCGGCGACGTCATGTCGAAGGAGCGGGCATCCGAGGGGGTCGTGTCGGCCCACCGGGGGGAGTCGGTGTCCATCCGGGCGGCCTGTTCCGCCCGGGCCAGCAGGGACGCCGCCCCGGACGAGGGATGGGCCGAGGGGTGGGTTTCGAGCTCCTCGGCTGCGGCGTAGTGTTCGCCGGCCAGGCGGGCGGCGAGGATCTGCAGATGGTCCACGACCCGTGAGGCGTGTTCGACGTCGATGATGACCTGCAACGCTTCCGGCCCGGACAAGACCCGGTCGTGTCGATCCAGGTCACGGACCCAGTCGGTGAGGGCTGCGCAGGCCGAGTCTGCCGGACTCGGGGTCCGCGCGAAGCGCTCGATCGGGGGCGATGGCCATGCCCCAATTTTATCGAACACGTGTGCTATTCATGGCGGCTGAGGGCGATTGTGGAGGAATAGTCGACCCGCGTTATCCACAGAGAACTCGGTGCTCCGCCTCCTATGTGGCGATGCGGCACCTGACGAATCTAACGGAGCCCGAGCGCCACCGCTGCCTCCAGGAGGCTCAGCCGATGGGCTCGGGCATCGGCACGACGTCGTAGTCCACGCCGATGGCGAGGCCGGTGACCGGATCGGCCATCTCGACGCGCCAGGCCGGAGCGAACTGGTCGACCCCGTGGATCATGGGGACGGTGCCCGAGATGAGGACCGTCCCGGAGTCGCGCAGGCCCATGTTCGCCAGGACCTCGAGCCAGTAGTCGGGTGACAGCAGCGCCCCGAGAGAGCTGTCCTGGATGAGCTCCTCGCCGCTCTCGGTGCGCACCCAGGCGCGCAGGGTGATGTCGTCGAGGTGGTCGCGGACGTCGTCGAGCCGCCACGCGGTGCGTCCGAGCACGTCGGGGCTCGCGTTCTTGCTCCACGCCACGCCGTGGACCTCGAGGGCGCGGTCGGTGTGGTCGCATGCGACGGTGAGGAGGACGCCGTCGTCCGTGATGACGAGGGCCCACTCCGCTTCACCGGAGGTCTTGCCGTGCTGCACGCTCACCTCCCGCGTCTGCTGCGCGAGGTAGGGGGAGACGGGGTAGAGCGCGGGTGTGGTCGTCGGACCCGGAACGCCGAGCTCGGCCAGTTCTGCGATGTGCGCCTGCACCTCGTCCTGCTCGCGTCCGGCATAGCCCGCATTGAGCAGCCGGGTCACCTGGACGTCCTGCAGGGTGCCGTCCGGCAGCTCGAAAGTAAGGGTGGTCATGGTGGTTCCTTCCGTCGGGGCGAACAAGCTTTTACATTCCGGAAACCGAAGTGGTCGCTAATCTACAACATGTATGCGTAATGTATACATTTATCGCCGGTGTGGCGGGCATCACCTCTAGTTAGGAGAATCTCGATGGCACACAGTCCTGGATCGGCAGGCGCAGGCGCGCCCGACGCCGGTACGCCCCCTCGTCCGCCCGGCCTCTACAAGGCCTTCGCCGCCAGCCTCACCGGCACCGCTTTGGAGTGGTACGACTTCGCCGTCTACTCGGCAGCGGCAGCAGTGGTCTTCCCGATCATCTTCTTCCCGGCCTCCGATCCACTGACCGGAACCATCCTCGCGTTCTCCACCTACGCCGTCGGCTACATCTCGCGGCCGGTGGGCGGAATCGTCTTCGGACGGCTCGGCGACAGGATCGGACGCAAGAGGATCCTGGTCATCACCCTCATGATCATCGGCATCGCGACGGTCCTGATCGGCGTCCTGCCGGGCTACACCACCATCGGCATCGCAGCCCCGATTATCCTGGTGCTCCTCCGCTTCGCGCAGGGCGTCGGCGTCGGCGGCGAATGGGGCGGTGCGGTGCTGCTGTCCAGTGAGTACGGGGATCCGAAGAAGCGCGGCTTCTGGGCCTCCGCCGCCCAGGTCGGTCCGCCGGCCGGCAACCTGCTCGCCAACGGCGCCCTTGCACTCCTGACGGTGCTGCTCTCGGAGGAGCAGTTCCTCGACTTCGGGTGGCGCATCGCCTTCCTCGCGTCCGCACTGCTCGTCGGGTTCGGCCTGTGGATCCGGTTGAGGCTGGAGGACACCCCGATCTTCAAGGCGATCGAGGCGCACGGCGAGCGGCCTGCCGCACCCATCAAGGAGGTCTTCGCCAACGAACTCCGCCCACTGATCGCAGCGATCCTCTCCCGGGTGGGGCCGGACGTGCTCTACGCGCTGTTCACCGTCTTCACCCTCACTTACGGCATCCAGGTGCTCGGGTTCGAACGCAACGAGGTGCTCACCGCGGTGCTCATCGGCTCGGGCTTCCAGCTCTTCCTGATCCCACTGGCCGGTGCGGTGTCGGACCGCATCAACCGGCGCGTGGTGTACGGGATTGCGGCCATCCTCGGGGCGCTGTGGACCTTCACGTTCTTCGCGCTGCTGGACGGTGACAACCAGTTGCTGCTCATCATCGGCATCGTCCTGGGTCTCGCCTGTCACTCGTTCATGTACGGGCCGCAGGCGGCATTCATCGTCGAGCAGTTCTCGCCCCGCCTCCGCGCGACGGGCAGCTCGCTCGCCTACACCTTCGCCGGCGTGATCGGCGGCGCCATCGCACCCCTGATGTTCACGGTGCTGCTGAGCAACTTCGACAGCTGGGTGCCGGTCGCCATCTACGTGGCGGTCGCCGGGATCGTCACGCTGATCGGCCTGTCGCTCGGACGCAATCCGCACGCCACCGAGGACGACGAATACCGCCTGCTGCTCGAGGGCTCGAAGGTCTGACCTGTTCGCCCTGCTCCGCGCCGCAGTCGACGCGCGGAGCAGGGCACCGACATTCCTAGGTGCGCAGCAGGATGTTGCGCGTCACGGCGAGGTGGTCGTGGATGGCGGCCTCGGCGTCGCCTTCCGCGAGGGCGTCGATGATGCGCTGGTGCTCGTCGGAGACCTGCCGGCGCCGGCCGTCCACCTTGATCAGCGCTTCGACGCCGACGAGGACCTGGCGGACCTGCAGCTTCCGATAGGTTTGCGACATGAGCTCGTTCCCCGCGGCGTCCACCAGGTGCTGATGGAACAGGGCGTCGAGCCGGATGAACTCCTTCACCGATGCACCGGTGAGCGGTTCGGGAAGGGCGGCCTGCCGACCGAGGATGTCCTGCATGCCTGCGACGGGTGGGGAGCCCGTCCCGATCGTCACCCGCGCGGCGTGGCTCTCGAGGACGCCGCGGAGATCCATCAGGTCCGAGATCTGTCGGGCCGTCACGATGGGGATGTAGGCTCCGCGCTGCGGGATGAGCTCGACGAGGCCATCGGCGACCAGGAGGAGGAATGCCTCCCGGACGGGAGTCCGTGAGACACCGATCCGTTCCGCCAACTCCTGCTCGTTCAGGAACCGGCCCTGCATCGATCCGTCCGTCAGGACGTTCTCCCGCAGGTACGAGTACGCCCTGTCGCGACCCGAGACCGCTGCGCCGACTGTTCTTCCCATACATTAGGTATACAACGAAAAGGAGTACCCCATGCGCGTAGCCGTCGCACAGATGACCAGTGGATCCGATCCGGTGGCGAACCTCGCACTCGTCGAGCAACTCGCCGGCGAGGCAGCGGAGGGGGGAGCGGACCTCGTGGTCTTCCCCGAAGCGACCATGTGCGCTTTCGGCAACGACCTCTCCGCCGTCGTCGAGCCCCTGGACGGGCCCTGGGCGTCGCGGGTCCGGACGATCGCCGACCGCCTCGGGATCGTGGTGGTGGCAGGCATGTTCACGCCCGGCAGCGAGGGCCGTGTCCGGAACACGCTGCTCGCCGTCGGGCCCGGCGTCGACACCAGCTACGACAAGGTGCACCTGTTCGACGCCTTCGGGTACCGGGAATCGGAAAGCGTGGAGCCGGGCACCCGGCCCGTGGTCTTCACGCTCGACGACGTCACGGTGGGCCTCGCGACCTGCTACGACATCCGCTTCCCCGCGCTGTTCACCGCGACGGCGGCGGAAGGTGCCCGGGTGAACATCGTCTGCGCCTCCTGGGGAGCCGGCGAGGGCAAGGTCGACCAGTGGTCGCTGCTGGCCCGGGCACGAGCCCTGGACAGCACCACGTTCGTGGTGGCGTGCGGCCAGGCCGATCCGGCCAGCAGTGGTCTGCCGCTGGTCGGGACGGCCCCCACAGGTGTCGGGCACAGCGCCGTCGTCTCCCCGCTCGGTCGGGTCCTCGTGGAGTTCGGCCCCGAGCCGGCACTCGAGTTCGTCGACATCGACCCGGCGGAGGTCGACGACGCCCGCGGCACACTGCCCGTCCTCGCCAACGCGCGGTCCTTCTAGGGCCGTAGGCCCGGCGCGGCGCCTGCCGACGGGCAGGCGCCGCAGCGTCCCCCTAGGCGCCCGCCGACGTCGTCCCCGGGGCGTTTCCCGCCCGCCATACGAATTCCGGTACGGTCCCGTTGATCTCCCAGTCGCCGACGATGCGCGACTTGTAGATCACGGGGTTGTGGGACGAGATGGTGCGGGCGTTGCGCCAGTGCCGGTCGAGCTGGAGGCCCTTCCGGGTCGATGACGCGCCGAGCGCGTCGAAGATCGTCGAGGCAGCCCGCTGGACCTGCTCGGTCACCACGATCTGCGCCTGGGAGGACGCGAATTCCACCGCTACTGCAGCGGCGTCCGCCTCGTCGCGCGGACGGTCGGAGTGGGCCTCGTAGGCCTCCTGCACCAGCTCGGCCACCCGGAGCGCAGCAGCCTCGGAGGCGAAGGCGAGCGCCGAGACCTCCCCGACCACCTGCTGCACCTGGATGTCCTCGCTGGGCCTCGTACCGTTCCCATGGCTGAAGGTGCGGGTCCTCCCGCGCACCTCCGCGGCCACGTCCCGGACGGCTGCGCGGGCGATTCCCGCGAGCGTCGCGACATGGACGAGCTGGTAGACCCCCGTGTCGTACGGCGGGTGGTCCGCCTCGATGATCACGTCCTCGGCCGGCACGAGGACGTTCCGGAACACGGATGTCCCGCTTGCGGTCAGACGCTGGCCGAATCCGTCCCAGTCGTCGACGATCTCCACGCCGGGCGCATCCCGCCGGACGAGGGCGATGACGTCGACGCCGTCGTCCGTGCGCGCACCCGTCTGGATCCAGTCGGCGTAGAGGCTGCCCGTCGTGTAGTACTTGGTGCCGTCGACGCGGTAATCGTCGCCGTCGCGCGTGATGGTGGTGCTGACACCGCCGACGGCGACGGGTCCGGTCTCGGTCCAGGCGTTGCCCAGCACCGCTCCCTCGGCGACGCGACGCAGCCAGACGGTGTCGTTCGCGTAGAGCCGGTCCTCGACGAACGCGATGTGGGACCGGAGGGCCTGCGCGAGGTTGGACTCCGCGGCGGCGAGCTCGATGAGCAGGCGGAAGAACTGCGGGGCGCTGATGCCGCCACCGCCGAGGTCGACGGGAACGCGCAGCGCGGTGAAGCCTGCGTCGGCGAGCCGGCGCACCTGGCGGTGCAGCAGGATCCGCTCGTCCTCGCGCTCGGCGGCGCCGGCCGCAATCTCCTCGAACAGTGGACGGAAGCGTTGCGCGAGCACCCCGTAGGTGACGGGTGCGGTGAGGGTTTCGGTGGTCATCGGTCGGCTCCTGCCGGATTCTGTGCGGACGGGGTGGCATCGGGAACGACGGCGGGCCGGCGCGCGGGCATGTCCGGCACGGCGTCGAGCAGCGCCCGCGTGTAGTCGGTGGTCGGGGCGGCGAAGATCGCCTCGGCACCACCGGACTCGACCACGCGGCCGTCCTTGAGGACCAGGACGTCGTCGCTGACGTGGTGGATGACGCCGAGGTCGTGGCTGATGAACAGGTAGCTCAGCCCGAGCTGTTCCTGGAGGTCCGCGAGGAGGTCGAGGACCTGCGCCTGGATCGAGACGTCGAGGGCGGACACGGGCTCGTCGAGCAGCAGGACACGGGGCTGGAGCGCGAGGGCACGGGCGATCGCCACGCGCTGGCGCTGGCCGCCCGAGAGGGTGAGCGGCCGCCGCTCGAGGAGGTCGAGCGGCAGGCCTACCTGGCCGAGGAGTTCGGCCGCGCGGTCCCGCCGTTCGCCCGGCGCCCCGACGGAACCGGCGTCCAGGGCATCCGTGAGAACCCGGCCGACGCTGAACCGGGGATCGAAGGAACTCAGCGGATCCTGGTTGACGAGCTGGATGTCGGGCCGGTGCGGGCGGCGGAGATCCTCCGGAATGGTAGCCGGGCCGGTCGTGCCGCGTCGGCGGCCGCCGGGAGTGGCTGCCCGCCGAATGGCCGCCCTCGGTGGGATCCACCCTTGCGTGTCGGGCGCTGAAGATCCCGGTTCCGGCCCGGGATCGCCCGTCCTCGGGACGATCGGCGCCGGGCGCTCCACCTCCCACCCACGGCAGCCCCCCGAGGGTGACCGTCCCGGCGTCGGGCTCGGTGAGACCAAGCGCGATGCGCGCGGTGGTCGACTTCCCGGATCCCGATTCACCGACGATGCCCAGCGTCCTGCCTGGCGGGAGAGTGAAGGAGACGTCGTCCACCACGGTGCGACGCGAGCCGTCCGGGGAGGCGTAGGTCTTCACGAGGTTGCGGGCCGCCAGTGCCGGTGCGTCCGCGGAGAAGGCCGAGACCCGTGTGGGCCGTGAGGTCACGGAGACCCGCGGGACGGCCGAGAGCCGGGTGCCCTTGCCCGCCGCGGAGGGCACGGCATCGATCAGCTGGCGCGTGTACTCGTGGCGCGGGTTGCCCAGCACCTCGTCGGCCCCGGCCGGACTCGACGATGCGTCCGTGCTGCATCACGGCGATCTCGTCCGCGAGGTGGCTGACGACGGCGAGGTCGTGCGAGATGAAGATGAGCCCGCGGCCCTGCTCCTTCAGTCCGGCCAGCAACTCGAGGATCTGGGCCTGCACCGTGGCGTCGAGGGCGGTGGTGGGCTCGTCGGCGATCACGAGCTGCGGATCGAGCACTGTCGCCTGGGCGATCAGCGCACGCTGGCGGAGGCCGCCGGACAGCTCGCCGGAGCGCTGCCGCGCACGGACCTCGGGATCGGGGATCCCGGCGTCGCGCAGGGCGGCGTACACCCGCTCCTGCCGCTCATCCCTGCCGCGGATACCGTGGGCACGGAGGGCCTCGTCGATCTCCTGGCCCACGGTGCGCAGGGGATCGAGGGACACGAGCGCGTCCTGCAGCACGTAGCCGATGTCCTTGCCGCGCAGTCGCCGCCACTGCCGCTCCGACAGGCGGGCGGCGTCGCGGCCGAGGACGTCGAGGCGGTCGGCGGACACCCGGGCGTTGGCGGCGTTGAGCCCCACGAGCGTGCGGGCCGTGACGGTCTTGCCGGAGCCCGATTCACCCACGAGGGCGAGCGCCTTGCCGGGAGCGAGGGCCAGCGAGACGTCGCGGACGACATCGACGACGCCGCGCGGGGTGCTGAAGGAGACGTTCAGGTTGTCGATGGCGAGCAGCGGCTGCTGCACGGTCTTCGTTCCGGTGGTGTTCGTCATGGTCAGACCTCTGCTTCGAGTCGGCGCTGCAGGTGGTGGCCCACCACGGTGGTGGTCAGCGCGGCGAGGGTGATGAAGATGCCGGGGAAGGCCGCGATCCACCAGGCGACCTGGAGGTAGTTGCGACCGTCGGCGAGCATGGCGCCCCACTCCGCGGCGGGTGGCTGGGCGCCGAGGCCGAGGAAGCTCAGCGACGAGGCCCAGACGATGGCCTGGCCGATCCCGAGCGTCACGAGCACGAAGAGGGGCCGTGCGACGTTGGGGACGATCGTGTGCCAGAGGATGTGCGATTTCGAACGGCCGAGGGCGAGGGCTGTTTCCACATACGGAGCCGCGACCACCTGCAGGGTCTGCGTGCGGAGCATCCTTGCATACCCAGGGGCCGAACCGACCCCGACGGCGATGGCGGCGGTGACGACGCCGGTGCCGGACACCGCGATGACGATCAGGGCGAGGAGCAGGCCCGGGAAGGCGAACAGGATCTCCACGAAACGGCAGATCGCCGAGTCCAGCCATCTGCCGGAGACACCGGCGGTGATGCCGAGGGCGCCGCCGAGGATCAGCCCGATGGCGGTGGCGGCGAGGCCGAGCAGCAGCGATTGCCCCGTGCCGGCGATCACGCGGGAGAAGACATCACGGCCGTTCTGGTCCGTGCCGAACAGATGGAGGCCATCGGGTGACTGGAAGGCGTTGGCGGGGTCGATCTCGAAGGGATCCTGCCGCAGGAAGACCGACGGCGCGACGGCGGCGAGCACCAGGAAGGCGAGGAGCGCACCGGCGATCCAGACGCCGATGGGTGTGTTGCGGACCAGGCGCCCGGCGCGGGAGGGAGGAGGCGCTGCCGCCGAGGGAGCGGCGGTGCCGCCCTCCGCCGTCGTGGTGGGGTCGAGGGTGAGGCTCATGCTGCGGATCCCTTCGGGTTCGTGCGGGGGTCGACCACGCGGTAGAGGACGTCCACCACGAGGTTCACGAGGATGTAGACCGCGGCGATGATGAACACCACGGCGAGGGTGATGGGCAGGTCACGGTTCACGATGGCGTCCACGAGGGACCGGCCGAGGCCCGGTCGGGCGAAGATGATCTCGGCGACGACGGCCGAACTCACGAGCGAGCCGACGGCCCACGCCGAGAGCGTGAGGCCGGGGAGGATCGCGTGGCGCAGGGCGTGGGTGACGCGGACGGCGGTGTCGCTCAGCCCGCGGGCACGGGCGCTCAGGACGAAGGGCTGGGCGAGGGCGTCCTCGAAGGAGGACCGCGTGACCTGGGCGATGAACCCGGCGAGCGGGACGGCCAGCGAGAGTGCCGGCAGGACGAGTGACCGGAAGCCGTCGTTGCCGGCGACCGGGAACCAGCCGAGGGTCACCGCGAAGACTACGGCGAGCATGATGCCCACCCAGAACTGGGGGAGGGAGGCGAAGAACACCTCGACAGCACGCCCGCCGCCGTCGAGCACACGCCCGCGGCCCACCGTCAGGAGCGTGAACGCCAGGGCGATCACCCAGGCGAACACGAGGGCGAGCCCGGCCAGCTGGAGCGTGGGCAGGATCTGCGGGCCGATGATCTCCAGGACCGGGACCTTGAAGATGTAGGACACCCCGAAGTCGCCGATGAGCAGGTTGCCGAGATAGGAGAGGTACTGGACGAGGACGGGCTGGTCGAGTCCGTACTCGGCCCGCACCGCGGCGACCGTCTCGGGTGACGGCGAGGATCCCGCCCCGCCGAGGATCGCGGTGATCGGGTCACCGGGTGTGAGGCGGAGGACGAAGAACGTGAGGGTCACGGCCGCCCAGAGGACGAAGAGGCTGCCGGCCGCACGCTTCGCGATGACCTTGCCGGCGGTACCGGCCGTCGCCGTCGTGCGGGGTGCTGCGCTGAGGGAATCGAGGGAGGAGGTGCTCATTCTGAATCGACCGCCGTGACGTCGTAGAGGTAGGGAAGGGACAGGCTCGGTTCGAGGGTGAGGTTCGCGTAGCGGTCGCTCCGCAGTGCCACCTGGCTGGCCTGGTTGTAGAGCGGGAGCTGCAGGGCGTTGTCGCTCACGATCTGCTGCGCCTGGTAGTAGAGGTCCTCGCGCTCGGCGGGGTCGTCCGTGGCCAGGGCGTCGTTGAGGATGCCGTCGAGCTCCGGGTTGCGGAAGCCCGAGCCGTTCGGGACGAAGCCCGCCGATTCGGTGTATTCCGAGGAGAAGACGATCCGCAGCACGTCCGCGGTGTTGGTGTTCCAGTAGTCGGCGCGGAGGTCGTACGCGAAGTTGTTGCCGAGCTCGCTGACGGTCGCACCGTCGCCGTTCTCGATCAGCACCTCGAAGCCGGCCTTCTTCGCCGTCGCCTGGATCTGCGTGACGAGCGCCTGGTGCGCGGTGGGCCACGCGCCGGGGGTGTAGGGGAAGTGCACCGTGAGGCGCTCGCCGTCCTTCACGCGGTAGCCCTCGTCGTCGCGTTCGGTCCAGCCCGCCGCGTCGAGCAGGCGGGCCGCCTCGTCGGGGTCCGGATCGTAGACGTGCTCGAAGTCGGGGGAGTAAAAGCCCGTGGTGGAACTCAGGGGTCCGCCGGCCCGGGTCACGGTGCCGAAGTACACGCTGTTGATACCCGCGTCGACGTAGGCGCTGCGCAGGAAGGCCTTGCGGACGTCCACGTCGTCGAACGGTGCCCGGGTGGTGTTGAGGATCAGGTTGGTCGGGTTGCCGGGCCGGTCCTGCAGGATCAGTTCGACGTTCGGGTCCGCCTCGGCCTCGTCGAAGTGCACCGACGGCATGAGGTCGAGGGCGTCCACCTGACCTGCCCGCAGGAGGCCGTAGCGGGTGGAGTCCTCGGGGACGATGCGCCACTCGATCTTCTCGATGTGCGCCGGCCCCTCGTGCTGCGCATACGGCGGGGCGGAGTTGTAGTCCTCGTTGCGCACCAGGCTGACCCTGGACTGCGGCACGTAGTCGACGATCTTGTAGGGCCCGGTGCCCACGGGTGCGTTGCAGTTCTCGGCCTGCGGCCGCTTGAGCGCCTCGGGCGATTCGATGCCGAGGAACGGCTGGGCGAGCACTTCGAGGAACGCGGCGTAGGGCCGGTTGAGGGTGACGACGGCGGTGGTCTCGTCGACGACCTCGGTGCCCACGTAGGGCTTGAGGTAGCCGCCGGCCGTGCCGGACTGAGTGTCGGGGTCGACCATGTGGTCGAGGTTGGCCTTGACCGCCTCCGCGGTGAGCTTGGTCCCGTCGGTGAACCAGACGTCGTCGCGCACCGTGAACGTGTAGGTGAGGCCGTCCTCGGACACGGACCAGTCCGTGGCGAGCCAGGGGTGGATGGCCCCTTCGCTGTCCTGGGACACGAGGGAGTCGAGGTAGTTCGCCGCGATGGACGCCTGCGGCATGTCACCGTTCACGTGGGGGTCGAGGCAGGAGATGTCCTTGCCGGTGGCGAAGACGAAGGTGTCGTCCTCGCTCGCGGCGGCTGATCCTCCGCAGCCGCTCGTGGTGAGCACCAGCCCCGCCGCGACGGCGAGCAAAGCGAGGGTGCGGGACGGACGGGGAGTGCTGGGACTTGCTGTTCTCACGCGTGGCTCCTGAATCATCGCCCGATGGAGGGTGATACAGGTCAGCCAGCAGTCGCCCCGGGCGTGCCGGAGCACGGAAGGGCAGACCAACGAAAGCGTGTAGCTTCTCCATCGGTCCTGGCAGTAGCACCGTTCCCCGTTGCTACACGGGAAGGGTTGCTGCGGCGTCGTCGATCCAGGTCTCTCGGCCGCTCGGGATGGTTATGGCACCAGCTAAGCGCACCGGAGGGCGACGGCGCCAGTGGTCTCCGTCATATTCGGTCACGCGGCACCGAGGCACGGCTTCCCTCGACGCCCGACAGCTGCACCAGGAGTTCCACCTTGCGGCCGAGCGCGAAGCCGCTGGTGTCCGGCAGCGGCACCAGGTAATCGTCCTCTACGAGCAGGTCCAGGAGCCGGTAGGCGCCGCGGCTACAGGCCGGCGGCCGCGTGGAACGTGCGCAGCGCCTCGACCACGAGCTTGTGGTCCTCCAGCTGCGGCAGGCCGGACACCGTCACGGTGGCCACGGGGCCCACACCCCTGATGTACAGGGGGAAGGAACCGCCGTGGGCGGCATGTGTCGAGGTGTCGAACATCGGATTGTCCTCGGCGCGGCCGCCGTTGCGCCGGGCCCGCAGGCCGACGAGCAGGGACGGCACGTGGTACCGGGCCGCCGTGCGGCTCTTCGCGTCGAGCCAGTAGTCGTTGTCGGGGGTGGCGCCGTCGAGCGCGGCCCGGAACAGGATGTGGTTCGGCTTGCAGATACTGACCGCGATCGGCAGGTCACGGCCCACACCCAGCTGGACGAGCAGCTGCCCGAGAGCGACGGCGTCGTCGTTCGTGAAGCGCGTGAACTGGAGCTCGGCGACCTCGGTCTCGATCTTCGCGATGAGCGCCTCGAGGGCTTCGGCAGGCTGGTCGTTCCCGCCGTCGGGATCGAACGGGTGGAGGACTGTCGAGGCAGCATCATTGCTCATTGGATAAATCTACGTGGTCCATGCGGTCGGACGGAATGTACCTCGGTTGTGTAGCGAACAAGTTACTGCACGTACCATCACCCGGTCCGGAGACCGCGGCGACGCCGCAGCTACCGGCAGCGACGTGACCCGCAGCGACGTGGGTCGGCAGCGCCGAGATCAGGCATCGCGGGGTCCCGGCACGAGCACCACGCGTCGCTCCTCAGGGAACCGGCATCCTCCACGGACGGCCCTGTCAGCCGGCATGTGCCCGGTGTTGGCGTGACATCGGTCGCACTGTCGGGCCGGCGGCTCCGTCGGGCCGGTGCGACCCACCGGGATGGGCAACGACGCCCGTCCGGCTTCCCATCAAGGAGTGCGTCACCATGGATATACAACTTCTCCTGGCGCTTGTACTGGGGATCGCGACCATCATCGTCCTTGTGCTGAAGACACGCCTCGACGCGTTCGTGGCCCTTCTGATCGCTGCCCTCGTCACGGGCATCGTCGCAGGCCAGGCGCCGCTCGACATCGTCTCGGCCATCACCACGGGGTTCGGCAACACCCTCGCATCCATCGGCATCGTCATCGGACTCGGTGTGGGGATCGGCAAGATCCTCGAGGTCTCCGGAGCAGCCAACGCCCTCGCGCTCGCGTTCCTCCGCCTCTTCGGCAAGGGGCGCGAGCCGTGGGCCCTCGGCAGTGTCGGCGCACTGGTGTCCATCCCCGTGTTCTGCGACTCCGGGTACGTGATCATGAATCCGCTGGCCCGTTCCATCGCGAGGGTCAAGCGTGCCGGCTACATCACGCTCGCCCTCGCCCTGGGCTGCGGCATGACGCTCACCCACCACCTGGTGCCGCCGACGCCAGGGCCGCTGGCGGTCGCCGGCATCCTCGGGGCGGATCTCGGCGCCCTCATCCTCGCGGGGCTGGTCTTCACGGTCATCCTGCTGCCGGTCGTCGTGTTCTACGCGAAGTGGATCGGACCGAAGATCGAACCCACGATGTCCGAGACCGTGCGGGAGACGGTCTACGGCAGGGCCACGGTAGGTGCGCCGGGGCGAAGCGGCACCGCGCTCGCCGAGGGCACCGCCGTCGGAGACGCCCCGAGCGACGCAGGGCGCGACAGCGGTCCGGGCACCGCCGGGCACGACGACGACGGCGTCCGTCCGTCCGTCGGGAACGAGGACATCCCCGCGGACCACGTCGACCTCGGCACACCGCCCGAGGGAGCGAAGCCGCACAAGGTCGGGGCGTTCGTCGCGTCGCTGCCGCTGCTCGTACCGCTGCTGCTCATCATCCTGAACACCGTCAGCGGTGCGATCGACCAGAGCAACCAGGGCGTCGTCGGCACCGGTGAGTACGAGCCGTCCGCGTGGGCCGTGCCACTCGCGTTCGTGGGCAACCCGGTGGTGGCCCTGGTCATCGGTGTGATCCTGGCCGTCTACACCCTGCTGCCCCGGTGGACTCCGCGCACCAAGGTGCAGGGCTGGTTCGCGGACGCGGCGGCGTCGGCGGGCCTCATCCTGCTGATCACCGGAGCGGGCGGTGCACTCGGCCAGGTGCTCCGGAGCTCGGGTGTCGGAGACGCGCTCGCGGAGGCCATCGCGGCGACGCCCCTGCCGGCGTTCCTCGTCCCGTTCCTGATCGCGACACTCGTGCGCATCGCGCAGGGTTCGGGAACGGTCGCCATGATCACCGCGGCCTCCGTGACCGCACCGCTGGTCGGCTCGCTCGGCATCGACCCGATCGTCGCGGCGATGGCGTGTACGGCCGGATCCATGGTGTTCAGCTACTTCAACGACTCCTACTTCTGGGTGGTCACACGATTCGCCGGGCTGGAGGGGACCGCGGCGCTGCGTGGCTGGTCGGGCATCACGACGGCGGTGTGGGCCGGGTCCATCCCGCTGCTGTTCATCGCGAACGCAGTCCTCGGCTGAGATCCGGGCATCACAGGAAGGGCCGTCGCCGCGGGTGCGGTGGCGGCCCTTCGTCGTTCCCCGGTGCGGATGCCCCGGCGCAGGGGCCGGACGTCGGTGCCGGGGCATCTCCGGCCGGGTATCACTCGGGGCTCGGTCCCGTTCCGACGGTGCCGACCAGCCGAGACACCTACTTCTTGGTGCGCCGGCTCCCGCCGTGCCAGTCCTCCTGCAGGCCGGCTTCGCCGTCGTCGACCCCGAAGCTGCGCAGCTGCGGACGTTCCCGCAGGCTCCGCTTGAGTTCGGCGAACCCGGGGAAGCGTGCCAGCCCCACGACGTGGTCCCACAGCTCCACGGCCTCGTCCGGTCGCGGCAGGCGGCTGATGACGGGGCCGAAGAACGCGACGCCCTCCGGCGGATCGAAGTGGATGATGGGAGTGCCGACGTCCTTGCCCGTCAGCGACAGCGCCTCGTCGGTCTCGGCCTGGAGGGCGGCGTCGCGCGAGCTGTCCTCCAGGGCGTCGGCGAGTGCTGCGGGCAATCCGGCCTCGGCGAGGATCGGCAGCAGGAACCCGGCGGTACCCCGGTGGCCGCCGTCGGAGTCGTCCTCGCGTGTGTCGAAGATGTGGGTGCCGAGCCGCTCGTACAGGCGGCCGACGGCGTCGGGCCCGTGCTCCTCGCGTGTGCGCGCGGCGACGCGGAGCAGGCGGAGCCCCGCGCTGTGGCCGGCTTCGTAGCCGGCGGGGAAATGGGTGTCGTAGTCGACGGAGCTGTTGAGCAGGCGCAGCGAGATGAAGCGCCATTCCACGGCGTAGGCGCGTTGCTGCGCCACGGACCGCACCCACTTGCTGGTCATCCACGCGAACGGGCACACGGGGTCGAAGTAGAACCTGATGTCGGGGGGAGGTCATGGTCTCACGCTAGGGACCGCGCGGCGGAGGGGTCAAGGCTACAGTTCGGGCACGCACGGGCCGGTGCCCAAGAGCGCGAGGCCGGCGCGGTCACCCTCGCCGAACGAGATCGAGCCGACGTTCTCCTCGAACAGGAGCTCGTCGGGATCATCGACGTGATCGAGGCCGACGACGTGGGCGATTTCATGCATGATGATCGCCTTCAGGTAGGCGCGACCGCCCGGGTGGAGCAGGGTGTCGGCGGCATCGAGCGCATCGAGCTGCACCTGTCCGCCCACGTAGACCAGCGGGTGGCCCGGCGTCTGCGCATAGTCGCTGCCACCGAGCCCGGCGACATCACCGGCGAGACCCGGCACCTCGGCAACGCTCGACCACGTGACCAGAACCGGCACCCACGTCTTCCCGTAGAGCTCCGGCTGGTACAGGTCGCGCTCCTCCGAGGGGGCCTCCGTGGTGATGCCGTCGTCGACGAACTGCAGTCCCGTCGCGGCGGAGACCTCGGCAACGGCCTCCTGGATCAGGCCCTCCGATCCCGCCGGCGCGTTGTCGGGCCGGACCACGTAGTGCACGGGCCGGCAGGGGGTCGTAGGCCACCCATTCCTGGTCCTCCACGGGCGACTCGAGCAGCTTGTACGCGGTCGACGCGGGCGCGGGCGGCGGCGTGCCGAGCGGGACGTCGCTGGCCCCGACGCCGCGCGGTGGCACGTTCGCGCCGGGCAGGTGCGGGAGGGCAGCGGGCAGCACGAAGCGGTCGAACAGCGACGGCGTCAGGTACAGGAACGCGACGAGTGCCAGCACGCCGGCGGTGCCGAGCCGTAGCCGGACCGTGGATCTGCTCCGCCTGCGTCTCGTCCTTGCCGGCGCGGCGCGCCAGGGCGGGGGAGCGGACGGGCGTCCGACGGCTTCGTCGAGCGCCCACTGTGGGACCCTGCCCGACGGCGACCGCCGCACGCCGGCTTCCGTGTCCCGCCGCTCGTGGTACCACTCGCGATCCATTGCCCCCATGCGCCCTGCTCTTCCCCCTGCGGATGTTCCTCGTCCATCCTGCTGCACGCGCGGAGGCGGGTTGCCCTGTTCCGGTGGTCCTTGGACAATGCTGCGCGAAGGCTGATGTCGGGTGGGGTTCAGGCGCAGCTACGGGCGGGATCAGACCGGGGAACGACGACGGCCCCGCCCGGTGCCGGAAGGCGGCAGCGGTCGGGGCCGGAAGGAGGTCGAGAGCTACGAGGTCTCGATGTCCTTGGTGGCGTAGTCGAAGCGGAACGTCACGGTGGTGTCCGAGAGCAGATGCAACTCGTGGTTCTCGCCGTCGCGCACGCCGAACCGGCCGTAGTTCTCGTCCCACGAGCCGTTGACGAGGATCTTGAACTGGTAGTTCCCGGCTGGAAGCTGCAGGGACAGCTTCCAGGTGTTCTCCGTCGGCTCCCAGGCGAACTGCAGTTCACGGAGGTCCGTGCTCCAGTGGCCGGCTTCGCCGAACAGCGGGTCGAAGTCGCCGGAGAGGGCGACCGACTGCGGCTGGTCCTGCCACGCCTCGTCGGCGGGAGTGTCGGTCGGCGCGTGCTCGGGCGCGGTGTCGGTCACCTCGAGGGTCACCGGGACCTCCGGGGGAGTGGGATCCTCGGCGGCAGGAGATTCGACCAGCTTCGCCATCGACTCGTCCGGGTCGGAATCGTCGGCCGGCGCGGCCTGCGCTTCCTCACCGAGCTGTTCGGGCGCCTGCGGTGCGTGGGCGGGCGCCTCGGGAGCCCGCTCGGGCACGGGCGCGCCGCTGATCATGGCGTTCGCGAACTGGTCCGCGTCGGTGAAGACGTCGACGGCGCGGACGCCCTCGTCGGTCGCGGTCCAGCCGCTGCGGCCCTTGACGAGCCAGCCGGCCTTGACGAGCTTCGACGTCGCGGTCGTCAACGCCTTGTACCCGCGGGGTACGCCGCCGGAGAGGAGCTCGGCTTCCTTCTCGTCGAAGGGGACCTCGGCCACGGCCTGGGACATCAGCTCGCTGGGCGCGACGATCGTCCCTGACTTCTGGCGGTCGGCCAGCAGGGCGAGGGTGGTGCGGAGTCGGACGTTGGTGCTGTTCCGGGGGGCGATGGCGGTCTCCTTCGTGGACGTCGGACGGCGTTCGCCGTCCATCATGATCGAGCTGGTACGAACCTGGGAAGTATTCTCCGGGTGACGGATTCCTACCCAGGTGGGGTTCACGGTGCTAAGGCTGCGGACGACAGCACCCTGATTTTATCGGAGGACACACCGTCCCGGCGCCAGGCTTCGCCGGATGACGGAGCCCGGCACCGGGGCGGATCAGCGGACGGATCGGGCGGTCACGACCGGAAGGACACGACCGGAAGGACGCTCGCGGTATCAGCAGCTGCCGCGGCGGCAAGCGTGGCGGCAAAGGCAGCCGCGATAACGGACTTCTTCATGAATGTCTCCCCATTTTCCAGACGGCTGCCCAATGTGGCCACCGCGCGAGGACGGTTCCCTGCAAGAGTAGGAGAGGCGGAGGGAATGCATTCCGCGGCTGGATACCCGTTTCTTCCCGCCCAGTACCTGTTCGTCGGTGAACTGGACGAGGGCGACGGGGTGACATTCGTCGTCGAGCATTCTTTCGAAACCCCGGCCGGTCCGTCCGTCAGACCACCGGTGGGATGACTTCGTCGGCAGCGAGTTCGTCGAAGAGCTCGAGGAACCTGTCCTCGGTGTCGAGGCAGTCGGCGAACCCGTGCTGCCGGGCCTTGATGGTGGACGTGACGTTGTCGAACTCCGAGCGGAAGAGGAAGTCGCCGAAGGACCAGCCGGCCAGGTCTTCGTAGGGGGTCGGGACGAGGCCGTATTTCGTCACCATCCGCTGCCAGAGGTCCTGGTGCTGGGGCATCGCCTCGGCGAGCGGCACGGGCTGCGGTTCGGCATGGTCCATCTGGAAGTGGCGGGCGAACACCGGCCACAGGTGGCGCCACCGAATCTGGTCCCCATTCGTGATGTTGTACACCTCCCCGCCGGCTCGCGGTTCCGTACCTGCCCAGACCGTGGCGCGGGCCAGCAGGGACGCGTCGGTCACCTGGTAGAGCGCGTCGTAGGCGGCGTGCGTCCCCGGGAAGCGCAACGGCTGGCCCAGCTCGCGGCAGATGCTCGCGTAGACGGCGATGACCATGAGGATGTTCATCGGGTTGCCGACCGCGTACCCCACCACACCTTCCGGGCGCAGCATGGTGGCCTGGAAGCCGTGCCTCGCCGCGGCCGTGCGGAGGATGTCTTCCTGGTCGTAGTAGAAGTTGGGCTGGATCAGCCGCGGATCGCGTTCCTTCGCGGGGGTGTTGAAGTACCCCAGGTGCGCTCCGTATGCCTTTCCGCCCTGGTAGAGGGTGACATGGCGAAGAGGCGCACCCGCGTCCTCGAGGCCCTGCAGGGTATGGGTCAGCAGGGCGGTGTTGACCTCGATCTGTTCCTCGGTGGTGGCCCGCTCGATATACGCGCCGAACACCAGATGGGTGGTGTCGCGGGCACGATCCAGTCCGGTTCGGGCCGCTTCCCGGTCGAGCAGGTCCACGGGCAGGTGCTCCCACCGGGCTCCGGTAACAGGGCGGCGGCTCAGCCCGCGGACCGGTGTCCCGCGACGGAGGTATTCGTCTGCCACATGGCGGCCGATGACCCCGCCGGCGCCGGCGACCAGGACGACCTGCGATTCCTCCGCTGCCCCCGGAGGCGCTGCAGGGGTCGGTTCTTCGCCGGCATCGGTCACAGTGGGCTCCTGACGTCTAGGGGATCCTTGCCGGTGGCAGCCGCTGCTGAACCCGGCCTCTCCGGTCGACGTCAACGATAGCCAGACGCGGTCGTGCTACGCGGCGTGCAGCGCCGCGTGGAGGAGGGGTGTCTTCCGCGGGGATCGTGGTGTATCGGACCCGTCGGAACGGGCGGTGCTTCCGATGGTCCATGCCTCCGTGGCGAGGAAGGACCCGGTTCGACGGCGGCTACTTCGCTCCGGCGATCGGGTGGAGGTCCGTCGCATCCAGCATCAGCGACTCGATGCTCGCCGTCAGGGCGCCGTCCGCCTCGGAGGCCGCCTTCGCGTCGATCCACCGCTGGTCCGCGCCGAACGCCGCCCAGTTCGCCTTCGGGTCGCCCTCGTGGCACAGCAGATAGATCAGGACATCCGGGACCCCGACCGGCGTCCAGTAGCCGAGGCTCGTCATGTTGTGTTCGACGAAGAGGTCGATAGTGCTGTCCCGGAAACGTGTCATCAGGGCGTCGAGCTTGCCGGGGGCGGCGGTGTAGGTGCGCAGTTCGTAGGTCATGGCTCTCCTTGTGCTGGCGACGTCATTCGTCGGTCCCAGCCTAGGCGTGCGGGCGGAATCATTCGCAGGTGTGCTGCCGCCGGGGTAGCAGGCGTAGGCCTGGATGCCGTGGGCCGTTCCTGAACGTGCCCGACGACGAAAACCTGCCGCTCTCCTGTGCCTATCCTTCGTCAGTCTCTTCGTTGTCATCCCTAGGCTGAGTTCAGCAGGAACTGGGGGCAGAACATGGAAGCAGGACAAGGCGCGGCAGAGCAGGCGCAGCGGATCGGTGTGCGCATCGCGCGTCTTGAGGCAGAGCTTGAGCAGGCACGGAAGGCGCAGCAGGCGTGGCTTGCCGGAGCCGACGGCGAAGCGAGAGTCGGAGAGCAGTTGCGACAGCTCGAAGTCCACGGTTGGAAGATGCTTCATGATGTCCACTGGCCGGGCAGGCCGAAAGCAAACATCGATCACATCGCAATAGGCCCCGGCGGAGTCCTGGTCATAGATGACAAGAATTGGTCGGGTGACGTGCAACTGCGCGATGGAGAATTGACCAGGAACGGATATGCGCGCAATCGCGAGACGTCATCTGCCCTGGACCAGTGCGCTGCAGTTGCTGCATTGCTCGAGCCGCAGCACCGAAGCATGACGCAGGCTTGGATCTGCCTCGTCGGCCAGCCCGACGTTGCAGGTCTGGCCGGTTCGGGAGTAGCCGTTGTCGGCATCGACACACTGGTTGAGCGCGTCGTAGCGCTACCACCTGTTCTCGAGAACCCCTTCGTCGAAGCAATACATGGCTATCTGGTAGGGCTGCTGGCAGGAGCGACGAGTCCGGTCGTCGCCACGACAGCTCTGCTTGATCGCGCTGACGCTGCCTCTTCAGTGCTCGCGGCTCGGCGGGCGTCCGCGTCCCGGGCGGCCTCCACCGGTCGACCTCGAGTAGACCGCGCCGTTCGATCCGAGCGGCCAGCCCAGCGACGCCGCAACAGTCAACCGAGTTGCCTCGGGGCCGTGTGGCGTCTTGTGGTGATCGCCTTGGTGTTGTGGTTCGGCGCAGGTGCGCTGCAGTACGTAGTGGGGTCGTTCCCGACGCCACCGGTTCCGCCGTCGCCGGAGATAGTGCAGCCGGATACCGGTGGATGAGTGGATCGGAGGCTCAGCGGAACGACCCTAGCGTTCGATTCAGCGTTCTCAGGTTCGCCGCGTCCTTCCCAGAACGGCTAGGGGCCCGATGAAGAGAGCCGGCTACCGCGGCCGGGCGTAACAGGGGCCGTTCTGGGCGCCGACAGCGCTCCTTGGTGGAGAGCTAGGCGAAGAGCTCCGGACGCCGGCAGGTCATGTAGGTGTTGAGCTCCCGAGCCCGGAGCACCTCCGCATGGTCGACCTCGGCGACCAGCAGGTCCTCCCCGTCGCCGGCGAGGCCGAGGAACGTCCCGTACGGGCTCGCGATGCTGCTCAGCCCGGTGAAATCAGGGGCGATGTGGTTGGCATAGGCGATGTAGACGCCGTTCTCGAGGGCGCGGGCGGGCACCAACAGGGTCGAGATGCGCTCCGCGTTGTAGGTGTGCTCCGGTGCGCGACCCCCGACGTCGCCCGTTGCGGGTACCGCCGTCGGGATGAGGAGCAGGTCCGCGCCGCGTTGCGCCGCACTGCGCGCGAACTCCGGGAACTCGATGTCGTAGCAGATGCCGAGCGCCACGGTCAGGCCCAGCACGGGAACGAGGTCCGGCAGGTCGTTCCCCGGCAGGAAGACCGATTGCTCCTCCGGTCCGAACAGGTGCGACTTCCGGTACCGGGTCAGCTCCGCGCCCTGGCTGTCGAACAGCGAGGCGCTGATGTGCCGCCCGGTCGAGGTGGCCTCGACAGTCGACCCGACGAGGACGATGCCGTGGCGCCGGGCGATGCCCGCGAGTTCGGCACGGATGCCCTGCCCGTCCGAGTCCGCCACGAGTGCGGGCGCGTAGCCCGTGGCGAAGAGCTCGGGACTCACCAGGATGTCGGCGCCGTGCTCGGCGACGCGAGCGGCATACGCGTCGAGGCGGCGCAGGTTCTCGTCGACGGCGCCGACCACCCCCGCGGCCTGGAGAACCGCCAATCCGGCCATGGCCCATTCCTCCCCGAACGGCTCCGACACCGTCCTCCCGCGCTGACAGGGCAAACGCAATCCCATTGACAGACCCCATGCTAGGCCCAATCATTGACCCGAACCGAATGACATTCGATTAGCGGAGGCGGAACGATGGATGCAGCAGACGACGCGACAGCGGAGGCGTTGCGACGGAGACTGACGGAGATCTCGGCGCACGAGCAGGGCGACGCCTCGCGCGCCGCCCTCTCGGGTCGGGACCTCGGCCTGTTCACCCTGGTGACCCTCGGGATCACCGTGCTGGGTTTCTTGGTGCTGGCGCTGTGAGCGGGAACAGGCAGAGCAACACCACCGACACCGCCGGCGGGACCAGCGGAACTCTCGGTTCGCTGCCGCTGCTCCGCACCGAACGGATCTGGAACGGCTCCGACTTCACCGGCGTCAACATCAGCCTCGCCATCGCCACCTGGGCGTTCCTCGTCGGGGGCTCGACGGCGCTGCTCGTCGGCTTCCAGCAGGGCATCGCCGCCATGGTGATCGGCAACGCCATCGGGCTCGGGTTCATGATCCTGGCCAGCGTCGTCGCCAGCCAGCGCTACGGCGTCGAGCAGTACACCATCCTCCGACCCGTCTTCGGGATCGTCGGGGTGGGCATCCTCGTCTTCACCGTCATCCTGATCACCGAGATGGGCTGGTCGTCGCTGCTGGCGATCATGGTCGGCAGGGCGGTCACGCAGGTGTCCAACTCGACCTTCGGCACCGACTTCGGGCCGGAGAGCCTCATGGTGACGTTCTTCGCGCTCGTCGCCATCGCCATCTCCTGGTGGATCCTGTCCCGCGGGCCCGTCACCATCGGCCGGTTCAACAAGTTCATCGCGCCGGGTCTGATCGTCGTGACCGTCTTCCTGATGGTCTTCCTCGTGATCAACACCTCCTGGGACACGCTGCTCACCGCCGCGCCGCTCGCCCCGTTCGAGGACGACCGCCTCAACTTCGCGCTCGCCGTCGAGTTCAATGCAGGCGTCGGCGTCTCCTGGTATCCCGTCATGGGATCGCTCGCCCGTCTGACGAAGACGCCGCGGGCCGCCCTCTGGCCCTCGTACGGCGGGCTGCTCGGTGCCACGCTGATCGCGCAGATCGTCGGCATGGCCGCCGCCCTGACGCTCGGCGATTCCGATCCGACCGTCTGGATGCTGCCCTTCGGCGGTCCGGTCCTCGGCGCCTTCATCCTGCTGTTCATCGCCTTCGCGAACATCACGAGCACGTCGTCGATCGTCTACTCGACGGTGCTGGCCATCCGGCAGGCCAGCGGAAACCTGCTCTCCCGGGTCCGGTGGGCCTGGCTCTGCGCAGGGTTCTTCCTGCTGCCGGCCATCCTCGCGTTCTTCCCGGGCTTCATGTACCTGCGGTTCATGACGTTCGTGACCCTCAGCGGAGCCTTCCTCGCACCGATGTGCGGAGCGATCATCGCCGACTACTTCCTGCTGCGCCGCCAGCGCGTCGCACTCGAGGAGCTGTACCGGCACCGGGGGGAGAGCGCCTACCACTTCTCCGGTGGGATCAACTGGGCCGGGCTCGGCGCCGTCGCTGCCGGGGCCGTCTTCTACCTCGTGATCTACAACCCGGTCACGCTCACCACACAGCCCGTCTTCAGCTACATCACGGCATCCTTCCCCGCCGCCATCGTCGGCGCGATCGTGTACTACGTGCTCGCCCGCGTGCTCTACGTCCGCCGCGGTATCGGCGGCTACGCCCCTGCCGCGCAGACGGTCGAGGGACGGGCATGAGCCGCGCATCACGCGCCGCCGTGCACCGTAGCGGGACGCAGCAACTCGACGTGACGACGATCGACGTCGCCGATCCGGTCACGGGCACCGTCCTCGTCCGCATGGGCGCCTCGGGCGTGTGCGGATCGGACCGCCACGTGCTCGACGGCGACTGGACACTCCCGTCTCCCACGGTCATGGGACACGAGGGCGCGGGCACCGTGGAGGCGATCGGCGAGGGCGTCACCGACGTCGAGGTGGGCGACCACGTGATCCTCTCCTGGTTCTACCCGTGCCGGCGCTGCACCGCATGCCTCTCGGGGAAGTCCTACGTCTGCACGGGCAGCCGGTCCGAGGAGTGCCTGCTGCCGGACGGCAGCACGCCCGTGTCGGTCGACGGCGAACGTGCCTACCCGTACCTGACCGTCGGGTCCATGAGCGAGTACGCCGTCGTCCCCGAGGCCGGGGCCATCCGCATCCCCAGTGAGGTCCCGTTCGACGTCGCGAGCCTCATCGGATGCTCGGCCGCCACCGGCTTCGGGGCCGTGGTGAACGACGCCGACGTCGAACCGGGCTCGTCCGCCGTCGTCATCGGAGCCGGGGTTGTGGGGCTCTCGATCATCATGGCGCTGCGCCTCGTAGGCGCCCATCCGATCATCGCCGTCGACCTGAGCGAGCAGAAGCTCACGGCCGCCCGAGGGTTCGGGGCCACCCACACGCTCGTACCCTCGGCGGACCTGGCGGAGGAGATCCGGGCCCTGACGGGCGGGGGAGCGGCGTACGCCTTCGAGGCCATCGGGCGGGTGCAGACCATCGAGTCCCTCCCCTCGCTCATCGCGGCCGGCGGGAAGGCCGTCATCGTGGGACTGCCGCCGGAGGACAGCCCCGTGTCCATCGACGCGCTGGCGCTCGCGGAGAGCGGCAAGTCGCTCATCGGCTCCAACTACGGCTCCACGGTGCCGGGCCGGGACTTCCCGCGCCTCGCGGCGCTGTACCTCGCGGGTCGCTTGCCCGTGGACCGGCTCATCTCGCACCGCATCGGCCTCGAGGAGGTCAACGAGGCCTTCGATGCGATGCGCCGGGGGGAGCGCGCCCGTAGCGTGATCGTGTTCTAGTCAGCCGACGGTGACGGTGACGGCGACGGCGGGGTCGGGAGCCGTCAGCGGGCACAGTCGTCAGCGGGCACAGCAGTGCGGCAATGCCGCCGAGTCAGGGGGAACATGGGGCGGCCACGCCAGGCGATCCTGTCGCCGGAGAAAATCTATCGGGCGGCTCTCGAGCTGGTCGACGAGTTCGGGGACTTCACGCTGCCGGGACTCGCGAAGCGGCTCTCGGTCAGTCCGTCGTCGATCTACCACCATGTGCAGGGCAGGCCGGAGATCATCAACGGGATCCGGTCCGTCATCGGAGCCGATGCCCTTGCTGCCGGGGACTTCTTCACGGCCGGCCCCGCCTGGCAGGATCGGGCTGCAGCATGGGCTCGCAGCTACCGCAGCGCCCTGGGCCAGCACGCGAAGTGCATCCCACTGCTCGTGGGGGAGGCGGTGACGGACCGCGCGACGTTGGAGATCTACGAGCACCTCGCCGCACTGTTCGTCGAGCAGGGCTTCGCGGCCGATGACGTGGTGGTGGCGGTGACCGTGCTCGACAATTTCATGCTCGGCTCTGCCCTCGACGTGGCGGCGCCCGAATCGGCCTGGCTCGCTGATGCCGAGGCCCAGCCTGCGCTCCACGGGGCATTTGCGCAGGCAGCCCTGGCAGGGCCCCGCGCCGACGTCAGCTTCGAGGTGGGGGTGGCGGCGATCGTCGCGTACCTGCAGACGCTGGCCCGGGACTGAGGGCGTTCCCCGCGCCTTCCGGAGCTGGCGGGACGGAGGGCGACGGCGCGCGGCGGCGCCTTTCGACGGCGACTTGGGACCGCGGCTACCTGCGCAGCTGACAAGAACTCCCAGGGTTTCAGCGCGGCATGGAACGTCGTCGCGTCCGCCTACCCCCAAGTATGACGACGATCTCGAACGGGTCCAGCCGTACTCCGCGGTGTCCTCGGTGCGGCCACGAGGCCTGGCCGATCGCCTACGGCATGGTTCCGTGCAGGAGGAGAACCCGCACGGAGTGTACGCAGGCTGCGTGATGATCGAGGAATGGCGTCCTGATCCTGCCGTCGGTGAGCCCGGTACGGGACGCCCGAGTGGAAGTTCCAGAACACCGGGTGCCGTCACCGCTGGTGGTAGGGGAGCCGACGACGTGGATCGAGCAACGCCGGATCGAGCGACGCCGGATCGAGCGACGCCGGATCGCCTTACGGCGTGCCGTCCTCGCCGGCCCAGGCCCGCGCGTAGAACTCGGGGGACAGGGCGTCGAGCAGTTCGCCGTAGGCGCCCGTCTCCATCACCTGCGCTGAACCCTCCGGGATGAACGGCGCGAAGGCGGACACCCCCAGCCCGGCCTCGCGACCCTGCAGCGTCAGGCCGGCGGCCTCGAGGATCGTGGGGTACATGTTCAGCTGGTCCACGCGGGGCCGCAGCGTGCTGTGGCCGTCCGCGCCCGGGATCCAGATCCGGTTGAAGATGGTGCGGTTGCTGTGGTTGTCGAGCTGCTCGTGGAAAGCATCGCCGGCACTCATGTGCTTGAGGTGGTCGCCCATGATCACCACGGCGGTGTCGTCGAGGTAGCCCTGCTCCTCCATGTAGTCCACGAAGCCGGCCACGAGGGTCATGGAGCAGGAGAACACGGACGTGACCTCGCTGTCCGTGTCCACATCGCAGTAGTCGTAGACGTGTACCGGCTCGTGGGTGTCCAGCGTCAGCAGGGAGAGGTTGAAGGGCTGACCGGTCCGCTCCGCGTCGGCGTGCAGCTGATCGACCTCGTCCTTGGCGTGCTCCAGCAGGCGTTCGTCGCTCAGGCCCCAGTCGCTGCGGAAGTTCTTTGCCGGTTCGCCCGCGGCGCGCCAGTCGGCGAGGCCCTTGACCTCGGAGTAGCCGTGGCTGCCCAGGAACGTGTCCTTCGCGGCGAAGGAGGAGTTGGCGCCGCCCAGAAAGACGTTGGTGTAACCGTGGTCGCCCAGAACGTCGCCCAGGCAGGTGATGCCGCCCAGGTAGGTGTCGACGTCGTCGCCGTCCGTCGAGGACGAGCTGCTGTCTCCGGCGGTGCCCATGCCCTTCAGGGGGACGCCGCACTGCGTCGAGGTGACGCCGGCCATGGTCCAACCTCCACCCCTGTACTGCTGGAGGTCCTCCACGCTCTGCCAACCGTCGGACGCCTTGGTCGCTTCCTTGAGGGGGGCGAAGGCGTCCTTCTCGAAGAGCTGGTCGTCCGCGAGGGTGGCTTCGCCGGACTCGAGGTAGATCAGCACGAGGTTGCGCTTGTCCGCGTCGCTGGTGACCGTCGGTTCGACGTAGTAGTCACCGAGGTCGTACTCGGAGTTCGCGGCTGCGATGTAGTCCTTTACCCCGACCGAGCTGGCGAAGGCCGTGGTGCCACCGACGACAACGGCCGCCACCAGGGCGGTGGAGAGGGTGCGCATGACCCACTGCCGGCGGGGACGGACGACGTCGCCCAGGGTGCGGCGCTTGCGTCGCCGGTGGGACTGCCAGAGGGCGATCCCGGCCGTAAGCAGCAGGGGTGCGACGCCGATACCGAAAACGCCGATCCAAACGAGGCCGCCACCGCCGTCGGTCTCCACGGAGACGAGGTTCAGGAGCATCTGGCCCACCGAGATCTCGCCCCAGTAGTAGCGGATGCCGGCGGCGGCGATGAGCAGCGCGAGCCCTGCCCAGATCAGGACGTAGACCAGGACGCGTCCCACGACGACGCCGACCCGTCGGGTCGCGTGCAGTATCCGGCCGAGCATGGCAACACCTCGCGTTCGGGATGCCTGCGTGGTCGCTGCACACCCTTGACATTCAGCCCGTTCTCGGGCGGAAAGATTTTAGTACCGTCAGGCTACCTGTTCAACCTGAGTTCACCCGTACGTCACGAGCGGCACCTACGGCACGGGACCGTTCCCGTGGTCGACTACGTGCCGGAACATCTGAGGCCCGAGAGCTCCCGGCTGCCCGGCTCGTGGGGGACCAAGAGCGGTGCCGGTCCTCGTGGTCGGCACCAGCTCCATAGATGACTGCCCCGCGACGCCCGATCGGCGCGGCGCCCCATCCGCGTGACTCTCGAGGAGCACACGACCTTTGCGCCGCGCTACTGCCCGCCGCCGTCCGCGCTACTGCCCGCCGTCGTCGCCGGCCCAGGCTCTCTCGTAGAAGTCGGGGGACAACGAGTCCAGCAGTTCGCCATAGGCGACCGTCTCCATCGTCTGCGCTGACCTCTTAGGGACGGACGGCGCAAAGGCGGACACCCCAACCCCCGCCTCGCCATCCCGCAGCGTCAAGCCGGCTGCCTCCAGGATCGTGGCGAACATGTTCATCTGGTCCACGCGGGGACGCAACGTAGTGGTGTCGTAGTCGTCGCCCGGGATCCAGAACCGATTGAAGATGGTGCGGTCGGCGCCGTCCAACTGCTCGTGGAACGGGTCGTCCGCGCCCATGCGCTTGAGGTGGTCGCCCATGATCACCACAGTGGTGTCGTCGAGGTAACCCTTCTCCGTCAGGTAATCGACGAATCCTGCCACCAGGGTCATGGAGCAGGCGTACACGGAGGTGACCTCGTTCTGCGTGTCCACATCGCAGTAGTCGAAGACGTGTGCCGGCTCGTGGGTGTCCAGCGTCAGCAGGGTGAGATTGAACGGCTGACCGGTCCGCTCCGCCTGGGCATGCAGTTCATCGACCTCGTCCCGCGCGTGGGCCAGAAGGCGTTGGTCGCTCAGCCCCCAGTCGCTGCGGAAGTTCTCCTCCGGCTCTCCGGCGGCGCGCCAGTCGAAAAGGCCCTTCTGCTCGGAGTAGCCATGGGTGCTCAGGAAGGTGTCCTTTGCACCGAAGGCGGCGTTGGCGCCGCCCAGGAAGACGTTGGTGTACCCGTGCTCGTCCAGGACATCACCCATGCACGTCAAGCCGCCCAGATAGGAACTTGCATCGCCACCGAGAGCGTTGGTCTGCGGACCGGCTGAAGGGGATGCCATGCCCTTCAGCGGGATGCCGCACTGCGTCGCAACGAGACCGCCCATGGTCCAGCCTCCGCTCTTGTACTGCTGGAGATCCTCCACGCTTTGCCAGCCGTCGGACACCTTGGTGGCTTCCTCCAGGGAAGCGAAGGCGTCCTTCTCGAACAGTTGGTCGTCCGAGAGGGTGGCTTCACCGGATTCGAGGTAGATCAGCACCAGGTTGCGCTTGTGCTCGTCGCTCGTGACGGTGGGTTCCACGTAGTATTCGCCGAGGTCGTACTGGGAGTTCGCCGCCGCGATGTAGTCCCTCACGCCGACGGTGGTGTCGAAGGCCGTGGTGCCGCCCAGGACCACCGCAGCGACCAGGGTGGTGGAGACGGTGCGCGAGATCCACTGTGAGCGACGAGGGTGCTTGCGGCGTCGGACGTACTGCCAGAGGGCGATCCCGAGGGTGATGAGCAGGGGAGCGACGCCGATTCCCAGGATCGCGACCCAGACGATGGATCCGCCCCCGCCGTCGGTCTCCACGGAGACGAGATTCATGAGCATCTGGCTCACGGAGATCTCGCCCCAGTAGTAGCGGATGCCCGCGGCGGCGATGAGCAGCGCGAGCCCTGCCCAGATCAGGACATAGACCAGGGTGCGTCCCGCGACGACGCCGACCCGTCGGGCCACCTGCAGTACTTCGTCAGCCAAGGCGACCCCTCGCGTCCGTGGATGCCCGCGTAGTCGCCGTCGACCCTTGACATCCAGCCCGTTCTCGGGCAGAAGAATTTTAGTACCGTCAGGCTACCTGTTCAACCTGCGTTCATCCGTTATTCACCACGGGTACCCCGGGAAATTTCATGAGCGGTACCCTGCAGCAGCTCACGGGGGGCCCTGCCAGGCCTTGCAAGCCGGACCCTGCGGTACTGCACCAGCGGTGCCCCGAGACACTTGACGAGCGGCGCCTACGGCAATTCACCAGCGGCATCCTGCGGCATCCTGCGGCAGGCGACGAGCGGTACCGTGCGGCGGCCGGCACCAGAGGAGCCGGCTGTGACCGACTTCCGTGAGGCACTTGCGGCACCGGTAGGGACAGAACTCAGCAGATCCTCAAGCAGGGTTACCACGGGCAGTAGATCGTGCGGGTTCGGCGTCGAGTAGTTGCTCGTGGACCGTTTCCTCCACCTGCCAGTACCTGTTTCTTCGCGGCCTTCGATTCGGGTCGAGGTGCATCGGCGGCGTGAACCAGGGGATGCCGTGCTTCGATTCGACTGTCCACTGTCCTTCGTGCACCACGTGATGATGACGTGAGCACAGGAGGACTCCTTGGTTGATACTCGTTGTTCCGCCTGTGGCCCAGGGCGCTATGTGGTGGGCTTCGCACCAGGTCGCCGGAATCGAGCAATCGGGAAAGGCGCAGCCCTTGTCCCTCGCGACGAGCCCGCGGCGCAGATGCGCGGGGAAGAGCCGCTGTGCCCGCCCGATGTCGAGGATCTGGCCCTTGCCACCGAGCACCAGCGGGATGATGTCGGCATCACAGGCCAGCTTTCGGATGCTTCGTGCGCTGATCTGCTGCCCGAACACAGCGTGACCGGCGCGTTCCATCTCGCCCACGAGGTCCGAGTAGCTGATAGTCACCATGACCTGGGGGCGGTGTCCGCCTGATGCAGGTAGCCCGTCCGTCGACAGCGCAATCCTGCACGCCGAGACCAGTCCGTCGAGAAGACTCTGCGGGCGCGTCGGGCGCTCAGTGTCGCCGCCAGCGTCACCCTTGCCCGTGTCGCTTCCGCTCGTGTCGCTTCCGCCAGCGTCACCCCAACCTGCGTCGCTTCCGCCGGTGCCACCTTCGCCGGCCACCTCGTCGGTTCTGGTCCCACCTGCTGAATTTCCGGCGGTCCCGAGGGCACCGGACTTCCCCCTTGGGTTCGTCGCAGTGCTCATGGCAGTCACCAGATGCTCGAACTGCTCGTCGGTGGCACCGATCTCCAGGAAATGCAGGCCATTACGTCTGCCCTTGAGGAAGACACCCTGCCGGGCTTGGAGCACCTTCTCCGTGGGCTCCTGCCCGTCCTGGTCCAGAACACCTTCCCAACGTCGCGCCAGGACGCGCAGGAGGTCCTCGTCCGATTCCATCGCCTGCAGCGTGAGGTGGCGCTCCATCGACTCGAGCTGCCGCGGAGTCGCGACGGCACGCACGCGCTGCACTGCGTCATGCACGACCGAGACCGCACGCCCACTGACCTCGCCCGCGTTCGCTGCGGTGCCGAGGATGCCCATCGACGCGGGAGTAGAGCCGCCGGTCGCAGCGACACCGGGCAGGATGCTCGCCGCTAGTCTCAACCTACGGTTCGCCTCGAATCGGCTGATGCCGAGTCGGGCTCGCAGGTAGTCGGCACAGGTCCTGAATTGGGGTTGTCGGGCCTTCTTGTCCTGCTGATCTGCACCTGCTGGAGGACTTCCGGCCACGTCCCCGTTGATTTCGTCCTCGACCTTCGACAGGCTGAGCTCCGCCCTCACGATGAGCGATCCGGAAGCGTCCTGTTCGCCGATGCCTGCGACGTCGTGGTCCTGAGCGGCCCGAGCGGCGACGATCTGCAGGTGGTCGACGATCTTCGAGATCTCCTCGATGTTGACGAGCGCTTCCACGACGTCACTCTTGGCCAGGAGAAAATGGTGCCCTGCCAGGTCCTGTCCGAAAGCGAGCAACTCGGACTGGATGGACTCCAGAGGAGTATCGGGATGCTCGAGCGGGGTAACGGCCATGACTCATTTTATCGAACGTACGTACTAATCCCACTGCCGCTGGCTCGTTGTGGAGGAGAAGACATGCACCTCTCCTCCACAGCCTTCGAGGGAGCCCGGTGCTGGTGCCACAGCCCCGAGGGCCGCCCGTCGTCGGCCGCTGGTGCCGCAGCAGCGCCGAGGTCGCGGGTAGTGCCGCAGCAACGCGGGGGGTGTGGGCAGTTCCGCAGCAACGTGGGCCGCTGGTGTCGCAGCAACCTGGGCCGCTGGTACCGCAGCAACGTGGGCCGCTGGTGCCACAGCCCCGAGGGCCGCCCGTCGTCGGCCGCTGGTGTCGCAGCAACGCTGGAGGTGCGGGTAGTACCGCAGCAACGCTGGGGGGCGCGGCTGGTATCGCAGCAACGCCGAGGTCACGGGCAGTGCTGCAGGAACGTCGCGGTCAGCGCCACCGCAGTCCACATCGCCGCAGAGTCGACGCTTGGCCCCTCGCGTCACGGGGATAGCCCGTCGACGGAAGGAGTTACTCCCCGCCCCCCGCGCGCAGCAAGTGCGCGCGAACAGTCAGGCCGGGACGCTGAGCCCCTGCAGCCAGGTCTGCCACGCCGGCTCCTCACGCCGCACGTAGTCCGCCGCGTCGGCGGAGAACAGGTACGCTCGTACCCCCACCACCGCCGTGCTCTCGCCCTCGCCGTGAGCGAAGACGCTCAGCATCCCGGGAACCGGCGCGGTGATCCGGATCAGTGACTGTCGCTCACCGGCACGCTCCACCGTGCCGGTGGTACCGCGGACCTCGACCGTTGCTCCCTCATTGCCCAGGCCGAGCGCGGCGTGCAGGGTCGCCCAGAGCGTCTGCGCGTCGCCGGGGTGGGAGGCGCTGGCTTCGAGCTGCGTGACCTCCTGACCGGGGAAGTGCGTCAGGTACAGGCGCAGGTTGTCGAAGAACGGCATCCAGCTGGTGCCCATGTCATCCCAGAACTCAGACTCCCAGGCATCACCGGTCCCGAAGCCGCTGCTGGTGACATGCACGATGCAGGTGCCGCCCGAGCGCGCCTCGACGAGGAATTCCGACGTCAGCGGGCTGAGCGCCTCCGGATCCTTGCCCATGAGGGCGGCCCAGTCCTCCTCGTACTCGATGCGGCGCGGCGGGTCCCAGCGGGTGACCTGCCCGTCCGAGCCCATCTCGGGACCCATGGCGAAATGAAGGGAACCGCCCTCGCGCTCCTCCATCTCGGTCGGCAGGAACCAGGCACTCATGCCCTTGGCGGTGGCGATGGCCTGCCAGACCTGTTCCGGGGTCCCGGGGACCTCGACGCTGAATTCCAGGCGGTACGGGACGTTCGGGGTGGTGCTCATGACTTCTCCTCAGGAAGGGGGTGGGCGGCGACGACGAGCCGGTGGGGGAGTCCGTCGTCGTGGTGGTAGCGAGCGGCCAGGTCGAGCACCGCGGCGGTCAGGTCGTCCGCGAAGGCAGCCCTGTCGGCGGCGGACCGGAAACCGATCTGTGTGTCGATGGTCAGCGTCGGCAGGCGCCTACCGGATGTGCCTGCCCGGCGTGCCAGGGTGCCGACCTCGCGCATCAGCCGGCCGGCCAGTGCGACGAGGTAACCCGCCGACAGGTGATCGTCATTGGCGTCCGGGTCGGCCGCGGATCCGCTGACTGCCGCAGGAGACACGACGTACGACGCCGCCGACGCCTGCAGCACCCGCTCGGTGATGCCCCCGTGCCGGCGCTCCTCGAACAGTTCCACGAGGCCGTGCGCCTCGAGCGTCTTGAGGTGGTAGTTCACTTTCTGGCGTGCGATACCTACTCGGGCGGCGAGCCCGGCGGCGGAGGCCGGAACGGCAAGCTCGCCGAGCAGCCTGGCCCGGACCGGATCCAGCACAGCGGCAGCCGCCTCCGCGCTTTCGATGACTTCGACGTCGTGCATGCCATTATCGTGCGCTTGAAAAGAAAAGTTGTCAACGGTCTTCTTCTGTCGGGCGAAAGACAGAGGTGGACGAGAAGCGGCTTCGAGACCACTCAACAAACTGCCGAACCCTCGATGACCGGCAGCTGACCCGAGTCGAGAGCGCTGACGCCCGCTTGCTCAGCCCGTGTCGACTCGACCGGGGCAGGTCAATAAAGGAACTGGCACCTGAGGAACGACGTCGGGGATCGTCAGGAGTGCGCGGCGGACGGCGAGTACCGCCGTCGTCAGGAACTGCTGCGCGACAGATCGTCGGCGAGGCGGAGCAGATCGGCTCCCAGTCGGCGGGCGCGGTCGGCGACCGCATAGGAAGGGTCAACAGCCGACGACGGCGACAGGCCGCCTGTCACGGCCGGCGCCGACGGCTCATTCTGGATATCGAGCTTCTAGTCATGCGTTTTGATTGGAAGGCATCACGGCGACAGATTCTTCCAACGCCCGCTCTGTCCTTATCGGCTATGCGACGATGCTTACTCAGCTTATCCAGCACGTTGGTTGCAGAATGGAGTAATTCGCTGGTCGATTGACGCGCCTGTGCGGCGAGCGCACCACGGTTGGTGTTTTACGGGCGGGGAACATTCTTGCTCGACGGCTGGTGTGCCGGCTCCCAGCGGACGTCCATGTCGAAGACCACGTGGTCGGGGTGGTGCCAGGTCGAGACGACCTCCACCGATAGTCCGTCCTGATCGAAGCTCGTACCCTCGAGCAGGAGAACGGGCGAGGGCGCCTGCAACTCCAGGAAACGTAGGAGGTCCCCGTCACCGGGCACCACTCGGATCCGTCGCTTGCCGGTGTTGATCTGCACTCCGAAGTGCAGTCCGAGGACCGCACGCAGGGATGGCTCGTGCAATGAGTCCGCGGTTTGTTCGGCGAAGGTCGACGCCGGCAGCCGGGCATGGATGACGACGATCGGCACACCGTCGGCCGAGCGCAGCCGCCGGAGCGAGAGCACTTGGATGGCGGAATCACCCTCAACAATCAGGAGGCTCAGCGCCCGGGCAACCCGACGAAGAGGTGCTCCTGAGCGCGGTCAGGCCTAGCGGGCCCCCCTGTACATGACTTCGGCTCCTGCGTCTCGGCAGAAGATCAGAGCCAGTTTGCTGACGCGCTGCCCGGTGATGCGTTCGATCATGTCGGCGTAGGTAGACAGCTGACGCCAGTAGGCGGTGACGGTTGTCTCCTGCGGTGTGCTATCAGTCTTGAAGTCGGCGATCACCAGGGAGCCGTCGTCCTCCCTATACATCAGGTCGATGACGCCTTCGACGGTCACTCCGCCGGATGGAGCGACGACGGGAAGTTCCAGCCAGTGCTCGCGCTCCGCTGCGCGACGGACAGGTTCACTGGCGAGACCCGCCCTTGCCCGAGTGGCCAGTGCTTGCGGGGCAACGCCCTTCGCGAGTCGGGCGACGCTGTCCGCGATGGCTTCCACGTCCGCCGACTCCTGCAGGCCGCTGAGCTCCAGCACCCGGTGCAGGGCGGTGCCGAATGCGGCACCACGCTCAGCGCTGGCGGGGCCGGGAGAGGGGAGGATTTCGTCGTCGAGAGGTATGAACTGAAGCCGCTCCTCGCCGGGCTCTCCATCTAGCGAATCTGTACCCTTCGCGATCGACGTCACGGACGCTGTCGAGGCAATCGCGGATTTCCGCTGCCAATGAGTCCGTTGCCGTTCCCAGTTTTCCCAGGACTCGACGGGTTGAACGGTCGTGTGGCGTTTTTCACCGGGCTCGAGGTCCGTCGGGAGTACGAGTGAGGGGATTGTCGGATCGTCGGTGTCTTTGAGCAGCTGTCCGAGACTGTTCCGTCGACTGACGTAGTGGGAGACGACGAGGTGGCTCTCGGCCCTCGTGCAGGCAACGTAGAGGAGGCGGCGTTTCTCCGCTTCATCAAACAGCTTTTCGACTGCCTTGGCATCGGCATAACGGGCCGAAGTGATGCCTTCCTTCAGCGAGATGTGCAGGCGGCTGTCTTTATCCCAGAGGGCCGCATCGCTGGAGGTTCGGGGGCTGGACCCGGTACCGGCAACGATGACCATCGGAAACTCGAGGCCCTTGGAGGCATGGATGGTCATGATTCGGACGGCATCGACGTCGGTTTCGGGGACGACCGCTTCGCGTACCCGCGTGTTTTCTTCCTGCTGCGTTCCGGCCCACACAAGGTAATCGCGCAGGCTGCCATGCGTTGCTTCGCTCCAGGCGCGGGCCTGGTCGATGACGAAGCGGAGCCGCCGCCACACGTCGCGGTACCGCGGTGAGGCGATGGCGGTTTCCATCATGCGTCGCTCAGTGACCAGACGGTCCATCAGCTCGGCGGGGGTATGAACGCTGATCCGGCGGCAAAGCTCGGACAGGTAAACCATGCCGCGGGCAACCGGAGAATCATCAAGCCCTTCCGGTGGCGGCGCGAAGATGTTCCACGATCCGCCGGCCGACTTCCATTCGAAGAGTTCGTCGTCACCGCACGCAAACGGAGCCGAGCGGAGGCAGAGCACCAGGGCTGCCTCGTCAGCGGTGTTGGCAATCGCCTTCAGCGCCAGTAACAAGTCGTTCACTTCCTGCGTCGAGTAAACCAGCGAGGAGGCTTCTGCGCGGTACTCAATGCCGGCGCCGTCGAGTGCGTCCTCAAGCGCTGCCAGCGCGGTGCGGGTGGGCAGCAGGATGGTGATGTCCTTGAGCCTCAGGTTTTCGGTCTTGAAGCTCTTGCCCAGATGGTCCGAACGCTTGATCTGCTTCTTCCAAACCGGCTGTTCCGTCTGGCCCGAAGCCAGCAGGATTGCGGCGGCGACCTCCTTGGCTTCCTGCTTGCGCATTGACTCGGCCGACACCTTCCCCGATCCATCGGGGGTAGCTCCGTTACGGCCGATGACTGAGACGGCCGGCCCGTGCGATTCTTCCCAGGACGGACGCTCGGGATCGGGCGTCAGCGATTGATAGGACGGCTGGAGATTGCCGTTCTGCTGAATGAGCTGGCCGAACACCGTGTTGATCCAGTCGAGTAGTGGGGCGGTCGAGCGGAAGTTGGTGCGCAGCGACGCGATGCGGGAATGTTCGTTGTTTCGGAACCGGCGTTCCGTGCTGAGGTAGGTGGCAATGTCGGCGCGGCGGAACCGGTAAATCGACTGCTTGGGATCCCCATCGGTGAATAGGTGGCCCGCGGGAATGATGAGCTCTTCCCAGCCGTCTATCCCACAAACGTGCTCCGCCGTGATCCGAGTGGCGATCTCCGCCTGGACCGGGTCGGTGTCCTGGAACTCGTCCAGCATTATGCACTGGTACCGCTCATGGAGTGTTCGGTGAACCCCGATGGTCCGCGCGTCAGTGCCGACGAGCAGGTCACGGGCGTGGATGAGGAGGTCGTTGTACTCCAGTTCGCCGCTGCGCTGGCGTTCCCTGGCTGCGTTGACGAGGAGTTCGGCCATAGAGGCAGCCACCGTATCTACGGCGGGGGATACGAAACTTTCGCGGAGGGCAGCTGCGGCTTGGCCAAGTTCCGCGCAAGCGTTCCGGACTTCTGCAATGTCGATTGCCCAGTTGCCCTTCTTACCCTGCTTGGGTGTGGGAGGTATGTCGTCGAGGATCTCTAGCACCAGGGCAAGTTCGCCGATGCTGGCGTTTTCGAGCCTCCCGTGCCAAGAGCGGATCTTCTCGATGGCGACCAGGAGAAAATGATCAGCGTCGGAGCAGTGCCGGGTGTGCTCAAGCAACTCGGCGGTCTGCTGGAGGAGCGGGCCGAGATTGACCGTGGGGATCGGACGGCGTTGTGGTGGATGGCTCTCCAATCGGTCCCAGTTGGCGTCGAGTGCAGAAGCAACGGTCTCGAGGTGGTTCAGGGAACCGCCGACGGCGAGGAGGATGCGGAGCGCCTCATCGAGGGTTTCGTCGTTGAAGAGCTGGTGGCGAATGGCTTCCCATCGGCGGGTGAAGGCGATTTGGGAACGCAACTCGTCGACGACGGTGATGAGCGGTGGAACACCAGCTTCGATGGGGTGCTCGCTGATCACGCGAGCGGCGAAAGAGTGGATGGTGCCGATGGGGGCGGTGTCGAGTTGCCCCAGGGCTCGGTCGCGCGCCTCGGACGGGTCGCTGTCCTTGAGCTTCCGGCGCACGCGGTCACGCAGCTCACCGGCAGCCTTCTCGGTGAAGGTGATGGCGGCGATGTTCTTCAGCTCGACGCCGCCGGTCATCACCAGCGTGCAGATGCGTTCGACCAGTTCGTGGGTCTTTCCGCTGCCGGCCCCGGCCTCAACGAAGACGTTAGTGCCAAGGTCCGTTTCAATCAGCCCGCGGTCGAACTGGTCCGCGAGTTCCAGGGTTTCCTGCGTCATTTTTCAACCTTGAGCAGTTGGGCGTAGGGCCTAAGTTCCGGTGCATCCTGGAGTTCCACCCAGTGCTGGTCCATGCCGAGCTGACCTGTCAATGAGGTGAAGGTTGCGGCTGTGCGGTCACGGGTAATGTGTTTCGTCGGCTCAGGTTTGGGCGGGAAGACGCCGTTTCGAATCGCGGAAATGATGAGACCCGCGTCCTGCCGCAATTGGTCGATCACCTTGTCGGTAACGGCGTAGCCGATTCTGTCGAAACCGCCCGCGCGGGAGGTGAACCAGTAATCTGCGATGACGTTGTCGTTGGAATTCCGGGCGACGGATTGGGCGAATAGGCCGTAGACGGGGAGCTGGAATTTTGTCCCGAAGGCGGTCGGGTGCTTCTTCAGATCTTTGAACTTGTCGGTCTTGCCGGTCTTGTAGTCCACTACGCGAACGCGTCCGTCCGAATGCCGGTCGATGCGGTCCACCTTGCCGCGAGAACGCACAACGGTGCCGTCCTCGAGCTGAAGCTCGACCGCCGCGGTTTCCTCGTCCATGCCGAATGCCGCCTCGGCTGCGGCATATTCCCAGCCCTGGGAAGCGGATTCCTCGTCGTCGCGGAAAAGGCGGTGGAAGTCCTGATGCATGCGGGTTTGATCCTGCTCCCAGATATGCTGCAGCCACAGCGGGTTCGCGAACTCCTCGAATGTAGCATCGGCGAGCTCAATCAGCCGGTCCACGTTCCGCGGCCGCTCGTCGTCGGTGATCTCACGGACGTAATCCTCAAGGATCTTGTGCATGAGGTTGCCGCGCTGCATGGGGTTGATTTGGACTTCGAGTTCGACGTCATCGAAGATGTCGATCTTCAGCACATGGCGAAGGAAGAAGCTGAAGGGGCTCAGCACCCAGTCCTCCAAACGAGTGGGAGAGAGGGCCTTCGATCCCTCGATGATGTTCCCGGCATGGGCGCCTAGGTGTACTGGGCCGGGACGTTAGTGACAGGTAGGGCTTGAAAATGAGGAGGACCTCCGGGCTTAGTGGAGCTGTCTAGTTCCCGCACTCTCCCGGAGGTCCTCGTGTCCAACGTTATCCCTCGTTTGAGCCCGTTTGGTCGATCAATCATCATTGAACGCGTTTCAGCAGGCCGGCCCGTCGCCCATGTAGCCAAGGAACTCGGGGTGTCCCGGCAGACCGCCTACCGGTGGGTGCGCCGCTACCGGGCCGAAGGCATTGACGGGCTGCAGGACCGCTCCAGCCGGCCGAGGACCTTCCCGACCAGGACCAGCCGTGAGACCGAGCAGGCCGTTCTGGCCGCCCGCACGCAGTTACGGGCCGGACCGTTACGCATCGCAGCGGCCACCGGGGTACCGGCCCGCACGGTGTCCCGGATCCTACGGCAAGAGCCGAAGTCATCCGGTCATCCATCGAGTAGCCGACGATCCTCTTCGAATGCACGTCTTTGATCGCGCACAGGTAAAGCTTGCAGGTGTCGGTTTGATGTCCGTGATGTCCGTGATGTCCGTGAGCCACAGCTGGTTCGGGCGGTCGGCGTGGAACTGGCGCAGGACAAGGTCATCGTGCACGGGAGGGCCGGCTTTCCGGGTGAGCCCGCGTTTCTTGGCGTGCAGGGACCACAGCCGTTGCTGGGAGCAGATCCTCCAGATCCGCCGCTCGGACGCTCTCATGCCCTGGTCGGCGATCTCATCCGAGACGAACCGGTACCCGAATGTCGGATCGTCGTGGTGGATGTCGTGGGCGAGGTTCGTCAGGTGCGCGTCGTCCCAGTCCCGTTGCGAGAACGGGGTCCGCCGCCACTTGTTGAACGCCTGGGTCGAGAAACCCAGCACCCGGCAGGCCACCGCGACAGGGATACCATCAGCGGCAAGATCACGGACCAGCGGGTACGTCATTTTGGGGGCAGCTCACGGGCGAAGAACGCTGCAGCCCGACGCAAAATCTCGTTCTCCTGCTCAAGCAACCGGTTGCGTTTCCTGAGCTCGCGGAGCTCGGCTGCGTCGGCTTGCGTCACTCCCGGTCGCACCCCGTCCTCGACGTCGGCGCGCTTCAGCCAGTTGTTCCGGGTGCCCTCACTGATCCCGAAATCCTTCGCGATCTGAGCCAGTGGGGCTTCGTGTTTCCGTGCGACGGACACGACGTCACGGCGGAACTTCTCCGGATACGGCTTTGCCATGATGGCCATCCTTCCAGGAGGACACAATCCTCACAGGCTAGATGAAATCCGAACCCTCAGCAGTCCTGGAAGCTGCATAGAGTCACGCTGGCAGGCGTTACGCGACGGCATCAGCAGTAGCGCAATAGTTGCTGAGGGTACAGTTTGTGTTCAAAGTTGTTTATGAGTAGGAGATCGTCGTTGGGGCCGTTCGATGACCGCGATATCGTCAGCGGCCATGTGCCGGGTGGCACGAACACCAGCCATACGGTTGCCATCGGTCATTTGACCTCACTGCTCTCTGCTGTGCCCAAAGCCTCTGGTCTGGCGGACTACGAGACGGCGGCCGTCGAACACAACGTTCTCGGGCGCGCTACTACGGAGGGGCGCCGGCGGACGTTCCGATACCTGCGCGAACTGTACCTTCTGGATCCCAGTCGAGTGATGTTTCGCGCGATGCGTGATTTGTGGGATGAAGACGAGCAGTCACAGCCGCTCCTGGCCGGCTTATCAGCCATGGCACGGGACAGCGTCTTCCGAGCCTCTGCTGCGGGACTGCTCGCGCTGGGTGAGGGAACGGAAGCGACCGCTGGGATGCTCACAGGGTTCGTGCAAGCCGCATTCCCCAACGCATACAACGAAGGGACAGCGGCCAAAATCGGTCGGAACACGGCGTCGTCATGGACACAAACCGGGCATCTGCGCGGCAGGGCAAAAAAAACCCGCCAAGCTGTCGAACCCCGTCCCGCTGCTCTGGCGTTCGCCCTCCTCCTTGGCCATTTGGAAGGAGCCAGAGGACAGTCACTCTACAACACGCAGTGGACAGCTTTTTTTGACGTTGGCGTGCGCGAAATCGAGGCCATGGCAGGAGTCGCCGGCCAGCGTGGGTATATTGAGCTACGCTCCGGGGGCGGGATTGTTGAAATCGGTTTCCGGCACCTTTTGAGACCCATGGAGGATCTAGCCAATGAGTGACATCGACGCCCTTGTTGGTGCATATGAAAGATTTGTGACTCTGCCCTGGTCGCGGAACCTGGCGCCGGCGCAGCGAGTCTGGATGGTCGTTTATCCCCCAAATGACGAGCGCCGCTTGCGGGCACGGATCGCTGCGTTTGCCGTTGCTACCGCAAAGGCCCATAAGGCTTGGTCCGTAGCAGATGTGACCAACAGTTTTGGAGACTGGATAGGGCGGAACCCCTATCGGGAGACCTACTTCAAAGGCCCTGACAGACTTTCGGCGGCAGCGCTCCGGGACTTCGAAAGAGACCTCGTTGCCCAGGCGCGCACATCATTGGGCGGCACCGCCAACGACAGCGATACGGTGGTCGCCATCCTTGGCGTGGGATCTTTGTTCCCTTTTACAAAAGTCAGCAAGTTCATCGAAGACCTCGCCCCAGAGGTGGCGGGGCGTCTGGTCGTCTTTTTCCCCGGTGAACGGGACGGCTCCAATTACCGGTTACTTGAAGCTCGAGATGGATGGAATTACCTCGCCACACCGATCACTGCAACAGAGGACATGTCGTGATGCTGAACAAAGAAATTTTCGTCGAGGATCCCACCAAGAAGAGCATCCCTAACCTTGGGGTGGCAAAGGTTGGGGAACCTACGGACGACGCCGGCTGGGCCGTCCTGGAGTACGAGCTGAAGAGCTTCGTCTGCGAGGGTGCGTATGCGCAGGGCCTGGACCGCATCCTGTCGTCATACGTCGCGCAGGGAGGATCTTCACAACCGGCAGCCTGGGTCAGCGGGTTCTACGGGAGTGGCAAGTCACATCTCGTAAGGGTTCTGGAGTACCTATGGCGAGACCTGGAGCTTGCAGACGGTTCGACAGCGCGGGGGCTGGTCCGCACGCCCCAACCAGTAACTGACGTTTTGCGCGAGCTCAGTATTCTCGCAAGCCGCAACGGAGGCCTCTGGTCAGCGGCAGGCACTCTCGGTGCAGGAGCCGGTTCTGTGCGTCTCGCCTTTCTGTCGATCATTTTGGGAGCGGCGGGTCTTCCGACGGACCTCGCCCCGGCACGCTGTGTGATGTGGCTGCAGGATGAAGGGCTGTTTGAAACAGTCCAGGCGGACATTGCCAGCCGGGGACTCGACTGGGAAATGGTTCTCGAAAATATGTACGTCTCGGAGCTGGGCGAAGCTATCCTGGCTGCAAAGCCGGGGTGGGCAGCGAGCCCGGATATGGCCCGGGAACAGATCCACAATCAGTTCCCGCAGCCGGATGACATATCCCTGTCGGACACGATTAAGACCGTAGAACATGTTCTTCGGCAAATGTCGGACACGGTGGGTAAGCTGCCATGTGCCCTCGTCGTTCTGGACGAGATGCAGCAGTTCATAAACGAGGACCCGGACCGGGCCCAGCAGGTCCAGTTGCTCGTAGAGGCGTGCTCGAGCGGTTTCGACGGTCTCCTCATGATTGTTGCCACGGGGCAGGCCGCGCTTCAGACTACAGCGGTCCTTCAAAAGCTAATTGATCGTTTCGCCGTTCAGGTACAGCTCTCCGACACCGACGTCGACGCCGTTATCCGTGAGGTTGTTTTGCGCAAACGGTCGGAAGCGGTGCCGGCATTGGAGCAAGTTCTCGAGAAGCAGGCAGGTGAGATTGACAGGCAGCTGGGCGGTGCTGTCATTGCGCCATCGGCTTCCGATGAAAAGTACCTTGTTCCTGACTACCCCTTGCTGCCGTCCCGTCGTCGCTTCTGGGAGCACGTCCTCCGCTCGGTTGACAAGGCGGGCAAGGCGGGCCAGCTCCGGTCCCAGTTGCGTGTTGTGCACGAAGCGAACAGAGTCGTGGCGGACTCTCCGGTCGGCACCGTTGTGGCAGCAGACTTCATTTACGATGAGAAGTCTGCTGACATGCTTCAGACCGGTGTACTGCTTCGGGAGATCGAACAGCTCATTAAGGGGGAGCGTTCGCAGGGACCCGAGGGAGAGCTTCGGAGCCGTGTGCTGGCGCTTGTATTCCTGATCTCACAGCTCTCCCGGGAAGGCTTTGCAGACACAGGTGTGCGGGCCACTGAGCAGCACATCGCCGATCTCCTAGTGGATGATTTGTCCGGTGCCGGACCGCGTTTGCGCGCCGAAGTTCCGAAGGTACTCGAGCAGCTTCACGCTGAATCCAAGCTCCTCAAAGTTGACGAGGAGTACTTCCTGCAGACACAGGCAGGGCAGGAATGGGCTAAGGACTTCCGTAACCGCAGGGCTTCTTTCTTAAGTGACTCGACCCGTATCTCACACGCACGGGACAGTACCTTCCGAGACGCAATGACACGAGTTGTCCCCCGGTCACGGCAACACGGCGTTAGCAAGACCCCGCGAACCGTTGAAATGAGCTTCAGCGACGTAGCGCCCAAGGTTGACGTCAGCATTCCGGTCTGGGTCCGGACAGGCTGGGATCTGGCAGAAAAACAGTTCAGTGACCTGGCCAGCTCGGGAAGCACGGACTCGCCCCTCATTTTTGTTTACCTGCCCAAGGTCGACGCCGACGCCCTAGCCGGCGCCTTGGCGGATTTGGAAGCAGCCGAGGAAACGTTGGCAACCAGGTCGCGTCCGAACACGGACGAGGGTGTCTCCGCCCGCAAAGCTATGGAATCCACTCGAGAGATGGCTCGCCAGAAGGTGGCCGGCCACGTTTCCGATGTCCTTCGGCAGTCGATTGTGGTGCAATCCGGAGGTAACCGAATTGCCGAACCGGACCTCAGCAGAGCTCTGGCAACCGCTGCAGACAGATCCATTGACCGTCTTTACCTCAAGTTCCGAGAAGGAGACCACACGGGCTGGGCAACTGTATGGACACGTGCGGTAGAAGGCAACGAGAACTGTTTAGAGGCTGTTAGCCACAAGGGGCCAACGGCGTCGCATCCAGTGTGCAAAGCGATACTGGCAGCGGTGGGGCCTGCGGGGACTTCCGGAAACGACCTTCGGAAGAAATTTGAATCTCCCGAGTATGGCTGGCCGCGCGATGCAGTACATGCGGGCCTCGCGGCGCTCGTACTGGCTACAGAGCTGAACGCTGAGGAAAACGGTCAGCCGGTCTCGGCGCGTCAGCTGAAGCCGAACGCAGTAGGCAAACTGACTTTCCGCCGCGAAACAAAAGCCGTCCCGCTCAGTACGAGGCTCGCCGTGCAGCAGGTGCTGATCGAGTCCGAAATTTCCTTGGAAAAGAACGAAGAGGCGGCCGCGTGTACGCTGCTCCTACAACGGCTGACCGACCTTGCGGCTGCGGCAGGCGGGCCCGCGCCGCTGCCGGCGCCGCCGTCGACGGCGTTTTTGGATCCGTTGAAAGGCCTCAAGGGAAATGAACTGGTTTCCGCGGTGCACGAGCATCGTGAAGCGATCCGAACTGCAGTGGCAGAATGGCGGGCCGCGGCAACGCTCAAGCAGGACAGGTTGGTTAACTTTTCCAAAGCCCAGCGTCTGGTAGCCCATTTGCCCAATAGCGACGATCAGATAGTGCAAGAGCTGCGTTCAGTTCAGGACAACCGCCAGCTGCTTCAGTCACCTGATCCCGTCGGGCCCATTATTCTCACGGCAGCCGATACGCTGCGCACTGCGCTGAACGCCCAATTGACCCGTTACAACCAGGCCGTAGCCACAGCATTAACGCACCTTGCGGACGACGAAAGCTGGGCTGTCCTCAACAATGCCCAACAGGAACAACTCCTGTCGAAGCATGAACTGGCACCGGTGGAAACGCCAGCTCTCGGCACTGCAGATCAGGTATTGGCCGCTGTGGAAAGCCGCCCGCTGAGTTCGTGGAATGACCGCATAGATGCAGTTGACGCGCAGCTGGGCCGGTTGCGCGAGGCTGCCGCCAGGCTTTTTGAACCCACCGCGTTCAAGATCACTCCGCCCAGCGCAATGCTCAGGTCTGAACTTGAGGTCGAGGCGTACATTGAACACCTTCGCAAACAGATGCTGACTGAGCTCCAGCAGCACAAGTCGCTCATCGTCTAGGGAGTAAGTACATGTCGGTGTTGTCGGGTGTTTTGCGGAAGTTGCTTGAGCGTGCGGTGGTTGATGGGCGTGTGGTGGCTGAGGGTGGTGCTGCTGCTGCGTTGATGCGTTTGGGTGTGGGGTTGCGTGATGCGCCGGGGCATTTGAGTGTGGAGGAGCGGGCGCTCCGGAATGGTTTGCGGGCGCGGGCTCGTCAGCTGGGGGACCGTCTGGAGCTTTCCGGTGATCCTGGGGATGTGTGGGTGGCGTCGCCGTTGCTGGTGGGTGAGGTTGCGTATGAGCAGTGGCACCGGTTCCTGTTTGCGCGGTTTCTGGAGGTTAACGCCCTGTTGCGGCATCCAGAGTACGGTGTTCCGGTTTCTTTGGAGGATTGCCAGGAGCTGGCCGAGGGGCTGGGTGAGCCTGATGGCTGGTCGGTGGCGGCGCGTTTCGCGGCGGAGATTCTGCCGGGGATTTTCAAGCCCTCCGATCCTGCGGTGAAGGTCGGGCTGGCGCGGGAGGATCTGCTGGCGCTGGAGCGTGCGGTGACGGACCTGCCGGCGGAGGTGTTTACGGCGGAGGATTCGCTGGGGTGGGTGTACCAGTTCTGGCAGTCCAAAGCCAAGGAGGCGGTGAACACTTCGGGCCGCAAAATCGGCGGTGCGGATCTGTCGCCGGTGACGCAGCTGTTCACCGAGGATTACATGGTGCGGTTCCTGTTGGAGAACTCGCTGGGTGCGTGGTGGGCGGGCCGGCATCCGGAGTCGCCTCTTCTGTCCGGGTTTGAGTTCCTGAGGTTCGCGGAGGACGGTACTCCGGCGGCGGGGACGTTTGAGGGTTGGCCGGAGAAGGTTGCGGAGGTGACTGTGATGGATCCGTGCTGCGGGTCCGGGCATTTTTTGGTCGGCGCGTTCGGGATGTTGTGGCGGATGCGGGCCGAGGAAGAGGGTCTGTCTGCGGCGGCGGCGCAGGATGCGGTGCTGGTCGAGAATTTGTTCGGTCTGGAGCTGGATCCGCGCTGCACGCAGATTGCGATGTTTGCCCTGGCGTTGGAGGCCTGGAAGCAGGGCGGTTTCCGGAAGCTGCCGGTGCCGCAGGTGGCGTGTTCTGGGGTCCCGGCAAAGGCGCCGCTGGCGGACTGGACAAAACTCGCCGAGGGCGATTACCAGCTGGAGGCTGCCCTGACCCGGCTGCACACGTTGTTCGCGGACGCGGACACCCTGGGCTCACTTATCGATCCGGTCCGGGCCTCAGAGCAGGCCGGGCTCGAATCAGTGGAATGGGCCGATATCGCGCCGCTGCTGGACAGAGCCCTTACATCGGAGGCTGCCACAAGCGGCGACCCGGCGACCGAGGTGTTCGGTGAGGCCGCCGCGGGAATCGCCCGCGCTGCAGACTACCTGAGCCGGAAATACACCCTCATCGCCACCAACCCGCCCTACCTCGGACGAGGAAAACAAGCGCCGCTCCTCGTTGGCTTCCTGGAGCATAATCATCCTGACGGCCGCGCTGACATGGCGGTTGCCTTCCTCGAGCGGTTTAGACAACTAGGACTGTGGAGCGTCACCGTGACGCCACAACATTGGACCTACCTAGGCGGCTATTCTCAGTTTCGGCAATCCCTATTTGCACAACGGGGAATTCGACACATATCGACGCTTGGTGCGAAAGCTTTTGAGGCAATTGGTGGCGAAATAGTCACTGTGCTCCTAGCGATATTAGCTGACGAGGGTTCCGATACCTTTACACTCGCAGATCACTCTGATCAGAGTGAACCAAGGTCCAAACGGTCCAGTTTGCAGAATCGTCCGTTTTTGCGGGCGACAGTGCTCGAAATGGCACAGAATCCGGATGCCAGGATCCTGATTCCTAGCGGAGAGAAAATGCCGCTTCTAGCTTCTCGAGCCAGGAGCCACCAGGGTTTAATTACGGGCGACAATGCTCTGTATCTGCGATACCACTGGGAGGTCGACGGTCAAGGATGGCGTCCTGCTATTATTCCCCCGAGCAAGTCTAGTCTTTTCTCCGGCCGGGAAATGGTCTTGTCCTGGAACGATCAGCTGTCGGCGCCGCTGAGGGGGACATTCGCTCGCCTCCAGGGAACGGCCGCGTGGGGACGTCCAGGGATCGCTGTGGCACGGATGGGTGAGCTAAGGGTGACTTTGACACGTGGTGAGCCTGTAATCGATAAAGCCGCCGCAGTGACCTTCACAGAACCAACAGATTTAGCCGCGGTGTGGTGCTTCGCTTCAAGTCACGAATTCGGCGCTGAAGTTCGACGTGTAGATGCTGCGCTTGCAGTCGCAAGCGGAAGTCTTGTTAAGGTCCCCTTTGATGTGGAGCGGTGGCGGGGTGTGGCGGCGGAGGAGTTTCCGGAGGGTTTGCCGGAGCCGTTTTCGGATGATGCGACGCAGTGGTTGTTCAAGGGGGCTCCTGCCGGTGCCCGGCAGCCGTTGCAGGTTGCGGTTGCCCGGCTGCTGGGGTTTTCGTGGCCTGATCAGGAACCCGACGCCGTTGATGCACTGGTGGATGGGGACGGGATTGTGTGTCTGCCGGCCGTGTCCGGTGAGCAGCCGGCTGCGGAGCGGGTACGCGCTGTGCTGGCGGCCTCCTACGGGGACCATTGGTCGAGCGCGCGTCTGGATGAGCTGCTTGTTGAAGCCGGCGGGAAGCCGGGAGATCTGGCCGGGTGGCTGGCCGATGTGTTCTTCAAGGACCACTGCAAGGTTTTCTCGAACCGTCCGTTTGTGTGGCATGTCTGGGACGGGCGCCGGGACGGATTCTCTGCTTTGGTGAATTACCACAAGCTGGACCGGGCGACACTGGAGAAGCTGACCTACCGGACCCTTGGCTGGTGGATCGACCGGCAGCGGGCCGATGCCGGCGCTGGCGCGGCGGGGGCGGAATCCCGGCTGGCTGCGGCTACGACCCTGCAGGAGAAGCTGAAGCTGATCCTCGCCGGCGAGCCCCCGTATGACATTTATGTGCGGTGGAAGTCGCTGGCGGAGCAGCCGGTTGGCTGGGACCCGGACCTGGACGACGGGGTGAGGCTGAACATCCGCCCGTTCGTGGAGGCCGGAGTGCTGCGCTCAAAGTTCACCATCCACTGGAAAAAGGACCGCGGCACCAATCCCGACGGCACCGAACGCCACAACGACCTCCATCTCACAACAAGCCTAAAGAACGATGCCCGAGGGGCCCACACTCCATGACCGTGACCGGCAAATCCGTTTTGGACGCAATCGCAAGTTCGCTTCTGGGCGCAGGACGCTACAACAGCGACGACAAAACCGGCCCCGTAGCGGTCCTGTGGCCGGACCCGGAGCGTCATTGGGAACCGATCGTTACGAGACTTAGTGGGATTCTGCATATTGCAGCGCTGGGGGACTACGACGAATCGAAGTCCACCGGACCAGCAATCTGGATTCGTTCACTGCTGGCCAGCACTAGTCAATCCTCGAAGGTGCCCCTTGTGGTTTATCTTCCAGGTGTCTCTCGTGGCGACCTTCGGGCTGTTGAAAGCACTTCGGCTGCTCTTCGACCTTTAGCAGAATTGCAGTTCCGCTCTGCCTGGTGGCTCCAGTCCAATCAATCGCCGTGGACTCCAGGTGCTTTCCTCCGAAGCCCCGACGGTCTCAAACTCGACGTCGCGAGGGATGATGAGACCGCGAAAAACCTCGCTTTGGTGCTGTCCGAACTCAGCGACTCAGTCGTCGATGATCTCCGCAACGTTGGTCGCTTGGACGCGTCATTCTTCTCCTCTTTGTTGGTCGCGGACGAGACAAAGGCACTGTTGTCATGGCTTAACGAGCCCGAGGGCACAAAGCTGGCGCTGAGCGGCAACGAGTGGGCGGCCTTTGTGTCCCGGTCCAAGTCAACTTATGGGGTGAATCCGGACGCAATGGGCGCTTTGACCATCGCAGCGAAGCTGGGGCAGAGACAAGGTCCGTGGAAAAAGGCCTGGGATAGATTTGCTGAGGCTCCTCACAGCTACCCAAAGATTCCGGACCAGCTTCGTAGAGCGAAACCCTCTGATCAGCTCTTTTCCGAACTGCCCGATTCATGGCCCCAGGACAATGACGAGGCTGAACGGGAGGTTGAGGCCGCACTCGTTGCTATGGGCGGGGGTACGCCAGCGGAGGCAAGGTCACAGGTTTCCGCGCTGGAGCGCAACCACGCCGACCGAAGGCAGACCGTCTGGGCGGCACTCGGGGCAGCCCCGCTGGCTGCTGCACTCGAACACCTCAACATTGTTGCCGCTAAAACTATGAGTTATCCCTCCGTGGACAGCCCAAGCGGATTTGCGAGTTGGTACTCGGATGAGGGCTGGCAGGTTGACGCCGCCGCGGTGGCCGCCTTGGCTGCCGTGACAGACCAATATTCCCGGGGTGCCGTAGGGGATGCCCTGCGGGCGATGTACCTGCCGTGGCTTGACCAGGTTGCTAGAGGGTTCCAGCAATCGGTAATAAAAGTCGGTCAGTTAGCCGACGTTGGGCTTGATCTCGTGCAGGGCGACTGTGTCGTCTTCGTAGATGGCCTCCGTTACGATGTCGCTGAATCGGTGCGCCGGGCGCTGGCCGAACGCGGCGCAGACGCTGACATCCGAACTAAATTCGCTGCTTTTCCCACCTTGACGAGTTCGGGTAAACCTGCCGTTGCCCCCATTGCTTCGAAGCTGGCTGGAGGAACCGAACTGACTCCGAGCGCTGAGGGCCGCGCAGTAGACGCCGGAGTGCTGCGGTCCTTATTAGGTAAAGCATCAGTGCAGGTATTGCAGCGTGATGAGGTCGGAGATCCGAAAGGCTACGGCTGGACGGAGACCGGAGACCTGGACGCGACCGGCCACAAGCTCGAACTTAAATTGGTCGATCGGATACCCCAAGAAGTAGCTGACATCGCCAGCCGGGTATGTCAGCTACTAGACGGTGGATGGGCGCGTGTACACATCGTGACCGATCACGGATGGTTGCTTATGCCGGGACAGCTTCCCAAGATGGAACTCCCGCAGCACCTAACAGTCGTCCGGAAATCCCGATGCGCTCGGATGTCAGGAGGTGCCGTAGAAGTCGACCAGCCAATATTTCCCTGGACGTGGGATCCCGAGGTTCGGATAGCCATCCCCCATGGCGTAGCGGCATTTCAAACTGGTTGCGTATATGAACACGGGGGCGTAAGCCCTCAAGAAAGCATCACTCCTCACATCATTGTCAGTGGGACCGTGGAGCAGTCTCAAGCCCGAATTGAGGGGATAAAGTGGAGGGGTCTTAGGTGCCGCGTGGATTACCTTGATGCTCCCAGTGGTTCCCGCCTGGACGTGAGGAAAAGCCCGGGGGACTCGTCGTCGTCCATTGCCAGAGCCAAAATGATCTCCGGTTCTGGTGAGGAAAGCTTGCTAGTGCCGGACGATTCTCTTGAGGGCGTTATGGTTTTTGTCGTTCTATTGTCCGAACAAGGGGCGATTTTGGCCCAAGTATCGACAAGAGTGGGGGAATAAGCACGTGGCCGATCTCGACGAATTAGACCGGATCACGGCGGATGCATACGAAGGCTTTGTTGTGCGCAAAGACTTGGCGCAGAAGTTCAAGGGCGCATATCCCGTCCCAACTTACGTCGGAGAGTTCCTCTTGGGACGTTTCTGTGCGACAACGGACCCGGGCGAGATCCAAGAAGGACTGGAAATCGTCGAACGGCTACTCCGCGATCGGACCGTCCGCGCCGGTGAAGAAGAGTTGTTTAAGTCACGAGCACGTGAACAGGGAACCATAAAGATCATCGACCTCATCCAAGCAAGGTTGGATTCAAAGGCGAATGTCTACCTGGCTACACTGCCGAGCCTTCAGCTAAGCGATGTCCGGATCGAAGACACGTTGGTGGCAGCAAATGAACGAATGCTCACCGGCGGTTTCTACGCTGAGATTGATTTGGAGTACGACGCCGCAATCGCCGGCGAAAGCTCCGGGCGTCCGTTCGGTGTAACTAACCTGCGTCCCATTCAGCTCTCGACGCGGTCAGCCTTGGATGATTTGGCCGAAAGGCGGGACAGGTTTACCACTGAGCAGTGGAAGCACATGCTACTCAGAAGCGTGGGCTTTGAACCAACCCGATTGACCGAGCGCCAGCAGGATGTACTTCTACTGCGTATGGTTCCGTTTGTTGTCCGCAACCACAACATGGTGGAACTCGGTCCGCGGGGTACGGGCAAGTCACACCTGTTCCAGCAAGTCTCTCCCTATGCCCACCTCATCTCGGGAGGCAAAGCGACCGTGGCGCGGATGTTCGTGAATAACGCCACAGGTCAGCGTGGGCTCGTAGCCCAGCATGACGTGGTTTGCTTCGACGAAGTGTCCGGCGTTTCCTTCGACCAGAAGGACGGCGTCAATATCATGAAGGGCTACATGGAGTCGGGGGAGTTCAGTCGAGGTCGGGAGAGCATTCGCGCAGATGGTTGCATCGTCCTGGTAGGCAACTTTGACGTTGATGTCCAGCATCAGCAGCGTGTGGGACACCTGCTCTCGCCGCTGCCGCCTGAGATGCGTAACGACACAGCCTTCATGGATCGCATCCATGCTTTTCTGCCGGGTTGGGATGTCCCGAAGCTCGATCCCTCGTATTTCACGTCGCATTTCGGACTGGTAAGCGATTTTTTGTCGGAGTGCTGGACACGTTTACGGGCTCAAAGCCGATTGGCGAATGTACAAGGGAAGGTTCATTACGGTGACGCGTTGAGTGGGCGCGATTTGACGGCAGTCAACAAGACGACGGACGGACTGCTCAAGCTTCTATATCCTGGCCCTGATGCGGCAATTCCAGACACTGACTTGGAGTGGGCAGTAAAACTTGCTCTGGAGTGCCGACGACGCGTCAAAGAACAGCAGCGTCGCATTGGTGCAGCAGAGTTCCGTAACACCCATTTTAGTTACCGTCTCGGCGAGGACGCCGTCGAACAATTTGTCTCGACGCCGGAACTTCAAAGCCCCGACAGCATTGGGCTGGACCCACTGCCGCCTGGGCAGATTTGGGCTGTGAGCCCTGGTGGTCAAGATGAGTACCCGGGTCTCTACCGAGTTGACGTCACGGAAGCGCCGGGAACTGGCGTGAGGATCGTGAACCGACCAACGCCGCCTGCACTCCGCGAGAGCGTCCAAGTGGCCGAGCAAAACCTCATCGGGCACGCGCGTGACCTCGTCGGGGACAGAACGCCGCGGGAGCACGAGTTCTCAATTCAAGTACGAGCCATGGACAGCGCCAGATCAGGTGCGGCGCTCGGCTTACCAGCCCTCTTGGCTTTGTGCAGTTCGCTACTGCAGAAAAACATCAGGGGAGGCCTCATCGCGGTGGGCAACCTGACACTCGGTGGAGGCGTAGAAGCTGTGCCGAATGCGGTTGCGTTGGCCGAGCTGGCCATGGAAAAGGGAGCGGAGACACTCTTGTTACCTGTGTCTGCACGGAAACAGCTCTTTGACGTGAGCGATGATGTTGCGACGAAGGTTTCCTTCCTCTTTTACGCGGACGCAAAGGATGCCCTACTGAAGTCCCTGGCGGAGTGATTTCTTAGCACTTTCGCGTTTCTATCAGATACGGGATGCGCGGCACGGTTTGGACCGCGATTACACCGGCGTGGTTTTCGCCGTCGCTTGAGCCTTGGAGCCTTCATGGGCCACCAAGCAGCGAACTTATCAGCCTGGCGGGGCTCAAGGCGCAGCTACCCTGTCCGGAGCTGAGTCAGGTAAGCGGCGTTCCCGTTATATCTCCGCGTGCAGGGGCTGTTTGGAGTCGCTTGGGGACTCGGCAGCCTTCTTGAGCGTACTGATCCATTCCCATTAGCAGCGCGGATGTGCGCGCGACTGGCCCGTCATCCGTTAGGTTTGCTGATATGAAGGCAGTTGACGCAAATCTCCTCGACCTACTCAAGGTCACTAGCCAGTTCGAGGTTCCGATCTACCAGCGCCCCTACGCTTGGGGCGAGGATGAGTGCGAGCAGCTCTGGAAGGACGTTCTTCGTGCTGGTGGTAACTCGAAGCTCGGCGCCCACTTCACAGGTTCTGTCGTGTACGTCGAAAAAGCGGCCGGCACGAGCACGAGCCAGGCGGCGAGTCTGATCATCGACGGTCAGCAACGTGTCACGACCGTGAGCCTCATCCTCGCAGCATTGGCGGATCACCTCGAAAGCAAAGAGCCCGGCGAACAAGAACCGATCGAAGGCTTCTCGCCCGAGGAAATTCGCGTTTCATACCTCGTCAACCGGTTTAAGACGGACGACCGCCGGTACAAGCTCCTCCTATCCCAGGCTGACCGCGATGCCCTTATGGCGGTGGTGGAGGGCGCAGACGCGCCCTCGGGCATTTCCAGTCGTGTGATCGATAATGCCGCGTACTTCCGAACCAAGCTACGAGACTCCCAACTTGACGTCGCCGTCGTGTGTAGGGGTCTGTCGAAGCTCCGAGTCGTTGACGTGAAACTTCAACTGGGCGTCGACCACCCACAGCTAGTTTTCGAAGCGATGAACTCGACCGGAAAGAAGCTATCCCAAGCAGACCTTATTCGGAACTTTGTACTGATGGATCTTCCCGTTGCAGAGCAGTCAAAACTGTGGAAGACCCTCTGGTGGCCAATGGAGCTCGAGTTCGCGCAGGCGAGTGCGAGTTGGCGGTTTGACGATTTTGTTCGCCACTACTTGACTGTCGTGACGGGTGATATCCCACGCGTCGACGACATCTACGACGCTTTTAAGGACTACGCAGCGCTCCGACTACGCTCGGGCGAAACGATCGATGCTCTCGTCACCGAACTCCGCGAGTATTCGAAACGATATTGTGCGATTGCACTGGGGAAGGAACCGGACCCGACGCTGAGTGAGGCGTTCGACGACCTAGCCCACATCCGTGCCGATGTAGTCTATCCATTCCTCCTCGAGGTATACACCGACTATGATCTCAAGCTACTGAAGCGCGAGGAAGTGCTAGAAATCGTCCGGATGGTTACCTCGTATGTCATCCGCCGCGCCGTCGTCGGACTCTCCACCAACTCGCTAAATACGACATTCAAAACCTTCGGCCGAGCGCTCCGTAAGGACCGGTATCTAGAAAGCGTTAGGGCCCACTTCTTGAGGATGCAGGGATATCGGATTTTTCCCGCAGATCCGGAGTTCGAGGAGAAACTCACTTCCTTCGATGCTTACCATTTCAAGCGTCGGTCATACTTCTTCCGGATGCTCGAGAATGTTGGGCGGAAGGAGCCTGTGCCTACGGATGAATACACTATCGAGCACATCCTCCCGCAGAACGATGATCTTCGGGCTGAATGGCGTGCAGCTCTTGGCCCGGATTGGCAACAGATCCAAGCGAAATACCTGCACACTCTCGGAAACCTCACGCTCACCGGTTACAACTCGGAATACTCCGACCGGCCGTTCGAGGAGAAGCGCGACATCGCAGGCGGCTTCCGCGAGAGCCCGCTTCGGCTCAACCGGGGTCTCGGACTCCTCGATAGTTGGAATGAGGCTACGATTCTGGATCGAGCAAGGCGCCTTGCTGGTGAAGCCTTGGCAATATGGAGGCGGCCAGAACTCCCTGCCGAAATACTCGCTGATTATCAAGAACCTCGGTCCGGAACTGGGTACACGATCGAGGATCACCCTAATCTGCTTCGGCCCCTACGCCGCGCGCATTTCGAGCAATTGCGAGAGTCAGTCCTCGCGCTTGACCCTTCTGTCTCAATCGAGTTTCTGAAGGTTCGGGTCGCGTTCCGGGCGGAGTCCACGTTCCTCGACGTGGTGCCCCAGGCGGGTCGGCTCCTGCTGGTGCTCAACGTGCCGATGAGCGAGTTGCGCGACGAGCGTGGGATTGCGCGGGACGTCAGCGACGTTGGCCACTGGGGAGCGGGTGATACGCAGGTGCCACTTGAAGACGCATCCGATTTCACCTATGTGATGGGTCTCGTGCGCCAAGCGTATGACTATCAAATGAGCAACGAGTAGATATCGAGGCCTAATGAAGGTGCGCCCTGCGCCGATGTTTGACTACGCTAAGCCACCACTGAAGGAACTGTTCACGCCTTCAGCAGTCCCGGACTAGTTGCTGCGGGTATTTGTCAGATGGCGCCCGATGTAACCGATATAGATTTTTCCGGACTGGTGCACGTCGTCGCAAATGTGCATACGCAGGGCGATGGTGTCGGGATGCGTGGGTTTGAAGTGGGCAAGCATGTAGGTCCTGCCACTCGGATCAACTGATTGGGGAACTGGGAGCTCTCGATCATTACGCCACGCGCTATCATGCTGAACGGATCACGCTCCGTTGCGACGAATCCTTTCGGAATGCACCTGCGGCCGCTCGCCTGATCATCCGGGAGATACAGGTAGACGTGTCCGCTGAAGCCGCTTTCTTTAGCGGCTCATCGTAATTGAGAATGCAGGCGGGGTCTGAAGCCGCCTGATTCGAGGAGGCTGCGGGCGATGTAGTTGGTGAGGTTTCGGAACTCCAAGGCTGAGCCGCAGAGGTGCTCGAGCCCATTTATGGTTTCGGTGGGTCCGTTACTGGTGCCGGGCCGGTCGAAGAACGCAAGGACGTCAGCAGCTCGTTGTTTCAGGGTCCAACCGAGCCGGCGGATCTCGGTTAGGGCGGCGGGGACGCCTGCGGTGACCGAGTTGATGACGGCCTGCATCGGTTGTTTCCCTTTCTGCTTGTTGGGTTCGCGGTAGGCGGCAACAATCCGCTGATAGATGCCCCAGGTCGCTTCGACGTCGACGTGTTCCTCGGCGGCGAACACAGCGTTCAGGCGGGTCTGGTGCTTGTCGGTGAGGAGATCGGCGCCGGTATGCAGTGTCCACCGAGCCCGATAAAGCGGGTCACCGGTACGGCCCCGATGCCCGGTCGTGTCTTGTTGGACGCGTTGCCTGCACCGATCCAACCCATCCCCGGCCAGCCGAACGACGTGGAAAGGATCCATCACCGGGGCCGCGTCGGGAAGCCGCTCCGCGGTGGCAGTCTTGAACCCCGTGAAGCCGTTCATCGCGACGACTTCGACACCGTTCAGCCAGGCTTGCGGCCGGCCAGCGAGCCACTGCTTGAGCATCTGCTTGGAGCGGCCCTCGACCATGTCCAACAGCCGTGCCGGGCCCGTCTTCTCCCGGATCGGGGTGAAATCAATGATGACCGTCACGTACGTGTCGCCGCGACGAGTGTGCCGCCAGACGTGCTCGTCGCCGCCGATCGCAGTGACCCCGTTGAACCGGTGGGGGTCATCTATCAGGACGCGCTTGCCCTCGGTCAGAACCGCGGTGTTCGCGGTAGGCCAGGAGACTCCAAGACCTGCTGCGGTCTATGACGAGAGGATTCGCGCCCTGACCGGAAGCGGTGTGGTGGAGACACCTGCCCGCGCGGGAAGGGCTGAGGTCCTCTCTGCCGACCGCTGTTCTAGATCTTGATCACGGCTACAGAGTGCCGTCCGAAGTCTTTGATGTCGCGCGACCAGTTCTGGAGTTGGCGGCGCCGAGTGTCCGAGCACCACATATCGTGCGGAGCGTCGGGGCCTCGCCGGTGTTTTCGGAGGTCCAAGCGGATGAACTGTCGGGCGAGCTTGTAAAGGTGGTGCTGCACCACAGTGGGCGTGGACGCTTTGTCGGTGTCATCGCTGCGGCGCACCGCTGGCGTCGTCTTCGAGAGACGTTCCGCGCCGAGGAAATCTCGTGGGGCGAATCCACCAGCGGGAATTGAGTCAGTCAATAAATCTCGTGCTTCCGAAGGATGCAAAGGGGCTCGAGTTCGACTCCGTTATTGTGGTTGACCCGCAGGAGATTCTCGACGAACCCCACGGAGCGCGTCTTCTGTACATAGCACTCACGCGAACGACGACCCGCTTGGACGTGCTGTATCCGGTTGGGAGGCTACCGGAGGTCCTAGGTGGGAAGCCGCTGAGTGAGGAATCGGCTGGTGTTGAGCCTGCACCACAACCGTCGCCTGAACCATCCGGCGGAATCAATCAAGTCAACTCGTCGTCCTCTCCTGGCTACATGGGAGGCGGAACTCGGGTAGCCAAGCGTGAGGAGCTTCATCAGGGCAGCTTGAGTAGGGTCGAGCGGAGCATGGTGCAGGCTGCCGCAGCGGAGCTACTAGCCGAACTGGAGTCCGTACCAGCCAACCTCCGGCCGTACGTCGTGGCAGAGCTCACCCGTCTAAGTGCCGAGGCCTGAGGACTATAGGCCTCTGCTGCGGTTTCAACAGGATTGTTCGGGTCGTGGCCCCAGCTGCCTAGAGTTCCGACTGAGCTGCCACAGTGCAGGTTAAGGAGCAGTTACAAAAAACGCTTAGCGAGTTGCTAAGTAGAGGCAACACTAGATGTCACCGGGCTGGAATAGCCTCTGCTCATGACGACCGTGAAAGAGGAAAAGGACCAAGTCCCTAGCTGTCCTGTGTGCGGCCACAGTGCCTGGCCCATCATGTATGGCATGGTTCCGCCAAACGTTTACGAGGCTCATCCTGAGACGGTTTTTGCAGGCTGTGTGATTACCGAAGAGTTGTGGACCGACCCTGTCACTGGCGTGGCTGACCACGGCGTTCCCGAGTGGGAGTGTCAGAGTGATAGGTGCAGACATCGGTGGTGGTAGGCAACGAAATTGCCAGCCAGTGCCCGGCCCTTGATGCCCTGTAGAAGGTAGGCAAGGATTTCTATTGCACCAACTATCGGATTGAGCCCAATGAACTACCCGGAGATTCTCGATGCAGGGCACGTTGATGAGGCGGCGGGGCTGGTTCGGCGCTACTACCGGCCGATTGAGGGCAACACAACCCCTCGCACGGGCACGCGTTTTGACGACTGGGCAGGCGGCGGGGATCATCCCGATGTCGCTGGCCGCATCACCGCCGATGACCTGGTGGCCGTGTCATTTCTGTCCGTAGACATCACGGGACGGGCGGCAATCGGCCTGCTCGAAAAGCACGTTGACGAGGTCGCTGATCTGCTCAGGCAAATTCCGGTCGACGTCGACTTATGGGAGGCGGACCTAGAGCGGCTGAACAGTCCAAGCGGACCCGAGTACGAGCTCTGGAATCTGCTGCGCGGACACAAGTACGGCAAGTGGGGCATCGGGCCCACGAGGGCGAGCAAGATCATGGCTCGCAAGCGTCCGCGCTTGATTCCCATTTACGACTCCGTCGTTCGTCCACTCATGGGACTGAAGAATTCCGGAGGCCAATGGACTGCCTGGCACGCTGCGCTGACCGCCGACCCAGCGCTGCCCGGCAGGCTTGCGAGCATTCGTGAGGTGGCCGGTGCGCCGGACAGTATTTTCATGCTGCGAGTGATGGACATCGTGCTGTGGATGCATGGTATTGAGATTGGGCTGAAGCCTGATAGTGATGACGACATAGCGGAGCCCGAGGAGTAGGGGTGCCCGCCATCCTCGTGCGTCCGCTGGGTGGCTTCTGGAGCGAGCCTCTGCACGTCGGCTACGAGCGTGAGGCCGACCTGCAGCAGATTCTTGCCGATCATCCAGGTCTCATCCCGGGGGTAGGAGAGGATGCCGTTGCCTGTAAGGAGCTGCAGTCTGGTGCAGGCCCTGCCGACCTGATCGTTGTGGATCAGGCAGGCGGCCTGACACTGGTCGAGTGCAAGCTCGCCTCGAACCGCCAAGTGCGGCGCGAGATCATCGGGCAGATGTTTGACTACGCGTCGGCGTTCTGGCGGATGCCGCTGGCCGATTTCGAGCAGCGATGGCTTGCTCGGTCCGGCATCAGCCTCTCCGATAGCGTCGCCTCGGCTAATCCCGACTTCGCCGGCGCCGTCGCTGCAAACCTGGAAGAGGGGCGCTTCAATATCGTTCTGGCGGTGGACGCCATCAATGACGACCTCAAGCGCATCGTCGAGTACTTGAACGCGACGTCCGGACCGGCAACGTCGGTCATTGCCGTCGCCTACAAGCGGCTGCTGACTGAGCACACTGAGATCCTCATGCCGACCACGTACGGGGAGGAACTCGCCGAGGCGAAGACTGCTGCCGCGGAGCGGACCCACGGGCGCTGGACCGAGGAGGAATGTCGTTCTTGGATGCGGGACAACGACCCGGAGAACCTGTCTAGGTTCGACTTACTCCTCGAAGAGGCGGAGAACCGCAGTATTCCGTTCGTCGGGTCAGTGAAGCGGGAGAAGGGTATGCCGGCGGGGTCCCTTCAGATCGTGTTGGACGACGTCGGCACAAGCGGGCACGTCTACGTTTATCACTACTCCGCGACGTCAACGTCAATCGAGCTGAGTTTCACTGCAGTACCGAAAGCGGCCGGATCGGATGCCCACCACCATCGCATGCGCGCATTTCTCGGTCACCTAGACGAAATTGAGGAGTTCCGCAGCGCTGCGGCAATCCTGCGCGAATCCACGTGGAAACGCCGCCCAAATGTACCGTTGTCCGAGTTGTCCTTCAATTCCGTGAGACGTCTCGTTGCGGTCGTCGCGGAAATCAGACCTGAGTAGCGGGCGTACCGGCGGTGGGGAGCCATTGCTTGGCACTCCGCAGTGCCAAGTCCAGCTTTCGGCCGCCAGCTGCCGTAATCTCGTTATCGTCACCGACGATCACGAGAAGACTTCTCGCTCGGGACAGCCCGACGTACAGCTGCTCGGGCGCCCATTCCATATCGCGGAAGCCGTTAACGCACAGAATGATGACGGAGCGTTCAAGACCCTTGAACCCCAGGACGTGTCCGTAGAACTCGGCGTCGTCCTGATGAAACTCACGCCAGTAGTCGGCAATGGTCCCGTTGTCGAAGTGTTCCTGGTGCACGGGATGGCGGTGGCGAGTGGTAAGGAGTGCTATCTGATTTGTGGCCCAGCCCTCCTCGATAAGGGCATCAACGCAGTCCCCGGCCAGGTCGAGGGCGTCCTCGGTGGAGCAGCGAACACGGCGGACAGGCAGGCCGGTTGCACCTCTGGGTCTGAAGTGAGGGCCGGCAAAGCCTCTGAACGTCTCCGCAATTCTGCGGGTATTTCGGAGGTTGTCATCGATATGAATCGGTACGAGGTCAGCAAGCGGAGCGGATCCCTCTTCAAGCGTATGAGCCTTCCAGCGTCGGTACACGTCCTGCTGGTCGTCCATAAAAGCGTAGATTCCGCCTGCGTTCGGGTCCTTCAGGCACATCTTCAGGGCCTGCCACTAGAGCGGGGCAAAGTCCTGCGCCTCGTCGACCACGACGGCGTCGAGCTTCTCCGTTTGCAGTAGGGACCCCGCGAGACCCAAGAGCTCCTGGGGAAGCTGTTCGTCGAAGTACTCCTGTCCTTCGCCGTCCCGCACGCCGAGTCTGAGGGCATATTCGTGAAACTCGCCCGTGAAAATCGGGGCTGCCTGGCGCCAGCCCTGCACCTGGTTTCGGAGGTGCTGACTGAGCCCCTTGTTGTAGCAGAAAAGACCTACCCGTTTGCCTTCCTTTGCCAAGCGTTTAGCTTTCTCTACGGCCAACCAGGTCTTACCGCTTCCTGCTCCGCCCACGTACCGCACTCGCGGCAGTGAACGCGTGGCTGCGAGCAGGATCGCCTGGCGTTCGGTCAACTGATCCTGACTGTCCTCCGCTTCACGGGCTGAATAAGACAGGTCAACTATCGACTCCAGCTGCCCCAACTTCGGCAGCATGCGATCCATGAAGGAGGTTGCCAGCGGATTGGTGCCTCCGCCCTCGCGCTCAATGGCTTCACGAATACGGACGGCGGGGGAGACGAGGTCATCCGCGTCGAGAATCAGGGTTCGAGCACAACCGGCCATCTCCCACTGCCGTGGAACCCGTGTGTAGGGGAAGCACGCCATATACGCGAACCTGCTCGAGACACGGCTACCCAGCTGCTTTTCCATCCAGGTCCGGAAGGCATGCATGGAGCTCTGGGATTGGACGACAGGGCTTTGAATTCTACGCCGTCCCTCAATTCCCCCCGACTGGTACCACTGGCCGTCGTCGACGGAGACGAGGCCACCCTTGACCTCGATAGCAGCAAGGCCGACGCCGGGCCAGAACACCAACAGGTCAATCTCGCACTCCGCGCGACCGTCCCGCACCTGCACGGAGTGAGCGACGACGGCATCGTCGGGCAGGTCCCGGCGCAGCTGCCCCCAAACCACCTTTTCGGCGGACTGCGCCTCTGTGAAGTCAGGTTCTGCTGGAATCGAACGCATGGTTCCCCCTAAGTAATAGCAGCACCGTATCGCGCCAGTAGCTCTCTTCTTTGGAAAACCGCTGTGTGCCCTGAAGGAGCGCCCTGTTAGTGTTCGGATAGCCGGAATACAGGAACTTGTCGCACTATGGACATATTCTTTGACCGTGGAAGAAATTAATGGGGTAACGGCGCAGCAGAGACTAGCCGAAGGCCTCTACGAAACGCTTGTTACTCGCTCACTTGCGGAGCGCCTAGTTGGAGTACCTGAATTTGAAGTAAGAGTTCAACCGCTAGGGGACAACGAAGCTCTTGCCGCCGTTACAAGGCACCTCGCCCGGGTGATGAGTGAAGCGTTGCTTAAGACCGAGCCCGAGAAGCGGCTCGCCGTAGCAAACAAACTCCTACTGGCACTGTCAGCGGAGGAGGCGGTCGATGAGGGGCCGTCGCAACTCCTGTCCCTTCACAAGCCCGGGTCAGTCAAGCGGCGCGACCTGCGGCGGCCCGCGACGGCGCTCTCCGACTCGGCGCTCCTGACGAACGGCAGAGATGAACCGAACCTGGCGGCGGAGCTGCGCGCTGAGATGGAGTCCGCCAATACCGTCGACCTGCTCTGCGCCTTCGTGCGATGGACTGGGCTGAGGCTTCTCCACCCGGCTCTCGAGCGATTGACCGAGCGCGGAGTGCAGCTACGCGTGATCACGACTACCTATATGGGTGCTACTGAGCGTCGGGCCGTTGACGAGTTGGTGAATCGATATGGCGCTGAAGTCAAGATCAGTTACGAATCGCAAGCGACGCGGTTGCACGCGAAGGCGTGGCTATTCCGTCGCAACACCGGTTTCGATACGGCCTATGTAGGCAGCTCGAATTTGAGCAAGGCAGCTTTGGTCGACGGGTTGGAATGGAACGTGCGCCTCAGCTCCGTCGCCACGCCAGACCTCCTTAAGAAGTTCGAGGTGACCTTCGATAGTTACTGGGCACAGCGCGCCTTCCAGGCCTACGACCCCGAGCGGGACGGCGACAAACTTGATGCAGCGCTTGAACGCAACGGTGGTCGCCGCACCGGTGCACCGAAGGCCGAAACAGGGCTTGAGGTAGAGCCGTACCTGCACCAAGTCGAGATGCTCGAGGATCTCGAATCTGAACGACTCAAGGGCCATACGCGGAACCTCATGGTTGCGGCAACCGGCACCGGCAAGACCGTCATCGCCGCTCTTGATTATCAGCGTCTCTGCGAAACAGCGCGCCGGCGCCTCAAGCTGCTCTTTGTGGCGCACCGACAGGAGATTCTGAAGCAAGCGTTGAGTACCTATCGCACCGTGATGCAGGACGGCGCGTTTGGCGAGCTCTACGTGGGAGAGAACAAGCCAACGCAGTGGAACCAAGTCTTCGCATCGGTGCAATCGCTCGCCTCGCGCGGAGTGGAGGCGCTGGAACCAGATTCCTTCGACGTCGTCGTTATTGACGAGTTCCACCACGCGATGGCGCCGAGCTATCGTCGCCTCATCGACCATCTCCGCCCTCAGCAGTTGCTCGGGCTGACGGCCACTCCTGAACGGGGCGACGGCTTGGACGTGGCTCGACAGTTCTTCAATGGTCGGACTGCAAGCGAGCTTCGCCTCTGGGATGCTTTGGATGCAGACCTCCTGGTGCCGTTTCACTACTTTGGAGTGTCAGACGACGTCGACCTCAGTCAGCTGGAATGGAAGCGCGGCAACTACGACGTTGGGCAACTCGACCGCCTCTACACGGGTAACGACGCCCGCGCAGCGAAGGTGATTCGAGAATTGCGCGACAAGGTCACCAATACCGATGACATGCGCGCGCTTGGGTTCTGCGTATCTGTTCAGCACGCGCACTACATGGCGGAGGTCTTCAACCGGGCGGGGATTCGCTCGCTTGCTGTCGATGGTGGTACTGACGAGGCAGCGCGAACGCTCGCCCTCGTGCAGTTGCGAGACTCCACGATCAACTGTCTCTTCACCGTTGATCTCTTCAACGAAGGCCTCGATCTACCGCAGGTAGACACGGTGCTCCTCCTGCGTCCCACCCAGAGCTCCACAGTTTTCCTCCAGCAACTCGGCCGAGGACTTAGGAGAGCTGAAGGGAAGTCCGTACTCACCGTATTGGACTTCATCGGCCAACAACGCCGTGAGTTCCGGTTCGACCTCCGTTACCGAGCCCTCACCGGTTACGGACGGAAGCAACTTGAGAGAGCTGTGCAGGACGAGTTCCCATACCTTCCGTCTGGATCGCAGATCATCCTCGATCGTGTTGCTCAGAAGGTCGTCCTGGACAACATCAGGTCTCAGCTGCGGTTCAATCGGTCGCAACTCGTTCAGGACATCGCCTCCTACGGCGAGACGAACTTGGCTTCGTATCTCGAAAAGTCCGGCAATGACCTTAAGCAGCTGTATCGGAACACCAAGGACTCTTGGATTGGCTACCTGCGTCAGGCCGGCTTGCTCGGCTCTCTCGCGGAAGCCGGCACAGGGCAGCAGATCCTCGAACTGTCCAGTCCAGACGAGCAGAAGCTTCTCGGTCGAATGGTGCGCTTCCTGCACGTCGATGATCCCGAGCGCGGAGAGGCGTATGCGAAGCTCGTTGATCCGTCGTGCCCGCCCTACGCCGATCTCGGTTCGCGCGAGCAGATATTCGCGCGCATGCTGTTCTACACGGTTTGGAACGACGGCGGAGGATTCAGCACGTACGACGCCGGCCTCAGCCACCTCCGCCAGTACCGCTTTGTGTGCAGCGAGATTCAGCAGTTGATTGAGCTTGGGGTGGCAACGTCGCGTCACGCGGGCAAGAGCCTTGGCTTGGGATTGCAGCACATCCCACTTCTGTCGCACGCCACATACCGCCGAGAGGAAATACTCGCCGCGCTGAGTTACGGTTCCCTCGAAGCAGGGAAGAACGTGCAGCACCGCGAGGGCGTTGCCTGGTGCCCTCAAACCTCGACGGACGCTTTCTTCGTCACGCTCAACAAGGACGACAAGAATCATTCAGCGTCAACGATGTACAAGGACTACGCAATCAGTCCGGAGCTGTTCCACTGGGAATCTCAGAACGCGACGTCGCCCTCAAGCCCGACTGGACGGCGGTACCTGGATCGGAAGAGACACGATTCTTTCGTGCTGATCTTCACGCGGCCCACCGCGGAGGACGAGACCGGACTTACGATGCCGTACACGTGCCTAGGCGCGGTGGACTACGTGCAGCACACGGGGGAGAAGCCCATCGCGATTATCTGGAAGCTGCAGCGACCGATGCCCGCGGATGTCTTTGCAGCGGCAGCAGCCGTCGCACTTTAGTCGTAATCAAGTGAGAGAATTAGGGAGTGTTGTGAGTATTACGCAGTCGTCTTTTGTTATAACTCAAAATCAGATGCGTAGGTCGTTCAGCCCCTTCTCCGGGCAGGGCTCGTCCGGCTGCTCGAGACGTCCGAGCCGTCGGTACAGGTACTCGGCGAGTTCGGGACGCTGGAAGACCTCACGGAGTCGGTGTCCCTCCTGCAGCCGGACATGATCGTCCTCGATGAGCACCTGCTGTCCCAGTATGTTGAAGCCCGGGCGACGGACGCGGATACCGTCGAGCGGCCGGTGGTCGCCGTCGTCAACCATTTCGCGGACGAACTGCTGGCGGCCGCCGCGTCGTCGGGCGTGCGGGGTTTCCTCTCGTTGTCTTCCACGCCCGCCGAAGTGGCGCGCGTCGTCGTCGCCGCCGCCCGCGGCGACGCCCTGCTGGACGGGGCGATGTTCACGCGGCTCACGGAGAATCGCGCGGCGGACACAGGCGAGGCGATATCACTGACGGCCCGCGAACTCGAGGTCCGGGACCTCCTGGCCGAGGGGGCTGGCGGACAAACAGATTGCCACGCGGCTCGCCATCTCGGTGAAGACGGTCGAGAAGCACGTGAGCGCCATGCTGCGGAAGACCGGGACACGTAACCGCACCATGCTGGTGGGCCTGCAGCACCAGGGTCAGGCAATCGCGAACTCCAGATAGGCGGAGGTGACGGTCCTCAGCCTACGTACTGAGGCGCCACCAGCACGCTCGCCAGCGGAGCAAGCTCAGAGGACAGTTACGAAGACCCGGCGGCGGTGGCGTCGAGGATGAACCGGGCTGTCTCCTGCGGCTGGTCCCAGTGCGGGAAGTGCCCGCAGTCCTCGAAGACGTGCAGGGTGGCGTCCGGGTAGAGAGACATGGCAACGGCGGCCTCACTGAGCGGGGTGACCCTGTCCGACCGGCCCCAGCCGAACGCCAGCGTGCCCTTGATCGTCCCCCGTGGCGCGCCTGCCTGGCGCGGTCCGTGCGCGAGCGACTTACGCGCTTCGTCAAGACTGGACGAGGTGGCGAATCCGCGGAGCTCCGTCAGGACGAGATCCGGATCGAGCTTCCAGGGAGCCGCCGAGAATTGGGCGAGCAGCGCCGTCCGGCCCGCAGCCTGCTGGACGAGTGACGGTAGGACGGGCTGGAGGCGCCGTACCAGCGCAATGGACGCGGTGATGCTGCCGTTGAAGATGCGCACCTGCGTGTCGTTCCAGAATCCTCCGGGATCGAGGGCGACGACGTTGCCGGCGTGACCGCGGCGCGCCAGCTCGACCACGATCCGCGCACCCATCGAGCTTCCGACAATGTCCACGTCTCGCAGGTTCTCCTGCTCGAGGAACTGCGCGACAGCGTCCGTCAGGGTCGTGATGGTCACCTCGCCCGTAAGCGGCTCGCTGCCGCCGAACCCGGGGAGGTCGATGGCGATGACCTCGCGCTGTGCCTGCAGCAGGGGGAGGACGGGGTCCCAGGTGCGGACACTCGAGCCGAGCCCGTGCACGAGGACGAGTGACTTTCCGGTGCCGGTTCGTTCGGCGTTCAACATGTGGGGCCTTCCGTAGCCAGCGCGAGGACCCAGTCTATGCAGGTACAGATCGCTGCAGCCGATCCCCGTAGGACGGGAGAATTCTTCTGTGACAATGGGCGCATGAGCCAGACAGAGATCCGCCACCACCAGGAGTCCGTCACGATCGAGGCATCGGCGGACAGTATCTACGATCTGGTCTCCGACATCACCCGCACCGGCGAGTGGAGCCCGGTGTGTACGCGGTGCTGGTGGGAGGACGACGTCAGTGCGGGCCAGGCCGGTGCCTGGTTCACGGGGCGCAATGAGCTTCCGCACCGCACCTGGGAGACCCGGTCGCAGGTCGTGGCCGCAGAGCGCGGCCGTGAGTTCGCCTGGGTGGTCGGCGGCGATCGAGTCCGCTGGGGCTACACACTGACGCCGGCCGGCACCGGGACCACTCTGACCGAATCCTGGGATTTCCTGCCGGGCGGCATCGCCATGTTCGAGGAGAAGTTCGGGGATGACGCGCCCGCGCAGATTCTTGACCGGACCCGGCAGGCGCTCGAAGGCATCCCGCAGACGCTCGCCGCCATCAAGCGGATCGCCGAGTCCGGCACATCGCGTGAGGATAAGCGGTCCTAGCCCGCTGACCCTGCAGCAGGACGCGCTTCAGTAGGCAGCCGCGCCCGCCGAGGCCACCTCCTGGTCCTGCTCGATAGTGCCGGTGGAGACGCCGATGGCTCCCATGATGCTGCCGTCACGTACCAGCGGGATGCCACCGGGGAACACCGCGAGGCGGCCACCGTGGGCGTCGCTCAGCCCGTAGATGGGACCGTCCTGCCGGGTGACGCCCTGCAGGTCGCCGGTCTCGCACTGGAACGCGATAAACGTGTAGGCCTTGTTGATGGCGATGGTGATGCTGCCGATGTTCGCGCCGTCCATCCGCACGTGGGCCTTCAGGTTGCCGCCGGCATCGACGACGGCGATGTCCATCGGCTGGCCGATCTCGCTGGCTTTCGCCGCGGCGGCGTCGATCACGCGCCGGGCTTCCTCGGAGGTGATGGTCTCGAGCACTGATCCCTGGGGCATGGGGTGTCCTTCGTCATTGAAGTGGTAGCGGAGCTGGAGAAGCAGGGGCCGGAGCAGCCGCGCCCCACTCAACCATCACCGCCGGCGCCTGGCGAGGTGGTGTTTACCCCCAGAGGGGAGGGAGGGGTACCACCCATTCCCGTGCGGAGGCGGTGGCCCTAGCGTGGGGAGGAGCCTAACCAGGAGGAGACGTCGTGGGTGTTGTACCGCTGAAGGACATCGTTGATCCGGCATTCCAGGCCCGCTACGGGGTGCCTGCCATCAACATCTTCAATGACCTGACCATGGAGGGCGTGCTCGCCGGCGCCGTGGAGGCCAACTCCCCGGTGATCCTGCAGACCTCGGTGAAGACCGTGCGCAGCATCGGCTCGCGGGTGCTCTTCGACATGTGGCAGTCGATGACGCGCGGCATCGAGGTGCCCGTCACCCTGCACCTGGATCACTGCCCGGACCGTGACGTCGTCACCGAGTGCCTGAAAGCCGGCTGGAACTCCGTGCTCTTCGATGCGTCCAACCTCCCCGTCGAGGAGAACCAGCGCCAGACCGTTGAGGTGGTCGCCGAGGCCCGCAGCTACGGGGCCCAGGTGGAGGGCGAGATCGAGGCCATCAGCGGCGTCGAGGACGACCACGGGTCCGACGACGTCTCCAAGCAGCAGAGCCTCGAGGTGGCCCTCGCGTTCATCGACGCCACCGGGATCGACGTCCTCGCCCCCTCGATCGGCAACGCCCACGGCAGCTACAAGGCCGCCCCCGTGCTCGACGCCGAACGCGTCACGCAGATCGTCGAGGCACGGAACGTGCCCATCGCCCTGCACGGAGGCAGCGGCCTGAGCGCCGAGCAGTTCGCCGACCTCATCGCCCGCGGCTGCGCGAAGGTCAACATCTCCACGGCCCTCAAGGAGACGTACATGCAGTCGAGCCTGGCGTTCCTCAAGCAGGCCGAGCAGAACAGCAAGTGGGATCCGCCGTCGCTGTTCAAGCACACTCGGGCCGACGTCGTCGCGATGGTGACGGACCTCTGCACCCAGTTCGGCAGTGCAGGCAAGGGCGGCCGCTGACCATGCCGGCCCTCATCTTCGACTGCGACGGCGTGCTCGCCGACACCGAACAGTACGGCCACCTCCCCGCCTTCAACCAGACCTTCACCGACTTCGGCGTCCCGGTGCAGTGGAGCGTCGAGGAGTACGCCGAGAAGGTGAAGATCGGCGGCGGCAAGGAGCGCATGCGCAGCATCCTTACGCCATCACTCACCGCCTCGCTCGGCCTCGAGGACGACGCCGCCGTCGACGCCGCGATCCTCTCCTGGCACAAGCGGAAGACCGAGGTCTACAAGGGGCTCGTCGAGAGCGGCGTCATGCCGGCACGGCCGGGTATCGCGCGCATCGTGCAGGAGGCGCACGACGCCGGGTGGACACTCGCCGTCGCCTCCACCTCCGCGGAACCCGCGGTCCGCGCCGTCCTGGCGCACGCCGTCGGGAACGATCTCGCCTCGCACTTCACGGTGTTCGCCGGGGACGTGGTGCCCGCCAAGAAGCCGGCACCGGACATCTACCTGCTGGCCCTCTCGGAGTTGGGAGTGCCGGCCGATGACGCGATCGTCGTCGAGGACAGCGGCACCGGGCTGCGCGCCGCCGTAGGCGCCGGCCTGGCTACCGTGGTCACGGTCAGCGGCTTCACGCGTGAGGAGGACTTCACGGGCGCCGCGCTCGTCGTCAGCTCCCTCGGTGACCCGGACGGCGAACAGGCCGAGGTGCTCGACAATCCGCACGGCGTCGGGGTCCGCGGCGTCGTCACCCTCGCCACCCTGCAGGCCCTGCTCGATGCGTCCAGGGCGCCGTCCGCCTCCCACGCATCGTCGACCGGAACGAAGATCCCATGAGCACCACCAAACTCGCCGACGTCGAATACGTCGTCCACTCCCTGGCGCAGACCGCCGTCGAGAAGGAGAAGGAATTCGGTGATCTCGACTCCGTAGTGGGCGACGGGGACCTCGGCTACTCCCTCGCACGCGGCTTCGAGAAGGTACTGGCGGACTGGGACTCGTTCAAGCGCGACGACGTCGCCACGTTCCTGCAGCAGATCGCGCTCGCCATCTCCAGCAGGATCGGCGGCACCTCGGGGCCACTGTGGGGCACGGCCTTCCTCCGGGCGTCCGCTGCCGCGAAGACCACCGAGACGATCGACGGGGCCGCCGTCGTCGCCATGCTCCGCGGCGCCACCGACGGCATCAAGAAGCGCGGCAACGCCGACCTGGGCGACAAGACCCTGCTCGACGCCCTCATCCCCGCCACCGACGAGCTCGAACGGCAGCTCGCCGCGGGCGCCTCGCCGGAGGAGTGCCGGACGGCGTTCGCCGCGAAGGTGCGCGAGTGCGCGGACGCGACGTCGAGCATGCAGGCGAAGCGCGGCCGCGCCAGCTACAGCGGGGAGCGCAGCATCGGCTCACCCGACGCCGGTGCGGTGGCCGTGGCTGTCATCATCGAGCGCATCGTGGCCGACTGGCCCTGACTCTTCCTTCTACCCGTCCCAACTCACAACGATGTGGAGCCCCCATGAAGAAGTTCGTCAATGATCCGCAGCAGTTCGTCCCGGAGATGCTCGAGGGCCTGGCGCTCGCCAACCCGGACACCCTGAAGTACGTGCCCGAGTACAACCTGATCATGCGCGCCGACGGTCCGGACGAGAGCAAGGTAACCATCATCCAGGGCTCGGGTTCCGGGCACGAGCCGGCCCACGTGATGATCGTGGGCAAGGGCATGCTCGACGCCGGGTGCCCTGGTGATGTGTTCGCGGCCCCGCCGTTCGACTACGTGTACGAGACCACCAAGCTCATGGCGTCGCCCAAGGGCGTACTCCTGCTGGTGAACAACTACACGGGCGACAAGATGGTGTTCGAGATGGCCGAGGAAATGTCCTCCGCCGACGGCATCGAGGTGAAGACGCTGTTCATCAACGACGACGTCTCCGTGGAGGACTCCACATACACGATCGGGCGCCGCGGGGTGGCGGGCAACTTCTTTGTCATCAAGGCCGTGGCCGCCGCGTCCGAGCGCGGTGCGGACCTCAACGAGATCATCCGGATCGGCGAGAAGGTGAACTCGGTAACGCGGACCATGGGCGTCGCGCTCACTGCGTGTACGCCGCCGGCCAAGGGCAGCCCGTTGTTCGAGCTCGGCGAGGACGAGATCGAGATCGGCGTGGGCATCCACGGCGAGCCGGGCCGCCGTCGGGGGAAGATGATGCCGGCCAACGAGATCGTCGAGGAGATGCTCCTCCCGATCGTGAAGGACCTGCCGTTCAAGGAGGGCGACCGCGTGGCGCTCATGATCAACGGCCTGGGCGGCACCCCGATCAGCGAGCTGTACCTGCTGTACGGGCAGGCGCACAAGCGCCTGGCGGAGCAGGGCATCAGCGTGGGCCGCAGCTATGTGGGGGAGTACTGCACGTCCCTGGACATGGCCGGCGCGTCCATCACGCTGGTCCGGCTCGACGACGAGATCAAGTCGCTGCTCATGGACCCGGCGGAGATTCCCATCCGGGTGTTTTAGATCCACGACGTACGACGGCGGGCCGGTCACCTTCGGGTGGGCGGCCCGGCCCCAGGAGCGCCGTGTGTTTGCACAATAGCTCCCTCGTCTCGTGCAGCCTCCGCTTGACAGGGGTATGGGCCAGCCATGAGAGCGCAGTCCTGTAAGCGCATGCCGGACCGTCGGGCCTCGGCGTGGCTCGTCGACAGGTATCAAACCACACGCAAACTGGAGTATGACGCAAAAACGAGCGGAAGAACGTGTAACTGAGCCGGAGGAGGTCCCGGCTGCTGTAGACAACTTATCTGCAGTAGTCGCACGTATTCTTGACCAGCTGAGCGTCACTTCATGGTTACCAGCGGCATTCATGGTCGCTGGAGCGTCCATTCTTTTACAATTTCATGAGCAGCGTAATTCAGACATTCCGCGGGCGATCGATTCGTTAACCAAGGAGCCGTTTCAGGTACTTGTTATAATCGTTCCACTATTGGTTTTAGCTACAATGATTACACAAGCATTTTCATTTCAGGCAATTCGGATCCTTGAAGGGTATGGCCTTTCCATAGGTCCCGTGTCGAAAATTCAGCGGCTCATGATTTCTCGGCAGGCTGTGAGGAAGAATAAATTTCAGCACAGACTTACCGTTAAGGAAGATGACGCATTCGATGCAGCCTGCGCACAAATGGAATCTGCGGGCGTAGACAACCTTATCGTTCTCGCTATTAAGGAAAGGCGGAGCGATGGCAAGGTGAAACAAAAATTGAGCTCAGAACAAATGGATGAAGTAGAGGCCACGGACTGGCAACTTTACGCCTACCCAGAAGACCTAGCTGTGATTGATCGGCTTGTCGAAAGGCTGGACCTTTATCCATCCGATTCTCGCATCATGCCAACTGATCTCGGGAACTGCCTACGGTCGTTTGAGGATCAGCTGGGAGATAGTGCTGGTGACGTGGAGGGCTTCGTCTTTCACGCACGAGGTCGAGCGACTGCGCGTCTAAGAATGCACCACGATCAGTTTCGTGATCGTTTGGACATGTACTGCACCCTAGTTTTTGTATCGGTTGGACTGGCCTTTGGGTCGTTACTTTTGCTAACCGATCCCGGCTACTCGAGGTGGGAGTTCATCAGCACGAGCGTGTTTTTCATCCTCGTGGCCCTTATCAGTTATCGATCAGCGATTCACAGTGCACGCGGGTACGGGCAAGTCCTGATGCTGATGGCGGAGGCATAGGTATACGAGGAGTCACTTCACCAATTGCATGGGAGCGTTTCGGTGCACGGGGCATCTCGGAGCGATCTTCGATCTAGACCTAGCCTTGTTGTCACACTTGGAGCACTTGTAGATTTTTTCTGCCGTCACCGGTCGTCCTGGTACCCTGTCGTCAACCATGGAATAAAATGTCCTCTAAGCTGACGCTCTGGTCAAGCCGTTTCCGCTCTACAGGTGGCGATTCTCTTCATCTAAACATCTGGGCATGACGGTCGATGTGCGCGCGCACTCTTTACAAGAGGCTATTAGAAACGTCGTTTACTACGAAGCTGGCCCTAAGTAAGCGGTGGTCGCCCCTCGTTCCTCCCGGCGTTGGACTGCAAATCGCGGAAGGTCAGTCGCTCAGCAGGTGGCCTCGAATCACCCGTCGCCGCCGCGCAACACGTCGATGTGCACGTGATCCAGGTGCCGCAGGATGTCGTTGGCCGGGGCCGGTGCATCGTAGGGGTGCCACTGCCCTCGGGGGATGCGTGCACTCCAGAACTGGTCGTCGAAGATGACGTACTGAACGTCCAGGTCCTCGGCGTGGGCCACCAGCCAGTGGGACAGCATCCACCCCTCGCGCCGGTTCTCCTCGGTCACGGGGCGGAAGAACACATCGATGGCCCGCCCGTCGTAGTGCGTCGATTCCTCCCCGTGTCCCTGCCCCACACCGCCGGGCGCAAAGCCGCCCAGGCTCTGGTTACCGAATACTTCCGTCATCGCCGTCCGCACCTGCTCGGCGCGGGGAGTCAGGCCGGAGGCAGCCATCTCCTCGATCTGCAGATCGTCATCAACCGAGCCACGGCAGCTCAGCGCTGGCCCTGCATCGCCGGACGGTCCCTCGGCCAGGACCTGCAGGACGGCCTCGTCGATACCTGAGGTGTCCGCAGCCTCCGCACCACGAGCTTGTAAGGCCACCGCCGTCGTCGCCACCTTTGCCTCCTCACGGTCGAGCCCGATCTCACCGTCCTGCGTCTGCACGACGCACTCCGGACCCAACAGGCGCGCTCCGCCGCCAGAGCGCAAGCTGCTGAGGAAGCTGGGCCCTAGGATCACCAACGCCGCAGCGAGCGCGCCGAGCAGGAGGACAGTGAGGAGCACGCGGACCGGACGGCGTCGGGGTCTGGAGGTAATGCTCCCGGTCATGCGCACTGTCCGGGAGAACTCGGTCGGCCGACGAGAGGCGTAGGTTCGCCGGTCAGTTCACCTCTGAAGTCGACTACCTCGGCGGACTTGCTCACGACGACCAATCCTCTTTCGTAGGGGCACGGTTCCCTCTTGGAGAGGGGCAATATGCCATTCGAAGAGTTAATCGACGGTCAGGGCCAGTAGTTCCCTCGGCGAGACGAAGTAGCGGTCGCCCTTGCGTCATCTGGCGATCCCTGCAAAGTCGGTTGCGTGGCTCCGATTCATGGTGCAGATCTAGCAGGGACGCCAGCTCTTGCCACCCGGTGCATAGCAACGAGGGCCGTTGTAGCCGGGGTAGGGATTCTGAGCTGCAGGGGGAGCGGGAGGAACATACTGCTGCGCGGGCGGAATGTAAGGGTCGGGTGCGGGCGGGAGGTTCCGGATCCGTTCCTGCTCGGCGGCTGCTGCCGCTTCGGCGGCCAGCCGGTCGGCCTCGGCACGAGCATTGGCTTCCGCCTGGAGCCGCTCGGACTCGATACGAGCGGCCTCCGCTGCTTCCGCCTGAATACGTTCGGCCTCGACCCGCGCTGCTTCTGCTGCCCTGGCGGCTTCTGCTTCAGCCGCTGCGACCTGCGCGGCGGCTGCGGCTTCCCTGAGTGCTGTGGCTTTGGTGTCAGCAGCGGCCAGTGACCGCTCGCCCTTGGCGATCTGGGAGTCGAGGTCGCTCACCATTGCTGCCGTGCGATCGGCTCCGACCGCGAGAACCCGGACGGTGTCCTTGCCCGCCTTGAGGGCTTCCCGCGCGGCCTTCGCTGTCGTCAGGGCGGCGAGGATGCCGGCAGCGGTTGCAGCGACAGCTGCCCCTGTCTCGCCGACGGGAGCCTCGGTCACCGCGGCGAGGGTCTCCACGGCATCGGTCACCTCAGCCGGAAGGGTGCAGCCTTCAGCGACGTCCAGCAACCCGACCCCCTGTGCTGTGGCCTCGTTGTAGGCCGCTTGCACCTCGTCGTAGTACTTCCTGTTCGGCTCGATGAGAACGGGGACACCCAGGCCCACCCGCGCGAGTTCCGCATTGACCAGGGTCTGGTTCTCGATGAAGACGGCGGCCAACACGCGGTCGTACTTGTCCGTTCGCTCGATATCGAAATCCAGCGCAACCTTCGTTCCTGGCGGCGTCAGCGATTCGAGCTTCTGTGTGGCCTCCGGGCCGAGGCACTCGACGGGCTTGTCGGGGTGCTTCGTCTCGGGCGTGTCCACGTTCAGCAGGCGCACGGTCTGGTCCTCGCCGTCGAAATTGATGACGAGGGTATCGCCGTCGACCACACGCACGACAGTGCCCGGCTGGTAGTCGGCTGCTGCCTCGCCTGACGAAGCGGGGTCGGTGCAGGCTGTCAGGGTCGAGGCGAGAACCGCCGCGGTCAGGAGGGTTGCCGGTGCGAGGCGGCGAAAACGAGCAGGATTCATCGGTTTTCTTCTACGGGTACGAATACGAGAACGGGGCGGTGGTGGCTCGATGGACTCCCCCGGCACCGCAGGACTGGAGTGTCAGCTGATACGGACCATCAACCGGGCCGGCGTGGGCGCATTCGGACAGGTCTCAGCGAAGCAGGTGACAGAGAAGTTCTAGCACAGGCCAATGCTCCTGATCTCGGATCGGGGAGGGAAGCGCGAATTGGCTCCAGTCCTGAGCGGAAACTGAGCCAATCCAAAGCCAAGGGACGATGGATGAGCAGCCACTGATGACATGTTCATCATTTCGCAGAACCGCGGGTACGCTGCCCCAAGACATCGCATCAACGCTGGGGAGCATCTCATCAAATCGCTATTCCGTCCGCCTGCCCGCACGTCATCATCGTCGTCGTCTTCGTCCACGATCAAAGTGGAGATGCGGCTTTCCACCGCTATCCTCGCCGGACTTGCACTGATCCTCGTTGTCATCGGGCTCATCACCGGCGGTCTGGGCGGAGCGCTCATGATGGCGGCCTCATTCGCCTTCTTCACGGGTCTCTACACACGCTGCTTACCAACCGCCCGTCATGGGCACGCCTCGCCGGACGCGGGGCCGGAGCGATCACGGCGGGAGCAGCCGTCGTTGCGCTCCTCATCGGTGGTGCCATCGCCCCCGCCTCCGACACAGTTCCGACAGCCGTCGCCGAACAGGTGACCGATCAGGCTACGGAGGAGGCCGAGCAGGCCGAACCCACCGATGAGCCGAGCACGATCCGGCCCTCCGCCACGTCCACGCCGTCCACCACTCCGACGCCGTCACCTACCCCGAGTGCAACGTCGTCAGATGTTGCCCCGCTCGACCCGGACACCGTCCCCGACGCCTCCGGTACGCCCCGGGCGCCGTCGAATCAGCCGGCTTTCGACACCACGGCGCTCGCCGTGCTGGAGACCCTGCCGATCAAGGGACGCGCGCCGAATACCGGGTACGACCGCGAGCAGTTCGGGCAGGCCTGGCTCGACGTCGACCACAACGGCTGCGACACCCGCAACGACATGCTGAACAGGGGACCTGACGGAGATCGTCCACGCGAACTCCGTGCCCTGCAAGGTGCAGTCGGGCATCCTGGACGACCCGTACACGGCGTCCACGATCGCGTTCCTGCGCGGACAGGCGACGAGCACCAAGGTGCAGATCGACCACGTCGTGGCCCTCTCCGACGCCTGGCAGAAGGGCGCTCAGCAGCTCACCTTCGACCAGCGCGTCGCCTTCGCGAACGACCCGCTGAACCTGCAGTCCACGGACGGCCCCACCAACCAGCAGAAGGGCGCGGGCGACGCCGCCACCTGGCTGCCGCCGAACAAGGGTTACCGCTGCGAGTACGTGGCACGGCAGGTGTCGGTCAAGGCGACGTACGCCCTGTGGGTGACGCAGGCCGAGCACGATGCCATGGCTCGCATCCTGTCCGACTGCAACGGCATCCTCGCGCCGACCAACCAGATGGCGCCCTCCGTGGCACCGCCGGTGGCACCCGCCGAGACCGAAGCGCCCGCGCCCGTCGTGCCGGAACCTGTTGCCCCTCCTGTGGCTCCGGCCCCCGCGCCAGTTGTCCCGGCGCCCGCCCCGGTGGCACCGGCACCTGCACCCGTAGCACCCGCACCGGTAGCTCCGGCCCCCGCGCCCTACTACCAGAACTGCGATGCCGTCCGTGCGGCCGGTGCGGCTCCGATCGCCGCCGGCTCTCCCGGCTTCCAGCCGAAGTTCGACCGCGACAACGACGGATGGGGCTGCGACAGCTAACAGAAAGCACCACCGAGAACGACGGCGAGGCAGCTCGGAAAGGGCCTGCCTCGCCGTCGTTTCCTCTGTTGCCGCTCGGAAGACACAGCCGGGAAGCGCCGGGACGGACGCCTGCTGTGCGAAAGCACACCCGAACCTCCGCGAGCCGTGTCGAACTGCCACCCCCGCGAGGTGCCCCCGCTGGGACGATTGGATGGACAGCCAATCCCGCCACAGATCGGACCGCCATGGGCAACGACGCCGTACCCAACCCTGACCCGTCGAAGTACGAGGGGCGGGACGCCGCCTTCCTGCAGGACTTCGCCACCCTCAGTACCTTCGGGGCCACGCCCGGGGGAGGAGTGGAACGCCAGGCGGGATCCCCGGCCGACGGCGAGCAGCGCGCCTGGCTCACAGAGCTGCTGACGGCACAGGGCTTCACCGTCCACTTCGACCGGATCGGCAACCAGTTCGGCCTGATGGAGTTCGCGCCCGGCGCGCCCTATGTCCTCGTCGGCTCGCACCTCGACTCCCAACCGACCGCCGGCAGGTACGACGGCGCCTTCGGCGTCCTGGCCGCAGCCCACGCGGCGTTCACACTCGCCGAGGAGTGGCGCGCGGCCGGGAGGACTCCGCGCTACAACCTCGCGGTCGTCAACTGGTTCAACGAGGAGGGCTCCCGGTTCAAGCCGTCCATGATGGGCAGCTCCGTGTTCACGGAGAAACTCGCCCTCGAGGATGCGCTCGCCACGAAGGACCCCGCAGGAGTCGCCGTGCAGGAAGCACTGGCAGCGACCGCGAGCTCCGGCACGTTCGAGGGACCCGACCCGGCCTACTACGCCGAGATCCACATCGAGCAGGGCCGCGGGATGGAAAGGGACGGCGTCGCGATCGGCGCCGTCGCATCGAACTGGGCGGCGAACAAGTACGAGTTCGTCGTCCACGGCGAGCAGTCCCACACCGGGTCGACGGTCATGGCCGACCGCCAGGACGCACTGCTGGGGGCCTCGCTGCTGGTCGTGGCCGCGCGGAACGTCGCCGATGCGTTCCCGGCGGGTGCCGTCCACACTTCGGTGGGGGAGTTGCACGTCTACCCGAATTCGCCCGTGGTCGTCGCGTCCCGCGTGAGCCTGCTGCTGGATCTCCGCTCCGCCGACGAGGAACTGCTGGCCGCCGCCGACCGGAGACTGCACGAGCAGCTCGGGGTCATCGAGGAGCGGGCCCGGGTGCGCATCGAGAAGACCGGGTCGCACTGCTGGCCGGTCACGCCGTACCAGCTGGAGGGCGTCGAACTGGCGGAGAAGATCGCCGCGAACCGGGGCCTGAAGCACGCCCGCGTCCAGACGATCGCCGGACACGATTCCACCAACATGAAGGACGTGGTCCCGACCGTCATGCTGTTCGTCCCCTCGGTCGAGGGCATCTCGCACAACGAGCACGAGTACACCACCGACGAGGACATCGTGAACGGACTGCACGTGCTGACCGACACCGTCCGCGCGCTGTCCCTCGGGGAACTCGACCAGCCATCGAGCTGACTCCCACACAGAAGGAGCCCCGCCACCGGCGGGCCTCCTTCTTCTCGTGCAACTCAGTCCGTCTCGGACACTCCACACCAGCTCGCGATGAACAGGGCGATCGTCTTGGTGACGTTGCGGACCGACTCGACGGACACGCGCTCGTCGAAGCCGTGGATGGCCTCCGACGTCGGTCCGTAGACCAGCGCCGGGATGCCGGCGTAGAGCGAGAACACGCGGCCGTCGAGGTAGCCCGGCGTCGTGAAGCTCTGCAACTCGGCCCCGGTGACGTGCTGGTGGGCAGCTGCCAACGCCTGCTCGGCCGCTGACCCCTCCTCGAGCACGTAGCCCTCGGAGAAGAAGCCCGTACGGACAGCAGAGATGTCCGCCTCGCTCTCGATGCCAGCCAGGCAGTCCTCGATCTCACGCCAGGCGTCCGGCGCCGAGGTGCCGGGGTAGAGGGCCGCGCGCACGTCGAACTCGCACCAGGAGGGGACGCTCGAGGGCCAGTCGCCACCGGCGATTCTGCCGATGTTGAAGTTGATCGGGTGGTCGAGGTCCTCGAAGTACCGGTGCTCGCCCTTTTCGGCGTTCCAGCGGTCCTGCAGCGTGCGGAGCTCCTGCATCACGGGATAGGCGGCGTCGATCGCGTTGAATCCCGATGCCATCTCGCGGACGTGCGTCGGCTGCCCGGACACCCGGACGCGGAACCAGATGACGCCCACGTTCGCGCGGACGAGCATGTCCTCCTCCGGCTCGGGGATGACGACGGCGTCGGCCGTGTAACCGCGCTGGAGTGCCGCGAGCGAGCCGTTGCCCGTGCATTCCTCCTCGACGACGGACTGGATGTGGATGCGTCCCTGGGGCGACAGGCCGGCCGCGCGCACGGCGTCGAACGCGAACAGGTTCGCGGCGAGCCCCGCCTTCATGTCGCCGACCCCGCGCCCGTACATCCAGCCGTCGAGGATCGGAGCATCCCAGGGGCTGCGGGACCAGGTCTCCACCGGCCCGGTGGGAACGACGTCGATATGCCCGTTGAGGATCAGCGACCGCCCGGCTGCCGGCGTGGACGGCGTGTACGTCCCCACCACGTTGGTCAGGTCCTCGAAGGCGACCGTCGTCGGGCCGTACCCGACATGCGCGGACAGGGACTCCTCCTCGAGCTGCCACCGGTCCAGCTCGAACCCGCGCTCCTGGAGGGCGCCGAACATCAGGTCCTGGGCGCTGGCCTCCTGCGCCCGCAGCGACGGATGACGGACGAGCTCGGCCGTGAACTCGAGCTGGTGGCCGAAGGCGGCATCGACGGCGTCGAGGATCCGCGCGCGCTGTCCGTCGTCGAGCCCTGATCCGGGCGTGACATCACTGGACAATGGCCTTGTCCTTCACGCGGAGGCGCTCGCCGAAGAAGCCGCCGGCTGCGGTGATGAGCGAGACGGCCATGAGCAGCAGCGCCGCGGTCCAGGATCCGCCGCCGGTCGCGCCCTGCAGGGCGACGGCGATGAAGGGGAGGAATCCGCTCAGCGCGCCGGCGAGGTTGTAGCCGAGGGCGACACCGCTGTAGCGGAGGCGGGGCGGGAACAGCTCGGTGAGCAGGGCGCCGGTCACCGCGTAGGCGATGGACAGGAACGCGATGCCGAGCGTCACGGCGAGGATGATGGCCGCGGGGTTCCTCGTGTCGATGAGCCAGAACAGCGGGAACGCCGCTGCGGCGGTGACGAGGCCACCGAGAAGGGTCATGCGTCCGGGTCCGACGCGCTCGCTGAGGCGTCCCATGACGAGCACGACGCCGATCTGGAAGACGGCGGCGACCAGCGTCGCGTTGACCATGAGCCCGCGCTCGAGGCCGAGCGTGACGGTGCCGTAGCTGATCACGAAGGTGGTCATGACGTAGAACCCGCCGACGCCGAGGAACGCGGCGGCGACGGCGACGAGCAGCCGGCCCCAGGCGTTGCGGAAGACCTCCAGCGCGGGGATCTTGGCGCGTTCCTCGAGCTTGACGAGTTCGCGGAAGATCGGGGACTCCTCGACCTTGAGCCGGATGTAGAGGGCGATCAGCAGCAGCGGGAAGGCGGCCAGGAACGGCAGGCGCCAGCCCCAGGAGTCGAAGGCTTCCGAGGGCAGCAGCAGGACGAGGGCGAAGGCGCCGGAGGACATCAGGGTGCCGACGGGGGAACCGACCTGCACGAGCGCCGCGTACCGGCCGCGCTTCTCGATGGGTGCGTGCTCGACGGCGATCGTCATGGCTCAACCCCACTCGCCGCCCACGGCGAGGCCCTGCATCAGGCGCAGGACCGCGAGCATGATCGGTGCTGCCAGCCCGATGCTGCCGAAGTCCGGCAGGACGCCGATGAGCCCGGTGGCGCAGCCGATCATCACGATGGTGATGAGCAGGGCGGGTCGGCGCCCAACGCGGTCGCCGATGAAGCCGAAGAGGATGGCGCCGAGCGGGCGGGCCGCGAAGCCGACGCCGAAGGTCGCGAAGGCGGCGAGGGTCGCTGCAGTGGGGTCCAGCGTCGTGAAGAACAGGCGGTTGAACACGATCGCCGCGGCGGTGCCGAAGAGGAAGTAGTCGTACCATTCCAGGGCCGTGCCGACGAAGGCGGCGCGCGCGATCCTGCCGGCGTCGGCCCCGCTGACTTTCGGGATCTCTGGTGGGGGTGCGGGTGTTGCCTCGGAGGGTTGCATGGTCACACTTCCTGGTCGGAGGGGAGCGGAGTTCGGACGGGGACGGCCGTCCGTGAGGCGAGGAATTTCTCGCCGAAGACGCACTCGCCGCCCAGGAGGGTGGCGAGGACGGTGATGGCGCCGATAGTCTCGGGGGCCACCTGCGCGGGGTGGTCGGAGAGGAAGACGAGGTCGGCGAGCTTGCCAGCCTCGAGGGTGCCCCGGCGGTCCTCCTCGCCGGCGGCCCACGCCGCGTCCACGGTGTACGCACGCAGGGCCGTCTCGGCGTCGACCCGTTCATCGGGGCCGAGGACGGCACCGGCCGACGTCTGCCTCTGGACCATGGACTGCATGCCGAGCAGGGGAGCGCCGGTGGCGACGGGGCGGTCCGAGCTGCCGGGGACACGCACGCCCCGTGCGAGGAAGGACCGGTGGCGGTAGACCCACGGCTCGCGGTCGGGACCGACGGCGGCGGCCATGGTGTCGCCCACCTCGTACAGGAAGTGGGGCTGCGGAACAGGCGTGATGCCGAGCTCCACGAACCGCTCGAGCTGATCGGGACGGACCATGCCCGCGTGTTCGATGCGGTCCCGGACGTCCGGGCGCGGCAGCTCCCGCTGTGCTGCTGCGAAGGCATCGAGGGCGACATCGACGGCGGAGTCCCCGATGGCGTGTGCGGCGACCGCCCAGCCCGAGCAGTGTGCCGCGACGATCCGGCGGGTCAGCTCCTCGAGGGAGAGCTGGAAGGCACCGGTGCCGTGCGCATGGTCGCAGAACGGCTCGGTCACGGCGGCGGTGCGGCCGATCAGGGAGCCGTCGACGAAGATCTTCATCGGGCCGATCCGGACGGCGTCGTCCCCGAATCCCGTCGCGATGCCGAGGTCCAGACCGAAGGTGATGCCGTCGTCGTCGTGCGAGGTCACGGGATGGAGGGCGTCACTGGCGACCATGAGCTGGACCCGCGTCCGCAGCCCGCCCTGCCGCCGGGCGAGCGTGTAGGCGGCGAGTTCGACGGGGCTGCGCCCGATCAACCCGCCGCCGATGCCCGCTTCCACCACATGCGTCAGGCCCTCGGACGCGTACACCCCGCTGGCCGCTGCGATGGCGACCGCCAGATCCGCGACGGGGTACGGCATCACGAGCGCGGTCACGAGCTTCTGGGCCTGCTCCTCCAGCAGTCCCGTCGGCCCGTCGGAGTCCGTGACGACCTTCCCGCCCTCCGGCGTCTCGGCCGACCCGTCGAGGATGCCGGCCAGCTCGAGGGCGAGGGTGTTCACCGAGCACATGTGGCCGGAACGGTGCTTCAGCCAGACCGGGCGTCCCGGAGCTGCGGCGTCGAGCAGCGTGCGGTGCGGATGGGCCCCGAGGACGGTGTCGTCGTAGCCGGATCCGACGAGCCACTGCCCCTCGTCGAGCGTCGCGTCGGCCTCCCGCACCGCCGCGCACACCGCGTCAAGGGTGCGGCAGCCGCTGAGGTCGAGCTCCTGGAGCGACTGCCCGAACCAGGCCATGTGATTGTGGGAATCACCAAAACCAGGGACGACGACGGCCTGATCCGCGTCGATCGTCCGCTCGGCCGGGAGGTCGGCGACCTCGTCGTCGAAGCCCACGATGAGCCCGTTGAGGATGCCCATCGAGGAGGCGGCGGGCCTGCCGTCACTCAGGGTGAAGACTTGTGCATTGGTGATCTTGACGTCGAGCATGGCTTCCCTGAGATGAGCGGATGGATCGTGGAAATATTTCCTTCCAGTGTGGCTTCCGTCACTGCCGGCCACAATGGAGGGACGGCACCCCCTGCGGTCCTAGGATGGGCACATGCCCAATCAGCCTGACGGTTCGCCGGTCGGAGCGGTGCGTTCGGTGCTGTCCGACGTGGTCACCCGCTGCCTCGCGGACATCGACGGCATCGCCGAGCGCTTCCTGATCGATGTGCAGGACATCGAGGGCTACGCGGGTTCACCCGTGCAGGACCAGGACCTGCGGGAGACGGCCGTGGCCTCGATGGAGTTGCTCCTGCGGCTGGTGGGAGACCTGCCCGTGCCGGAACGGCTCGCCGGGATGTCGGACGCCCTCGGTCACCGTCGTGCGAGCCAGGGAGTCCCCCTCGAGTCGCTGCTGCGTGCCGTCCGGATGGACTTTCGCATCCTGTGGACGGAGATGCTCGGCAGGGTTCCGGCCGAGTCGCTGTCCGACTTCACCACGGACGCGGTGCGGGTCTGGGAAGCCGTCGAATACCACACCACCCGCGTCCACTCGGGCTACATGGACGAACTGGCCTCCATGGCGCACGAGAAGGAGCAGCAGCGCGCCTTCCTCCTCTCGCGGCTCCTGTCCTCCGACGGGCGGGACGTCCAGCTCCTCGGGCAGGCGGCCAGGGCGCTGGGAGTGTCGGTCCAGGGTCCGTTCACGGTGGCGGTCGGCGCCGAGGATGCCCGCAAGGAGTTCCGTGCAGGCGTCGCACAAGCCCAGGCCGAGCACTACCTGCACGAGCGCGACGGGGCCCTGATCCTCATCCTCGAGGACAGGCGCCCGCGATCGGGCAGGACCACCGCCGCGGTGCCGGCGTGGCTGACCGATCTCAGGTGCTTCGTGGCCCCCGCGGCGGCGTCCCTGGCGGAGGTCCCGACGATGGTCCGCGTGGCACTCGAGGCGGTGGCGGTGCTCGACTTCGCCGCACCCGGACACCAGTCCATCCGTCAGGCGTGGGGGCCGGTCGCGGCCGCCCGGCTCGGCGAGTTCGGGCAGGTACTGGAACACGCCGTCCTCGACCCGCTGACGCTCATCCCGACCGCCGAGATGGAGCGTCTCGTCGGGACCGTGCTCGCCTACGTGAACTCCGGATCCGTCTCGCAGGCCGCGCAGCAGCTGTACTGCCACCGCAACACGGTGCTCAACCGGCTGGCACGGGTCCACCAGCTCACCGGGTACGACCCGGCGGTTCCTGCCGACGCGGCCATCCTGATCGCCGCACTGACCTGCCGCGTCCGGGCGCAGGCAGGGATCGACGCTCCCGGTCGCTGATCGCCGTCGTCGCACCCGGTCCTGATCAGCGGTTACCTGACCGGACTGCCGGTGCAGGGACTCAGGCGCCAGCCAGTTCCTCCTCGGGAAGCTCTTCCTCAGGGAGTTCATCTTCGGGCAGATCCTCCTGCGTGAAGGTCGCACCACTCATCCTGAAGAATGCTCCCATCCCGAAGGACGGATCGGCCGGGGTCCACCGGGGCCGGGCATTCAGGTAGGACTCCGGATCGAGGGCGAGCAGCCCGAGGATCACCTCGGCGACGATCCGCCCGCCGACCGGCCCGAGGTGGCGGCCGCCCTGCAGCTCCGCCTCCTTGAGGATGTAGAACCAGAGGGGGGCCTTGTTCCCCCATTCGGGTTCGTACAGTCCCAGCCTGGTGTTGGGAATGGGAGGCACGCCGAGTGCCTTCGCGACGTCCTGCCCCGCGGGGAGTCCCAGCTGCACGCCGCGCAGCAGATTGCGGTGGGCGAGGGCGTAGATGGCCCCATCGATGTGGGCCACCACCGTCGGCGGCAGGTTCGCCAGGGGGAAGGACAGCTGCGTGTCGAGGAGCCGGGCGGTATTGCGGCCCATGGGCGGCTCCAGCCCGGGGATGTCAAAGAAGTAGCTCCAGTCCGCCCGCGCGTCATACGGCAGGGGACGGGATCCGCGCAGGTCCTGACCCGTGCGGCCGAACAGCGGGAACGTGGTGTTGTCGTGCATCTCGTACTCGGCGCGGATCATGCTGTGGCCGAAGCGGTAGGCGCAGACGGAGAACTCGAGCGGGATCATCGGCTTGAGGCGATTGCCGGGCTTGTAGAACCTGGTGTCGACCTTCACGGTTCCATCCGACTGGGGGAGCAGCATGGAGGCGACCAGCTTGGGCCCGACCATCCGCGGCAGGAAATCGTGGACGATCACCCACTGGTAGTGCCAGCGGACCAGCCTGCGTGCGTCGGAGAAGGAGTTGCCGAGGCCGACGAAATGGTTGTGCAGCTTCAGAAAGGCCAGATGCAGCTGGGACACGATGAGGTTCTCATCGTTCCGCGCATCACCGATGATGGCCGTCCCCGTGGGGGTGCGGGGGACGTCCGACAGCCCTTCGGGCGTCGTCGCGACCAGGAGCAGGGCGGGATTCCTCGGGTCGTAGAGCTGCGGGTCCTCCGCGGGCCCACGGCCGTAGACGGAGCCCAGGTCGAAGAACGGGGTGTTGAAGTTCACCAGGGCCAGGGGGTCGGCCTTCTGCGCGGACAGGGGAGTGGTGTCGTGCGTGATGTCGTGGTCCATGAACTGGCCGAGGTAGGTGTACCCGGCGGGCATCTCGGCGTTGTCGAACCCGTCCTCGCTCGAGGAGACATCCGCCAACGGCTGCCGCGGGTCGATCATCCGCTGGGCCATGACCGCCAGGAGGGCCTCCGGCGGGGCGAAGGGCTGCAGGGACGGGAACATCAGGCCGAAGCGGCCCTGCTGGCTGCGCCGGGTCTTCACCGTGACGTCCGCACCCCGAGGGTTTCCGACGCCGTGGCCCGTCGCCGGCCCGAGGACGGCAGGTCTCGGCACTTTCGGCGCCGGGATCGGAGCAGGAGCCGGAGCGGCGGATGCGCTCCGGGCTCCCAGCGGAAGCACGGACAGCAGGCCTGCTGACGCGGCAGAGAACATCGCGCCCCTGCGTGACAGCCCCGACGGTTCGTCAGGTGTCGATGACTGCTCGGCGCCGGCCCTGGTGTCCACTTCTGCACTCACGGTCTCGCCTCCTCAGGGACGCGGGGTCGTCCCTACCGAGTGCAGTCAACCGTGGACACCTTGCCCTTACCTTGTCCTTACCTTGGGCCGGACCGCTGCGCGACGACGACCGGGTGCTCCACGGGCGTCGTCGCGCAGGAACTCAGGCGCTCTCCTCGCCCTTGTCGTCGACCTCCTCGACCCACGACGGCGGCTCGTCGCGGCCTTCCTCCTCGTCCTTCTCGGCGTCGTCCGCCGTCGCCTGCACGATGCCCTGCGCGTGGTGCGTGGGCGCGTAGACGGCGTAGAGGCGCAGTGGTTCGTCCCCGGTGTTCTCGACGTCGTGCCAGGTGCCGGCGGGCACCTGGATGCTCCACCCGTCCCCAACCTCCTGCTGGAACGAAAGGTCGTCCTTCGAGGGGCCCATCTTCACGCGGCCCTTCCCGGCGTCGATGCGCAGGAACTGGTCGGTGCCGTGGTGCACCTCGAGGCCGATCGCATTGCCTGGCTCGATCGACATGAGCGTCACCTGCAGGTGCTTGCCCGTCCATGCGACACGGCGGTAATCGGTGTTCTCCGTTGCTGCACTCTCGATGTCGAACGCGTTCGGGTTCGGTCCGTTGTCAGTGATGTCCATGATCGCATTCTGTACCATTTTTGCCCGGGGTCGCCAGATCGAGGAACACGTTGTCGAGCCGGCAAAGCGCGGTACGCGGTTGAACGGGTGATCGTGGACCGGCGCCCGGCCGGCCCCGACCTACCGCGCCACGGGCTCGAAGGGTGACGACGGCGCCCCGGTCCAGCGGAACAGGTCGAGCACGGCGGTCTGTCGGGTGACGCCGTCCTCGGTGATCCGGCCCTGGGTGGCGATGTAGAAGTAGCCGTTGCCGAGCGACTCGAGTCCGACGTCGGCGGTGAAGTTCCAGCCGCGGATGCCGGTGGGTTCGTGGTGCAGGCCCTGCTGGAGGAGGGGGAGGATGAGGCCTTCCTCGCGGGTGGGCTGGCCCTCGATGATGCCTCGCACAGGACGGGATGAGCCGTCGATGGCGAAGAGGGAGTAGTTGGGGAACTGCTCCTTGACGCCCTTGTAGACGCCGAGGAGCCACGTGTGGGTGAACGCGTCGTAGTTGAGGTTCTGCACGCCGTAGGTGGTGTTGCCGGTGTAGACGAAGTACTTGCCGTCGGTCGTGGCCGGGCCGCTGGTGTGCGGGGCGTCCTGGGTGAGCGGCTGCTCGTACTTCTTCCAGCGCGTGACGTCGTACTGCAGGAGCACCTGGTGGTCGTTGTCGGTGCGCTCGGCGTTCGAGTAGACCCCGTAGGCGACCGTGAGCAGCTGCTTGCCGTTCTTGCGGCCGAATGCCGGACCGAAGGTGACGCCGTCGATCCCGCTGCTGCCGTAGCGGTGGTCCGGGGTGTCGGCGACGTCACCGTCGAACACGCCGTTGCCGTCCAGGTCCGCGGTGAAGTCCTGCACCACCTCGTCGAGGTGGACGGCCGTGACGATGCCGTCCGTCTCGGCGTCCATGTCCATCCCGGTGATCCGGTCCACGTCGACGATGGCGATGTAGAAGGACTCTGCCGCCTTGTACTCCAGAGACCCGTAGACGCGGCCGTCCTTCGCGTTGAAGTCGAGGTCGCCGAGGTGCCCGGTGAAACCCGTGACGGTGCCGAGCACGGTGCCGTCGAGGTCGGTCTTCACGAGCATCGAGGTGAAGGAGTAGTAGACGAATTCCTTCTCGGTGTCGACGGCGATGCCCTGCACATGTCCGGCAGGCCAGGCGCCGCCGTCGACCGTGGCGGGGAAGTCCTCGACGGCGGGTTTCGCGGCGCCGGTGAGAAGGACGGTGGACAGCAGGACGGAGATGGCGCGGACGATCGCTTTCACGGATGGCTCCTCGTCGGGCAGCAATGGTGTCGGTTCCACGCTGTCGAGGGGGAGTCACGGGCGGGTTGCCTCCGCTGGGCACGGAGGTGAACAGGCCGCTAAGGCTCGTCTAGGAACGTAGCGGCGGCGTGGTGGCCCGGACGATCAGCTCCGGCTGCAGCAGGATGCTCGAGGCGGTCTCCCCCTTCATTCCCCGCAGCAGTGCGTCGACGCTGAGGGTGCCCATCCGCTGCAGGTCGGAGCGGATGGAGGTCAGCGGGACGGGGAGCGTCGCTGCGAGGTCGAGATCGTTGTAGCCGACCAGGGCGACGTCGTCGCCGACCCGCTTCCCGGCATCGCGGATGGCTCCCATCGCGCCGAGGGCCAGGAGGTCGTGCACGGCGAAGATGGCCGTGGGTGGCTCCGGCAACAGCATCAGCTGCCGACCCGCCTCCAGCCCCGAGGGCGTGCTGAACGCCGACTCGACGACGTAGGCGTCCGGCAGCGGACAGCCGGCAGACTCGAAGGTCCTGCGGAAACCAAGGGTCCGTTCGCGGCCCGTGCTCGCCAGCTGGTCGCCGGCGATGACTCCCACCCGACGGTGCCCGAGAGCCAGGAGGTGCTCGGCCGCGAGGTGCCCGCCGCGGTGATCGTCCGTGGTGACGGACAGGTGGCCCTCGAGTGTGCGCATGACGAGGACGTAGGGGACGCCCCGGCGTCGCAACTCGTGCGCTGCCGTATCGCCGATGTGTGAATCGCCGATGATCACGCCGTCGATCCTCCGCGAGAGCATCGCGTCGAGACGGGTCCGTCGGTGATCCGGATCATCGAGGGTGTTGGCGACGACTGTCCCGTAGCCGGCAGCGCCGGCCGCGGCGTCGATGCTCTCGTAGATGGACGCGAGCACGAGATCGGTCAGGCGAGGGACGAGGACGCCGATCAGGCGGGACGATCCGGTCCTGAGTCCCGCCGCGCCGACATCGCGCCGGTACCCGAGCACGGCCGCCAGCTCCCGCACGCGCCGGACCGTCTCCGCACCCACTCCGGCCGGATCGTCGCTCAGTGCCCGTGACGCCGTGGACACATGCACCTGCGCATGCCGGGCCACGGTCGCGAGCGTCACGGGGCGCGATGGACCGGACGTCGAGCCGGGTATGGGTTCGTCCTTCATTGCCTCGAGTCTAGGGGTCCAGGGCTCCCGGACGGCCGCCGCGGAGAGCAACGCAAAGGTTTGCGCGGGTGGTGCCCGTCCTGAAGCTTTCACAGCCCGGAAACATTGACGAAACCAGCCGCCCGTAGTGTGATGTACACCATAATTCCGCGATTGGTCGTCTTCGATGCGGAACGCAAACGTTTGCGCGAATGACAGGATCCCATGTTCCAGTCCACCTCACTCGAGACCCTCGAACGACTCAGCACCGGCGTGGCCGCGCTGTCCGAATTCTCCGACGGCGACCGTCACGGGTGGACCCGGGAAGTCTTCAGCGACCCGTACCGAGCCTCCCGCCACTGGACCGCGCAGCGGATGCGCGAGGCCGGGCTCGATGTCCACGTCGACGCGGCCGGCAACATCGTGGGCCGCCTGGCAGGCCGTGAGCCCTCCGCCCCCGCACTCGTCACCGGCTCGCACACGGACACGGTCGACGGCGGTGGACGGTTCGACGGCATCGTCGGTGTCCTCGGTTCCATCGAAGCCGCACGGCTGCTGCAGGAGTCCGGGACGCAGCTCCAGCGGGACCTGCTCGTGGTCGATTTCCTCGGGGAAGAATCGAACGTCTTCGGGCTCAGCTGCCTGGGCAGCCGATCCGCAGCCCAGGAGATGACGCCGGAGGACCTCGAACGGCGGGACTACCGCGGCGTGAGCCTCGGGCAGGCATACACGGACTTCGGTCTCGATCCGTCGACGCTCTCCGACGTGCCCTGGGCGAAGCAACCGCTGCACGCCTTCGTCGAACTGCACATCGAACAGGGCCCCACCCTCGAGAAGCGCGGGCTGCCACTGGGCATCGTCACCGCGATCACCGGGATCGAGCGGTTCATCGCCACCTTCGCGGGCTCCGCGGATCACGCCGGAACCACTTCCATGGAGGACCGCCGGGACGCCATGATCGCCGCCGCCGAGGCTGTCCTCGCAGTGCGCGCCGAAGGCTGCGGGGCGCCCACCCATGGCGTCGCGACGTCGACCCGCGTGGAGTCGGAATCCAGGTCGCCGAACGTGGTGCCGTCCCTCGTCCGCATGTACAGCGAGGTCCGCAGCGTCGACTCCTCCTGGCTGTCCGGCGTCAAGGGACGCCTCACCGCCGAGATCGCCGCGAAGGCGACCGACCTCGGCGTCGACGTCGGCTTCGAGTGGTCGACCGACAACACGGTGGTCCAGGCGGACCGGGGCGTGCAGGACGTGGCCGGAGCAGCCGCCGACGCCCTCGGACTGCCCTGGATGCCGATCCCCAGCGGTGCCACGCACGACGCCGTCCACATGGCCTCCCTCGCACCCATGGGCATGATCTTTCTCCCCTCCAAGAACGGCAAGAGCCACTGCCCGGAGGAGTGGAGCAGTACGGAGGACATCGCCACCGGCGTGAGCGCGCTCGTCGCGACCCTCCGCCGCCTCGACGGCACCGACATCCGACCGACCGACTGACCGGCTCTTCGACCCCCACCCGCCCTGCAGACCGGAGTTCCCATGAAAACTGCACTGACTCCCGAGGGACTGTCCACGGACATCCTTGCGATCGCCAACCTGCCCGTCCTCTGGATCCTCGCCCTCGGGGTATTCGCGGCCATCATCGTGCAGTCGCTGATCTACATGAAGGCCGCGAAGAAGGCCGGACCCGCGGCAGACATCTCCGCGGACGAGCTGCGGACGTCCTTCCGGGCCGGCGCCATCGCCGCGATCGGGCCATCGCTGGCCGTGGTCCTGGTCAGCATCGCCCTCCTCACGCTGTTCGGCACACCGGCCGTGCTGGTGCGGATCGGCCTCGTCGGCTCGGCCGCCACCGAATCGGCCTCCGCGAGCCTCGCCGCCGGCACCATGGGCGCCACCCTCGGCGGACCGGACTACACGCAGGCCGTCTTCGTCGTCGCCTTTATGGCCATGAGTCTCTCCGGCGCCGGCTGGATGCTGGCGACGCTCGTGCTGACACCCATCCTGCGCAGGGGTGACACGAAGCTTCGGCGGGTCAATCCCGCCCTCATGGCCATCGTGCCGGCGGCCGCCCTCATCGGGGCCTTCGCAAGCCTCGGTATCGCCGAACTCGGCAAGACACCGGTCCACATCCTCTCCGTCGTCGTCTCGGCCATCACCATGGCCGTCTGCATCCTCCTCGCGAGCAAGACCTCCGCGACCTGGCTGAGGGAGTGGGGGCTCGGCATCTCGATCATCGTGGGCCTGTGCGCCGCCTACATCGCCCACACCTCCGGCATGGCACCCGTCGCCTAGGCAGTACCTCACCCGAAAGGAACCACCATGTCTGCTGCAGATACTGCCGTCACCTCCTCCGCGTCGCTCGCCGAATTCGACCGGACCACCTCCCGCTGGGGCCAGCTCACCATGGGTGCCGCCCTCCTCTTCTCCCTCGCCGCGCCCCTGTACCTCGTCCTCTTCACGGACCTGGGCATCACCGGTGGGATGATCTGGACGGCCTATCTCGCCGTCGCCGCAGCGTTCTTCGTGCTCTGGTTCGTCGAACCCATCACCTACTACCCGGTGCTCGGTCCGGCCGCCATGTACCAGGCCTTCATGATCGGCAACATCGCCAACAAGCTCCTGCCCTCGGCCCTGGTGGCACAGGCGGCCGTCGGAGCGAAGGCCGGCACCAAGCGGGGCGAGTTCGCGGCCCTCATGGCCATCTGCGGCGCTGCGATGGTCCACGTCGTCTCGATGCTCCTGTTCGTCGGGATCCTCGGGACCTGGCTGGTCAGTATCATCCCCACCGATATCGTCGACGTGGCGCGGCTCTACATCTTCCCGGCGATCATCGGCGGCGTCCTCGTCCAGCTGATCGTCACCATGAAGCAGCCCCGCGTGACCGTGATCGCCGTCGTCGTCGCCGTGGTGGTGCTCTTCGTCCTGGTGCCGGCGGTTCCGGCGCTCGCCAAGCCGGCCACCGGCGTCGTCGTCCTGATCACCGCAGTGCTGGCCTGGTTCCTCCGCTCACGCAAGGCGACCGCAACACCCACTACCCTCGTCAACTAGGCTCCAGACAGACCCGCCCGAAAGGACACCATGACCATCGACACCGCCGTCTTCGACCTCTCCGACGCCGACACCACCGCGATGCACGAGCTGTACCAGCACCTCCACGCCCACCCCGAGCTCTCCATGCAGGAGACGCACACGGCGGCGTTCATCCTCGAGAAACTGAACCACCTCGGCCTGGAGACCTTTATGTGCGGGGGGCACCGGCGTCGTCGGGATCCTGCGCAACGGCGACGGCCCCGTGGTCGGCTACCGCGCCGACACGGACGGCCTGCCCATCGCCGAGGACACCGGCCTCGCCTACGCCAGCACGACGGCGGGCACCCTCGCCGACGGCACCGATGTCCCCGTGATGCACGGCTGCGGCCACGACACCCACATGACCGTGGGCCTCACCGCCGCCCAGCTGCTGGTCGAGAGCCGCGAGGCGTGGTCCGGCACGGTGGTCTTCATCTTCCAGCCCGGCGAGGAGACCGGCGAGGGCGCGGAGGCGATGGTCGAGGACGGCCTGTGGGACAAAGCGCCGAAGCCGTCCATCATCTACGGACAGCATGTCTGGCCGGGACGCGCCGGCACCGTGAACATCAGCAAGGGCACGGCCATGGCGATGGCCGATTCCTGGAAGGTCACCGTGCACGGCAAGCAGGCGCACGGTTCGCAGCCGGAGCAGTCGATCGACCCGATCGTGCTCGGCGCCCACATGGTGGTGCGCATCCAGACGATCGTCTCGCGCGAGGTGCACCCCATGAAGTCCGCGGTCGTCACGATCGGCACCTTCCACGGTGGGCTCAAGGAGAACATCATCCCGGCGTCCGCGGAGTTCACCCTCCTCAACGTGCGGACGTTCGACGTCGACGTGCGCGAGCGCGTCCTCGGCTCGCTGCGGCGGATCATCAGCGCGGAGGCCGCGGCGTCGGGGGCGCCGGAGCCGGTGATCGAGGAGATCACCAACTTCCCCCAGTGCTACAACGACCCTGCCTCGACGGAGGATCTGATGGCCGTTCTCGGCGAGGTGCTGGGGGAGGACGCCGTCATCGAGGCCCCGCCGGTGATGGGCAGCGAGGACTTCGGGCTCCTGGCCGAGGCCATCGGCGTCCCGAGCGTCTACTGGTTCTTCGGCGGACACCCGCAGGAGCTGCTCGACGGCGACGACCCCGTGCCGGGCAACCACTCGCCGTACTTCGCGCCGGCGATCGAGCCGACCCTCTCCACCGGAGTCCGGGCCGCCATGACGGCCCTGCTGTCGAAGGTCGGGACCACCGCGTGACCAGTGCGCTCTCCGACCTGTCCGCCGTCGAACTCACAGGGGCCATCCGCCGTCGGGAGGTGTCCGCACGGGAGGCGCTCGAGGCGCACTTCGATCGCATCGACGCCGTCAACGGTTCCATCAACGCCGTCGTCACCGAGGACCGCGAGGGCGCCGCGGCGCTCGCGGAGGCCGCCGACGAGCTGACGGCGTCGAGCGCCGACCTCCCGCCGCTGCACGGTCTGCCGATGACGCACAAGGACACGCACAACACCAAGGGCCTGCGCACGACGCAGGGCTCGTCGGTGTTCAAGGATTTCGTGCCGACGTTCGACGACCTGATCATCGGCCGGCTGAAGAGCGCCGGTGTGGTGACGACGGGCAAGACGAATGTGCCGGAGTTCGCCGCCGGGTCGCACACCTTCAACGATGTGTTCGGCACGACGGTCAATCCGTACGACACCACCCGCAGTGCCGGCGGCAGCAGCGGGGGTGTGGCGGCATCGATCGCCGCCCGCATCCAGCCGCTGGGCGACGGCAGCGACATGGGTGGCTCGCTGCGCATCCCCGCGTCGTTCTGCAACGTGGTCGGGTACCGGCCGTCGATCGGCGTCGTCCCCGCCGTGCCGACGCGCAACGCCTGGGCGTGGCTCGGCCGCAACGGGCTGATGGCTCGTGATGTCGAGGACATCGCCCTCGGGATGACGGCGATCGCCGGTGCCGACCCAACTGTTCCGTACGCCTACCCCGTGTCCGGCTCCTTCGCAGCCCCGCTGCAGCGGGACCTGACCGGGGTGCGCATCGGCTGGTCACCCGATTTCGGGGTGGGCGTACCGGTGGACCGCGAGGTACTGCGGGTCCTCGAGGGACAGCTGCAGGTCTTCGCCGACCTCGGTGCGGTCGTCGAGGAGGCCGCGCCGGACCTGCGGGACGCCGACCAGGTGTTCGGCACGACGCGCGCCTTCGATTTCGTGCTCGGCCTCGGTGAGCTCGTGCGGAAGCACGGCGATGTGATCAAACCCGAGATCCGCTGGAACGTGGAGCAGGGGCTGCAGCTCACAGCGCAGGACATGGTCGATGCCGCCCTCGCCCGGACCCGGCTCGACACGAGCGTGCGGCGCTACTTCGGGAAGTACGACGTCTTCGCGAGTCCGACGGCGCAGGTGCTGCCGTTCGACGCCAGCGAGCGGTATCCGACGTCGGTCAACGGCGTGGAGTTCGAGACGTACCTGGACTGGATGCGTTCGGCCTGCCTGATCTCGGCCACCGGGTTGCCCGCGGTGTCGGTGCCGGCCGGCTTCAGCGAGGACGGCCTGCCGGTCGGGCTGCAACTCGCGATGCCGCACGGCAGTGACGTCGAGCTGCTGCAGGTCACGTATGCGTTCGAGCAGGCGACGGGGTGGGCGAAGCGGACGCCGGCGCTGTAGAACACGCGCCGGGCGTTCGTTCACGTCCTGGCCGGTTTTCCCAGTCGGACGATGGATGGATCAGCGGCATCCTTCACCGCAGCAATTCCTGCTGCGGTGGCCTGCGCCAGGCACCACTTCCCGAGACTGCCCAGCGCAAGACTCGCGAGGGTGCGGTTCCCCTCGAGGCGTTGGCCCACGAGGGAGCCGAACAGCCCTACGTGGATACCGCTCTTGCGCAGGTGCCCGTCCTGCAATGCCGCGAGGAAGGCCGCACGTACGTGTTCGGGGTTGGCTGACGGCGGAACGTGCTGCACGACGTGCCGGTGCAGATGTGCAGTAACCGGTGAGGGCTTCTTGGACGGTGCGACAGGTGGCGCTGCTTCCTGAACGACGGGTGCAGCGGCCGGCGCTCCTGCCGGCGACTTGGCTGCAGCAATCGGTGCAACCACCGGCGACTCGGCTGCAGCCACCGGCGCTGCTGTCGACGGCCTTCCCAGAAGTTCCGGTGCCGGGGAGTTCGGTACCGCTGCGATCCCCTGGCCGACGAGTGCTGCGAGTTCGAGATAGAGCGCGGCCAGTTCGCGGTGGATGGCCGCAATCCTCACTTGGGGGCTCGGTGGAACGGGAGCGGGCGGAGCGATCTTCCTGCGCACCGCCTGGCTGATCGAGCACCGGAAAAGCTCGGCCAACGCCTCGGCGAGAGCGACCTGCGCACTGCCACCGGCAGCAATCAGGGGAACAGTGACGGCCCTGCGCTCGACCATGAGGGCGACGTCGTCGAGCGACCCGTGCACCACGCCGTACCGCAACCGCTCCCTCCGCGTGGCCTTGTTGACCTGGGGTGAGTACACGCTCGGGTACAGGTTGATGGAGTGCTGGTCGGTCGACGGGAAGTGCTCCCTGCAGATGTTCAGCCGAAGAGCACGTCGGACGGCGTCGAGTTGCTTGCCGACCTGCTCGAGGGGATTCGGCACGACGGACTGGTTCCCCAGCGTCCACGCTTCGCCGGCATCCTTCACACGGACCACCGCCGCTGGGAACCGCTTCCATTCACTGAGGATGAAGGTCCCGTTGATCGAGTTGTAGAAGAGCCAGTCCACCTCGGCGACCGGCAGCCCCGGTGCGTCGACACAGCAGTTGCTGAACGCCCAGACGTGGTTGCCCAGGAGCTGATGCAGACGGGTTACGTCGGCGGGATCCGCCGTATGGGCTGCGCTGTTCTTCGAGGGGAAGTGGAGCATGGAGTCCTCCGTTACAGGAGTAGGTGGCGCTGGAGGGTGAGGGAGCGGCAGCTCAGAAGGGTGGCAGGACGCCCGCGGCCGACGCGACGAACGCCGCGGGCACCGCGAGGAGCCAGCCGATCCGCCGTCGTCGTGCCTGGTCCTCCAGCCGGTGCAGAGCGTCGAACGGCCCGACGACGTCGGCGGGGTCGCGCAGCACCGGTGCCGTGCGCCGCCAGGTCGAGGGCTGCGCAGCGGCGGCCGACAGGAGCGCGAGCTGCTGCTCCGTGTACATCACCGGCCGTCGGGTGAGCCACCGCAGGAGCTGGTTCTCGCGAACCACCGATACGGACCGGTGCTTCTCCTTGACGGTGACCTGCCGAGCCCCGACGACCACGATCGCGGCCGACACGGACACGGAGTTCAGGACGGCGGCGGAAAGAAGTCTCCCTGCCCGGGTGGCCTCGTGTTCCGAGTTCCGGATGTAGGGGTAGCGCGTCCCGGCGACCAGGAAGGTGCCCTTCGCGGTCCAGACGTTCTGGCCGGGATGGCGTTTGGTGTTGATCGTGAAGATGCCCGTCGGGCCGATGACCACGTGGTCGATGTCCGACGACTTCTCACCGACCGGGACGGCGTGCAGGACCGTCCACTCGGGACCCAGGGATGCGAGGGTACGGCCCACGGCGCGCTCGCCGAGTGCTCCCCAGTACCAGGGCCGGCTGTCGGGAGCCAGCGGACGGACGCCGAACACCCGGGCCAGCAGCCCGCGCGTGTCCTCCGTGCCGTGGACGTCGAGCAGTTCCTCCATGACCGACTGGCCGGGAACGCGCCGCTTGAGCAGGCCGAGCGTCGCGGGTTCGACGTAGGTGACGTCGCCGTCGAGTGGGACGGCCGCGCTCATGGTCCGCTTCCCGACGCCATGCGATTCCCCCCGAGCTGAGACCCGGGCGAGCTGAGCCTCGCCCGGGTAGGACGAATCTATCGGGCGATGTGCAGTGATCGAGCCGGTCAGCGCGCCGATTGCCGGCAGGATTGCCACAGCATTTCCGCACCGGCACGGGCACCACGACGGAGAGCGCACCGTCGGGGCCATTCCCGTATCGGGCGGACCGCCCGACCGGGAGGCGACGGGACGCCGTTCCTGGAAAGCCGGCTCAGGCGTTGACCGGTTCCGGTGCGACCGCTTCCCTGCGCCGCCGCCACTGCCCGAACGCGATCGGCAACCATCGGCACAGAGCCCAGTACGCGACCCCGACGGGCAGGCAGCCCACCACTGCAGCCACCTGACCGAGGGGGAGCAGGACGGGATAGACGAGCCAGTGCGTGAGGTAGATGTACAGTGACGCGGCAGCGAGCCAACCCGTTGCGCGGCGCAGGACCGAGGGCACGGGCAGCGCCGGTACCCAGGTGACCAGCAGCAGGCCCACCACGATGGTCGCCTCGCGGAGCGGATGGTCGAAGAAGCCCGGCACGGTCAGCACGGCGAGGGCGGACACCAGCAGGCGACGCCGGGTGCTATCCGCCCGTGCGACGGCCCATCCCAGCATGAAGAGCCAGAAGACGGGAAGGGGCTTGGGCAGACCGGGATCGACGATGTCGTACCGGCTGAGCAGCGTGACCGCCAGCAGGCCCAGGGCGAAGCCGAACGGCGCGCGGCGCTCGAGCCGGTCCACCCAGGGAACGGCCAGCAGGGCCATGACGGCGACGAGCACGTAGACGAGCATCTCCACGAACCAGAAGTGCCACTCGCTGGTGACCTCCTGGGGCCCCACCATGCCGTTGAGCAGGAAGATGTTGGCGATGCTGTAGTTGTCGGTGAGGACGTAGGCCACGGTGATGAAGGCCACCGACGGGACGACGATCCTCGCGAAGCTCCGGGCCTGGCGTCGCAGGCGAACGGTCCGGCTCCCGGCCAGCTGGAACCGCGCGAAGTTGAAACCGGCGATGACGAACAGCAGATGCGCGGTGTGGAACGTGAACAGCTCGACGTGGGCGGCCACGATGCAGACCGTCGCCACGGCCCGCAGCACGATCGACGGTTCGAGGAAGGAGACGAGCCTCCGGCCCCGCGGCTCGCGGCGGCCGGACAGTTCGCCCACCGTCCGAAGGTGCCAGCCGCTGGGAAGCCGGCCCAGGGCCGCCTCCAGCCGGACGGAGAGGGCCACGTAGGACAGCGAATCGCCGTCGAGCGTGACGAAGGTATCCGCAGCTCCGACGTCGGCGCGGTCCAGGCACTCGGCGAAGATGCGTGGCACATCGGCCGGCCCTTCCCGGTCGGCGCCCGTGTCCGCGGATGCCGCAGGTCCCGGGACCGCCAGGCCGAGGACGGCCGGGTAGTCGATCTTGCCCGTGGCCAGCCGGGGCAGGTGTTCCACCGCGCGCAATCCGACCGAGCCTCGGGGCAGCCCGAGATCGGCGGCGAGGACTTTCGCGAGGAGGTCCGTGTCATGCTCGCCCTCGACCGCGATCACCAGGCCGTCGTCGTCGGAACCGGCGACGGCGGCCACGGCACCCAGACCGGAGAGGATCCGCTCGACCTGCCCGAGGTCCACCCGCAGGCCTGCGATCTTCACGAAGCGGCTGCGCCGGCCCACCACCTCGTAGAGGCCGTTGGCATGCCGGCGTGCGAGGTCACCGGTTCGCAGCTCGTGCACCGTGCGCCCCAGCGCGAGGTCTCCGGGGCCCTCCGCATAGCCCAGCATGACGTTCGGACCCGAGTACACCAGTTCCCCGTGCGGCAGGCCGTCCACCGGATCGATCCGGAATGCACCACCCGGTACCGGCACACCGATGGTGTCCGGGTGCTCGGCCGCCAGGTCCGGTGGCAGGTAGGCCATGCGCGCAGTGGCCTCCGTGGCTCCGTACATGACGAAGAGGTCCCAGCCCCGGCGCTGGCCGGTCTCCGCCCACGAGCGGACCTTTTCCGGGGCGAGGCGTCCGCCCGCCTGCGTGACGTAGCGCAGGTCGGGCAGGTCCATCTCCGCGAAACCCACCCGGTCCAGCAGGTCGAAGCTGTAGGGGACGGCGGCGAACGAGGTGGCACCGCGCTCGCGGAAGACGTCCCAGAAACAGGGGTCCACGACGGACAGGTCGGTGAGCACGAGGCCGGCCCCGCGGATGAGATGGCTGTTCACGACGGAGAGGCCGTAGCAGTAGCTGAGCGGGAGGGTGGTGGCGGCGCGGTCATCGGGTCCGATGCCCAGGTATGCGGCGATCGACCGGGCATTTTCCTCGAGGTTCGTCAGGGACAGCCGCACGAGCTTCGGCGAACCGGTCGACCCCGACGTGCTGAGCAGCAGCGCGAGGTCGGGATGGAGGTCGTGGCGGGTGCCGGGCCACCGCTCGTCGAGGTCGAGCACGCCGTCGCCGGTCCGGAGCACGACGTCGGGATCGTAGGCATCGACGAGTGAATCGAGGGCTGCAGGCTTGTCCGCCGGCACCAGGAGGAGCGGATGACCGGCCCTGATCGCCGCCAGGTAGGCGACGAGTGACTCCAGGTCGTTGCGTGCGGCGAGCAGGACGAGGCGTCGTTCCGTGCCGAGGCGTGCCGCGACGTCGTCCACTCGCCCCGCGAGCTCCCGGTAGGAGAGCGTGCCGTCGGCGGTGAGGACGGCCGGCCGGTCGCCGTGGCGGGCGAGGTCCGTGAAGGCCCGGGAGAGGTCGTGTTCAAGGGTCATCGGGTTCCGTCGATTCTTCCGGTGGTGCCGGGCGGTGCTGTCACTGCCTGGTCGCCCACGAGCAGCGTGGGGGAGGTTCCGGCGGCCACGCTCACTGCCACGGCCGTACCCACGGGATAGCGCACGTCGTGGGGCTGCCAGGACCGGAGGGTCCGTCCCGAGGCAAGCCGTACGTGGTGCAGGACGAACGCGCCGTGGTACTCCACGGACGAGACCCGGGCGGTGGCGTCCGCGGCCGGGCGCAGGGCCACCTCGTGGGGCCGGAGGACGACGTCGACGTCGACGTCGCTGTCCGCCCAGCCCGGAACGGTGGAGACGATCCCGATCTCGCACGTCAGCAAAGCCCGGTGCACGTGCGCGGGAAGGAAGTCGGCGTCGCCCATGAACGAGGCGACGAAACGGGTGGCCGGCCGCTCGAAGACCTTCTCCGGGACATCGGCCTGTTCGATCACGCCGTCGTGCATGACGACCACACGTGACCCGACGGACAGCGCCTCGGTCTGGTCGTGGGTGACGAGGACACCGGTGGTACCGGTGTCCTGCAGCGTCGCCACGGTGTCACGCCGGACCTGCGCGCGCAACGATTCGTCGAGGCTGGAGAACGGCTCGTCGAGGAGCACGACGGCGGGCCGCGGCGCCAGTGCGCGTGCCAGGGCTACGCGCTGCTGCTCGCCCCCCGAGAGCTCGTGCGGGTACCGGTCCGCGAGGTGCACGAGCTGGACGACGTCCAGGAGGTCACCGACGCGCTTCCGGCGCTCGCTCCGGGGCAACCGGCCGAGGCCGAACTCGACGTTGCGGGCGACCGTCAGGTGCGGGAAGAGCGCATGGTCCTGGAACACGAGGCCTACCCGGCGGCGCTCCGGATTCACGAAGCGGTTCGCATCCGAGACGATATCGCCGGCGACGCTGATCCGGCCGGAGTCGGCCCGCTCCAGACCGGCCACGAGCCGCAGCGTCGTCGACTTGCCGCACCCCGAGGGACCGATCAGTGTCACCAGCTCGCCCGCGGGAACGGAGAGGTCCAGCGCCTCGACGCCCCGGGCCGATCGGTAGCGCTTCGTGACCGCCTCGAGGCTGAGCGCCGGAGCGCTCCCGGTCGCGGGGCCGGGAGGATCGATCGTCACCTGTGCCGTCACTGCCGTACCTTTCCGGATGCCGTCCGCTGTGCCTCGTCCTGACGGGCGGAACGGACGAGGACGAAGACGGGGATGATGGCGACCGCCACGATGACCAGCGCCGGGAGCGAGGCCTTCTCCCAGAAGTTCTCGCGCGCGAGCTCGTACACCCACACGGACGCCGTCGTGAACCCGAAGGGCCTCAGGAGCAGGACGATCGGCAGTTCCTTCACGGCGTCGATCACCACCAGCATGAGTGCCACGGCCACCCCTGGCCGGGCGAGGAGCAGATGCACCCGACTCAGGATGCGGCGTGGGCCGGCGCCGAGGCTCAGGGCGGAGAAGGTGACGGTCGGGGGGATCTTCTCGAGGCTCGCACCGACGGACTGGTAGGCAGGGGCGAGGAACCGGATGACATAGGCGTAGAGGATGCCGACCACCGAACCGGTCACGATCAACCCGGTACCCCCCGGGACGCCGGCGCGTTCCAGCGCGTCATCGGCCAGGGCGAACGACAACAGGACGCCGATCCCCACGACGGCACCGGGGACGGCATAACCGAACGTCGTCAGCTGGGCCGCGAAGGAGACGAGACGCCCACCGCCCATGCGGATCGCATGGCCGACGGACAGGGAGAGGACCACGCAGGCCACGGCGGTGACCACCGCCACCACCAGGCTGTTGGCCAGGTACTCGCCGAAGCGCGGGTCGGCGAGGAAGGACGCATCGGACAGCGCCTGCCCGGCAGCCCAGAGCAGGAGCTGCCCCACCGGGATGAGGAACCCGGCGGACAGTGCCGTGAGGCACAGGGCCGTGGCGACCCAGCCACGCGCTCCACGCAGCCTTTCGGGCTGGAATCCCTGCCTCCGGCCGCCGTGCTGGTGGTAACGGGCTCGGCCCCGCAGCGACCTCTCCGCGACCAGGACGGCCACCGCGAACAACAGGACCAGCACGGCGAGCTGCGTCGCGGCGTGGAAGTCGAACGTGCCCTTCCACACCAGGTAGACCCCCACCGAGACGGTCTGCACATTGAAGTACTGCACGGTCGCGAAGTCGGTCAGCGTCTCCATCATCACCAGCGCCAGTCCCGCGGCCAGAGACGGACGGGCGAGCGGCAGCACCACGCGCCGTAGCGCCTGCCCGCGGGTGGCACCCAGGGTGCGGGCGGCGTCGTACGTCCCGGAGGACTGCTCGATCAGCGCCGACCGCGCCAGCAGGTAGACGTAGGGGTAGAGGGACAGCGACATCACGAGGATCGCAGCGGGCAGCGAGCGGACCTCGGGAACCCATACGTCCGTTCCGAACACGGCCCGCAGGAACGACTGCACGGGTCCGGCCACGTCGAAGACGGAGAGGAAGACGAACCCGAGGACATAGGCCGGTATCGCCAGCGGCAGGACGAGCAGCCACACCAGCAGGCCCCGCAGCGGGAAGCGGTAGGCGGTCACAAGCCAGGCAAGCCCGCCGCCCACCAGCAGGGATCCGGCGCCCACTCCCAGCATCAGGGCCACGGTGGTGAGCACCATGCGCGCCAGGTCCCGCGGAGGCGCGGAATCGCCGATACTTCCGAGACCGTCGACGACGACCGCCAGCACGGGGGTGGCGACGACGACGGCGACGGTGACGACCAGCGTCGACCACGCGGGCCGGCCGACACCGTACGTCCGGAAGCGCCGCCGGGAAGACCGTGGCTCGGCGAGCGCGGCCGTATCGGTCACTGGTATCCGGCCTCGGCGAGCAGGTCGACGGCGTCGGCATTGAGCGTCCCGTAGGCCTCGGCGTTGAGCGGCATGCGCGTGAAGTTCCCGAAGGCCGCGATGACCGGCTCGGGCCGCACGGTCGGGTTGACGGGGAACTCGTGGTTCGCGTCGACGAACGCGTTCTGCCCGTCGGTGGCGAGCCATTCGAGAAGTCGCCGGGCGTCGTCGGGGTTGTCGGCACCGTCCACCACGCCGGCACCGGAGATGTTCACGTGCGTCACGGCGCCCTCCTGGCTCGCCCAGAACAGGTCGACGTCCAGGTCGGGCTTCTCCTCGAGGGTCCGCGCGAGATAGTAGTGGTTGTTGATACCGACGTCGCACGTCCCGGCGTCGATGGCCTCGAGCAGCAGCACGTCGTTGCTCATGATGGCGACGTCGTTGGCCACCCATCCCCGAACGATCTCGAGCGCGCGGTCCCGGCCGTGGAGATCGATCAGGCCGGCCACGAGCGACTGCGTGTAGGCGGAGGTCGCGTCCCGCATGCAAAGGCGGCCCTTCCACTGCGGGTCCGCGAGACCTGCGTAGGTGTCTGCGGCGTCGAAGTCCGCCGGGTCCACGGCGTCCGGGTTGTAGGTGACGGTCCGTGCGCGCAGGGCGAGCCCGTACCAGCGGCCCTCCGCGTCACGGAGGTCCTCGGGCACGGCCTCGCGGAGCACGGGGGAGTCGATCGCGGCGAGTTCGTCCTGGCGTGCACCGTTCCAGAGGTTGCCCGCATCGACGGTCATGAAGACGTCCGCCGGGGTGTCCTCGCCCTCGGCCTTGAGCCGTTCGAGGAGTTCGGCGTCGTCGCCACTGATGAACTCGACGGTGATACCCGTCTCGTCGGTGAACTGCCCGAAGGCGCCCTCGAGATCGTAGTGGCGCGCCGAGTAGATCTGGAGGTCCGCGGACTGGGAGCCGATGGCACTGCAGCCGGTGAGTACCGACGTCAGGGCGGTCAGCCCGACAAGGGCGGACGTGAGGAGTGGGCGAGGGTGCATCCGGTTCTCTTCTCAGGCGGTGGGGGTAGCCCGGCGAGCGCACGGCAATCGGCGGGCAAAGCAAGGCTAGCCTAACTTAAGAGGTGCAGCTCGCTGAATCCGGACGATGCGGGGCGGACGACGCGCGGTGCGCCCGGCGGGAGTTCCACCGCTGACGGATTCCGCGGGGCGCCGCTAACTCAGGATGTCCTTCGTGCTGAACCGCCCGTAGGCCAGCGTCCCGAACGCCGCGATGTAGCCGAGCTGCAGCAGGGCGTTGTCCGCGAAGGAGTTCCAGACGATCGGCTGCCGCAGCAGATCTGCGAACCCCAGCCAGTAGTTGGTGAACAGCCAGGGGTGCAGCCATTCGAGCTGCGGCAGGGCGCCGAGGATCTGTGCGACGGCGGCGAGCGCGGCCGTCGCAGCCATCGCGCCGACCGGGATGGTGGTGAGCGTCGAGATGAACAGCCCGATCGCGCTGAGCCCCATCAGGGACAGCGTCACGTAGAGCGCGAGCAGCAGCAACCGCACGAAGTAGCCGGGGATGCCCACGGTGTCGCCGGACAGCAGTGTCACCGGCCCGACCGGGAACAGCAGCCCCCCGATGATGGCGCCCGTGACGACGACGGTCAGGGTCGCCACGAGGCAGAACAGCGCCGCCCCCGCATACTTCACGAGTAGCAGGCGGATGCGCCCGGCGGGCGCCACGAGCAGGTACCGCAGCGTCCCGAGGTTCGCCTCGCCCGCGATGGTGTCACCGGCGACGACGCCGATGGTCAGCGGCAGGAACAGGGGGATGGCCACGGTGAGCGCGGTCAGCGAGACGAACAGGCCGTTCTGTGTGATGCTGTCCAGGAACGCGGGTCCGCGCCCGCTCCCGGAGCCGTCGGATGAGACCCGGACGACGACGGCGATGAGGATCGGGATCAGCGCCAGTGCGCCGATCATCGCCCAGGTGCGGAGCCTGCGGAACAGCACCGAGATCTCCGAGAGCAGGAGCGTGAGCCCGAGGGAGCCCCCAGCACGGGGGCGGGCTACTACGGATTCAGCCGGCAACGTCGAACCCCTCTCCGGTGAGTGCGACGAAGCGGTCTTCGAGCGAGGCGCCGCTGGCCTCGAAGCCGCGCACCCGCACGTCGGCCCGTACCAGGGCGGCGTTGACGGTCTCGGGCTGGAGGCCGGGCACGGACAGTTCGGCGGTGATGACGTCGTCTCGCCCGTGGGGCTCGGGGGGTGAGCCCCAGCCCTGTGAGGACGCGATGGGCGTCGGCGTAGTCGGGCGTGGTGACCCGCACGCGGGAGGTGCCCTCGGACCGGAGGTCGTCGAGCGAGCCCTGCGCCACGAGGCGGCCCGCACTCATGACGGCGATCCCCGTGCACATCTGCTCCACCTCGGCGAGGAGGTGGCTGGAGACGAAGATGGTGGTGCCGTCGTCGGACAGGGACCGGATGAGGCCGCGGACCTCGCGGGTACCCTGCGGGTCGAGGCCGTTGGTGGGCTCGTCGAGGATCAGCAGGTCCCGCGGTGCGAGTAGCGCGTTGGCGATGCCGAGGCGCTGCTTCATGCCCAGGGAGTAGGCGTGCGCGCGCTTCCTGGCCGCATGGCCGAGGCCCACGCGGTCGAGGGCGGCGTCCACGCGCCTGTCGCGTGTGGCGGGATCGGTGTGGCGGTCCGCGGCGTCGAAGCGCTGGAGGTTCGCCCGACCCGAGAGGAACGGATAGATGGCGGGACCCTCGACGAGGGCTCCGACGCGCGGCAGGACGGCGCGCGCGTCCTTCGGCATGTCGCCGTCGAGCAGGCGGATCTCTCCGCTGGACGCGGCGGCCAGCCCGAGGAGCATGCGGATGGTGGTGGTCTTCCCCGAGCCGTTGGGGCCGAGGAAGCCGAAGACGGATCCCCCGTGGGACGGCGAGGTCGACGCCGTTGACGGCCTTCTGCTTGCCGAAGACCTTGGTCAGGCCGTGCGTCTCGATCGCGAACTCGCCGGTGCTTCCCGGCGGACCCGCACCGTCGGTGCGGGTCCGCGGTGGTACTTCGTGGATCACCGCTGGGAGGCGGCGACGAGCTGGTCGGCGCTGACGGCGCCTGCGAGGATCCGGCCGTCGTCCGTGATGAGGACCGAGACGAGCGACGTCTGCAGGGCATGCCCGCCGTCGACGTCGGTGAGCGCCTGCTCCAGCATCGCCTGGGCTCCCGCGACCTCCTCCGGGTCCATGCCGGGTTTGATGTCCATGATGTCGCCCATGCCGGCCGCTTCGCCGGTGCCGAGGTCCAGCCCGAGCTTCGCAGCTGTGCCCGCGGGCAGTCCCACGATGGTGCTCCAGCCCTCGCCGATCACGACGGGCTCCTCGGAGGGGGCGGGCTCGTCCCTGGCGTCGACGCGGGCCTTCGCCTCGTCGGCGGTCGGGACCTCGGTGACGGTGGCGCCGGCCGGGGGCACGAAATCGAAGGTGCCGGCCTCGGGGGTGCTGAAGTCCACGTCGCTGAAGCCTGCGGAGAAGGCTGCTTCCTCCTGGCCCTTCGCCTGAACGGTGACGCTGAGGGGAACCCCGGTGTCGGAATCGACCGCGACGGCGATCGAGCCGATCAGCGTGGCCGCGTCCTCGGGTGTCAGAAGGAGCTCGTAGGCGCTACGGCCAGCGACACGGCTGGTGCCGTCGACCCTCACCTCGGTGCTCGGGTCGATCGTCGCGAGGAACACCTGTGCGAGTTCCGCCGGCGTGCGGGGAATGTCCTGCAGTTCGGGGTACTCGGCGGCCTTCTCCTGGAGCGTCGCCTCGAGCTCTGCCTTCGCGGCGTCCCTGTCGGGCAGTACGGCGTGGGCGGCCTCGTTGGCCTCGGAGTCGTAGAACCAGATCTCGTCCTGGTTCACGACGACGTCGCGCTGGGCCAGCTGGTCGAGCACCTGAATGCGTGCCCGGTCCGGTCCGTCCACGTAGACCTGCGCGGTGTGGTCGCCCGTGAGCAGCTCGAGCACGGTGGAGGTCGGGTCCGAACTGGACGTGCCGCCCGGGGGAGTGGCGAGCCCGATATCGGGGAGGCCGAGGTCGGAGGACTGTTCGACGGTGCCGGAATAGGCGTCATCCGCACTGGTGGCCACGAACTCGAGCAGCTCCTGCGCGGTCCTGGCGGGGAGCTGGGGCTGGGCCTCGGCGACGGCGGAGCCGCCCACAGCGGCAGTGACGATGACGACCGGGACGATGCCGGCGGGGAGCCAGCGCCAGTTCTTGTTCATGATTGAGCCTTCCGAACGAATCTCTGCCCCATCTGCCGTCAACGCTACACCTGCAAGCTGGGAGGAGGATGGGCGGGCGTACCGGGAGAACGAGCGGGATGGCGCAGGCGTGCCGCCACCCGGTGCACGGTGTCGTTGCGCCTGGAGCCGGACATGCGGAAGGGGCGGCCGGAGTGAACTGGTCCCCGGATGTTGGACTGAGAAATTCAGTTTCGACTCCCGGGGAGCATTTTTATGGATGCACGTAGTTCGTTGTCGGTGGAGCAGCGCGAGGCCGCTATAGCGTTGTTCGAGAAGGGCATCGCGGATATGGCGACAGCCAGTTCACTGGGTGTGCATCGTAAGCCGGTGGGTCGTTTGTATGAGCGGTGGAAAATCCGTGGTCGAGGAGCGCTGGTGGCTAAGCCGAAACAGGTGTACTCGTTCGAGGTCAAGCTCGCCCTGGTGGAGCGGTTCATCGCGGGTGAGACGTCACTGAACCTCGCGACGGAAGCCGGTCTGTCCTCACCTCTGGTCCTCCAGAAATGGGTCAGGGAGTATCGCCGCGACGGCGCCGACGGGTTGCGGCCCAAACCCAAAGGCAGACCCAGGAGCCCCAAGTCCTCACCGCCTGCGGAGGTGTCCGAGCTGGAGCGGTTGCGGCGCGAGAACGAACTGTTACGGGCGGAGGTCGCGTACCTGGGAAAATTACGGGCCTTGAGCGCGCAGGAACCACGACGGTGAAGGTGCAGGCCGTCATCGCCCTCAAGGCCGACTTCCCGCTCCCGGTGCTGCTCCAGGTCACCGGCCTGGCCCGGTCCACGTTCTTCTACCACCAGGCCCGACTCCTGGCACCGGATCCGCGCCAACAGCTCAAGACCGCGATCACCGAGGTCTTCGAGACGAACCACGGACGGTACGGGCACCGCCGCATCCACACCATCCTCACCCGGCAGGGGTGGACCGTGGCGAAGAAGACCGTGCTGAAGCTGATGCGATCACTGCGCCTGGCCTGTCAGGTCCGGCGGAGGAAGCGTTACAGCTCCTACCGGGGTGAGCAGGGCAGGATTGCGGCGAACGTGTTGGACCGGGACTTCGCAGCGGACGCGCCGAACCAGAAGTGGGTCACCGATGTGACCGAGTTCAGCGTCGGCGACCGGAAGCTCTACTTCTCACCGGTCATGGACCTCTTCGACCGGCAGATCATCTCCTACACGGTGGGCACCTCGCCGAACCTCGGGCTGACCAACACATCCCTACGAGAAGCCCTGGCAACGCTCGAGGACGGACAGAAACCGTTGGTGCACTCGGACCAGGGATTCCAATACCAGCACGCCTCCTGGCGGCGGCTACTCCAGAACGCCGGCGCGAACCAATCGATGTCCCGCAAGGGCAACTGCTACGACAACGCCGTCATCGAAAACTTCTTCGGACACCTCAAGGAAGAACTGTTCCACCGCGTCCGCTTCATCAGCACCGACGCCCTCACCGAAGCCCTGCACGAGTACATCCACTGGTACAACACCGAAAGAATCTCCACAAAGCTCGAGGGCCTGAGCCCGGTGCAATACCGTGCTCAGACCCTCGCGGCCTAACCTACTTACTTAGCCAGTCCAACATCCGGGGACCAGTTCAGAGCCGCCCCTTCCGCATACTGGTGGGCCTCAGCGCGTGACGCGACGGCGACCCGAAAGGGTCTCGGCGACACCGATCAGCAGTACTGCCGCGATGACCGACACGATGAAGCCGAGGATGTTCAGTTCCCACATGTTGCCGGTGCCGAGCAGGCTCGCGATGGCACCTCCGATGACCGAGCCGACAAGGCCCAACAGCAGCGTGGCGAGCAGGCCGAGGTTCTGCTTGCCCGGCTTGATGAGGCGTGCAAGGGCGCCGATGATAAGGCCGGCGAGGATGAATCCGATCATGGTCAATCTCCTTTTGTGTGCCCGCGGTGTGCGGGAAGTCCGTGGTCCTGCTGGTGGTGACGCCGCGTCAGCTGCGCTCGTTCCCGTGCTCCGGGCCCGAAGGCAAGGGCCCCGTCCCGAAGCGGCCGGGTGTTGCTACCAGCGTCCATCAGTCCAACGATAGTGGAATGCGAAGCCTACTGAGGGATTTCTGATGGTGCGGCCTCCTGGACGACGCCGTCCGCACGGTGCAGTGTTCGCCGGGCGCACGCGGCCCCACGGTGCCAGCCGCATCATCGGGCTGGTGGTCGGCTGGCTGCTGGTGCTCATCGGTCTCGCCGCCCTCGTGCTGCCCGGCCCCGGGCTGCTGGCCCTCGTTGCGGGCCTTGCCGTACTCGCCCAGCAGTACGAGTGGGCGCGGCGCTGGCTGCAGCCCGTCAAGCGGAAGGCCTTCGCGGCAGCAGCACAGGGAGTGAAGAGCACCCGCAACATCGCGCTCAGTTTCACGGGTGCACTCATCCTCATCCTGCTCGGCGTCCTGTGGGGGGTGCACCCGGCCGTGCCGCGGTGGTGGCCGCTCGACGACCGCTGGTGGCTGCCAGGCGGCTGGAGCGTGGGATCGGGGCTCGTGGTCTCCGGGCTGCTGGCCGCCGCCTTCATCGTCTACAGCGTCCGCCGCTTCCGTCCCAGCCCTGATCCGTCGCAGCCCTGATCCGCCGCAGTAGGTTCCATTCCCGCAGTACCGACCCGAGGAGCACCTCATGTCCGACGCCCGCGCCATGCTCGACACCTACCCGCAGGATCGGGACGGCTTCGACAGCGACCTGCTCGCAGAATGCATCGATGCCTGCTTCGACTGCGCACAGACCTGTACGGCCTGCGCCGACGCCTGCCTCGCCGAGGACATGGTGGCCGAACTGTGCAAGTGCATCCGGACCGACCTCGACTGCGCGGACGTCTGCGACACGACCGGGCGGATCCTGTCCCGGCACACGGGGTACGACGCGAATCTGACGCGGGCAGTCCTCGAGGCCTGCCGGACGGCATGCACAGCATGCGGCGACGAGTGCTCGCAGCACGCCTCGATGCACGAGCACTGCCGTATCTGCGCGGATGCGTGCCGCCGGTGCGAGCGCGCCTGCGAGGCGCTGCTCACCTCGATGGACTAGACGGGGTACCCTCGGCCAGGCCCGTGTCACCGGCACGGAAGGGCCGTCGCGGCGCTCCGTCCGACGCGACGGGATGCGCGGGCGAACGGCCACGTTCCGATCGATACCCCGGCAGGCAGCCCGGTTCCCGGGTGATGCACGACGACGCCGTGCCCCGGTCCCGGGACACGGCGTCGTCGTGGTCGGGCTACTGCCTGCTGTAGTCCAGGCGCGTGCGCATCAGGACGCCGGCGGGAGGAGCCGGCTCGGGACCGCCCGGCAGGGCGTTCGTGGTGGCGTAGAGGTACTTACCGTCGATCTCGACGTCCGCCGGCAGTACCGCCTCGAGGAAGGGGACAGCCTCATCGGTCCCCGCAGCGATGACCGAGATCCTGCCCGCGAAGAGCTCGGCGACGAAGATGTTGCCCCGTCGGTCCAGTGCCAACCCGGTGGGTGACGTGAGGCCGGACGCGACGATCTCCACGACCCCCCGTCGCCGGATCGAGCCGGCGCACCGACCCGAGCGTGGGATCCTCCGGCACCCCGGGTAGCGACGTCAGGTAGAGGAAGCCGTCCGTACCGAGTTCGAGGTCGGTGGGAACAGGCTCACTGTTGAAGGTGGCGCCAAGCACGCACTCGGGCAGGACGATGCCCTGTTCGGCCAGGGAGGCGAACAGTTGCTCGGTGATGACCGTCACCACAGGCTCGAGGACCGTCGCGCTCACCGTGTTGCGGCGCGTGTCCACGGTGAAGACCGCGTTCGCCCCGGCGTCGGCCACATAGACGTAGCGTCCTGAGTTGGACACCGCCGTCGCGTACGGATGCGAGTACGTCTCTCCTCCATGCGGCAGCGCGAGTGGGGCGAGCTCCGGCGCGATCTGGCTCGCGCAGGCGGCGTCGAGGTCCTGGAAACCGTAAGAGCTGGCGCCGTCGTAGTTGTTGGCGGTCTCCAGCGCGGCCAGGTCGGCGAGGACACGGACGGCGCCTTTCTCGAGGACGCTGACGTTCGCGACGAACGGGTCCGGAGAACCCGGTCCGCCGGCGCTCTCCGTGAAGTACACCTCACCGTGGTTCGTGGAGACGCCGCCGACCTCGATGCCGGGTTTGTCGACGAGCGTGGCAAGGGTCCCCTTGCGGTCCACGCTGGTGAGCTGGCCGCCGAAATTCTGCGACACGTAGGCGGTGTTGCCGCGACCGACCGCGACCCGCAGGGGACCGAGGAGGCCGGTGGCGAGTTCCGTCTGTTCGCCTGCGGTGACTGTCCAGCTGCGCTGCGAGGGGACGGAGCCGGGCGCTGCGAGTGCTGCGCCGGCGGTGGAGGTGAGTGCGACCGCGAGTGCGGCCGCGACGAGAGGCGTGGTTGTACCCTTCATGGTGGTTGTCCTTGGGGTGCGAGAGATCGTCGAGACGCTCTGACCGGCCCCAGCGCCGAGTAGCGGCCAGGGCCGCCATGGTACGCGCACGGCCCTGTTCCCCCAGGAGTCATCGTGCTGGACGAAATGCTAGGACCGCTCCGGCCCAGTGTCCACGGTCTCGGGCAGAAAGCCGCCAATTGGTGCAGGTGGGGCAGGAGTGGCAGTCATGCCGGAAGCGAGCGCGCCTGGTCCATCAGTTCCAGCGCCTTCTCGTCCGCTCCGGCATCGGAATACAGGCGGGCGGCCTCGGAGAGGTGGAGGACGGCCTGCTCAGTGGAGCCCGACGCCGCGTAGTACTGCCCGAGGCAGTCCTCCAGTTGCGTGAGTAGCTCGAAATCCAGGACGTCGCGCTGACCGTCCAGCGCGGTGAGCAATTCCCTCGCCTCAGCGATCTCCCCGGTCAGGACGGCGAGGTGCGCCTTCGCGATGGCCAACTCGAGGTGTTGCAGGCGGGTACCCATGATCTGCAGCCCGTGCTCGGCCTTGGTGAGCGATAGGCGGACGGATTCGTCCACGATGCCGGCCTGCAGCTTGAGGGCCGCGCTCGCCCGGTGGAATTCCGACCAGGCCTCCAGGTCTGCCTGTGGCAGCAGGAGCCTGGCGGCGAGTGCATGGTGCTCGCGCCCGAGCTCGACGTCGCCACGACGGAAGGCGACATTCCCTGCGGCCCAGGCGCCCCGCCCGATGAGCAGTGAGGGAACCGACGGAGCGTTCTCACTGATGTCGAGCTCCATCGCCACGTTCCACGCCTCGTCGAGCTCACCCTTCACCGACAGGGCGGCGATGAGGATGAACGCTGCCTGCAGCCGGGCTGGGGACTGTTCGGGAAGTTCCGCTGCGAACTCCACCGACCGGCGCGCGAGGTCGATGGCCTCGAGCAGGCGTCCCATGCTGCGGGCGATGGTGGAAAGCCGCCCCTGCACGACGGACCGGAGTTCCGGCGTCGCGACCATGAGCGAGGAGTTGTCCATCCGCAACAGCACGGCCTCGGCCTCGTCCAACCGTCGCAGGGCGATCAGCGACTGCGCCTGAAGCATCGACATGTCCCACCAGGCCGGCGCGTTCCGCTGCTCATGGGCGATGCTCGCGGCGTACTCGGCTTCCGATGCCGCCAGCGAGTCGTCCTGCATGTCCCGGGCATAGTTCGCCGCGAACATCGCCGTGGTGAGGGCGGCCGGGTCGTCGGACGACGGCGGCTCGACCCACCAGTTCAGCGTCTGCGCGTCCATGCCCAGCCGGGCCGCGAAGTGCTGCACCATCTCGGCGGTGGGCTGGCGCAGCCCACGCTCGAGCAGGGAGACGAAATGCGTCGAGCACACGTCGGCGCTCAGTTCGGCCTGGGTCAGCCCCTTGGCGCTGCGGGCCTGGCGCAGCATCTCCCCGAATCGCATACAGTTCCCGTCCCCAGAGTGTGGTCACTGCGGTCCGCTCGGCACGCGGGGCTCGATCGGTGACACCCCTGTCTAACAGATCCTCCGGACAATCCTGTAAACGATGTAAAGAGCATGAGGGCGGGCGCATGGCCGCTGTGCGACCGGTGCCACCGCCGTCTGCCCGCCTCTGCCACCGCCGCCTGTCCGCCGGGCTTCTCGTCGTCGTGCCTCCGTCTGTGGGGATCAGCGACGGAGCGGCACGCGCTTCGGCAGCGCCGGTGACGCCAGCAGCGTCAGGATGCCCGCGAGCGGCACCACGACCAGGCCCACGCGCAGCGAGGACGAGTCGGCGACCGCTCCCACGATCGGAGGCGAGAAGAGGAACCCGAGGCGTAGCAGCCAGCTGATCACGGTCAGTCCGGTGCCGGCGCGCAGTCCGGGCAGTTCGTCCGCCGAGTGCATCGCCGCCGGCACCAGTGTGGCGACGCCCAGCCCGGCCAGGCCGAAGCCGAGGATGGTCAGCGGGATCGACGGGAAGAGCAGGGCGGTCCCCATGCCGACGGCGGCCAGTGCCCCGCCGGCCTGCGCCACGGTGCGCTGGCCGAACCGGTCCACGAGGCGGTCGCCGAAGAGCCGCCCCACGAACTGGAGTCCGACGAGGGCCACGAAGCCGAGGCCCGCCACGGTGGGTGCCGCGTCGAGTGCGTCGGTGAGATAGACCGCGGCCCACGTGCTGCCGGCGTCCTCGACGAGCGCTCCCGCGATCCCGATGACGACGAGCGCCGCCAGGATGCCCGCCGTGGTGAGCGCGCCGCGACGCACCACGCGGCGTGTCACCGTCGCTGCCGCCGGTTCGTCGTCGGTCCCCACCGGCTCACGGCCGGGCAGCAGGAAACGGTAGCAGGCGAGGGTGAGCGCGCTGAAGAGCAGGAAGGACACCGTCAGGTGCAGTCCGCGGGGGACGGCGAGGCCCGCTGCGGCCGCGCCCATCAGACCACCGAGCACTGCGCCGATGCTCCACACCGCGTGGAACGAGTTGAGGATGGACCTCCTGTACAGCTTCTGGACGCGCAGTCCGTGCGAGTTCTGCGCCACGTCGGTGATGGCATCCATGGCACCGGCCAGGAACAGGGTCGCGGTGAGCACGGCCCAGGACGGCGCGATGCCGGCGAGGAGGATCGCCAGCCCGATGAACCAGGTGCCCACGGTCGCCACGCGGGAGGACCGGAAGCGGCGCACGAGCGCGCCGGCGGCGAGTCCCGCCGTGATCGCGCCGAGGGGGAAGGCGGCCACCGAGATGCCGAAGGCCGCGTTGCTGAGGTCCAGCCCGTCCTTGATGGCGGGGTAGTGCGGCAGGATGTTGGCGAACATCGCGCCGTTGGTCAGGAACAGGGCGCTGACGGCGAGACGGGCCCGGCCGAGCCGCTGGGCGCTGTACTCCTGGGACGGCGCGGATGAGCGGGTGGTCATGGCCGGATGATCCTCTCGACGGCGGTGCGGACGGTGGAGACGGGCATGGGATCCAGCGAGAGAGCCCGGTGGAGTGTGGTGCCCTCGATCAGGGCGTCGAGCATGAGGGCCGTCTGCGGATCGAAGTGCGTGTGGAGTGCTTCGCGGCTGCGGGCCATCCAGGCGTCGGTGATCGTCCTGAACTCCGGCCGCCGTGCCGCCAGGGCGTAGAGCTCGAGGCTGGCGAGCATCGTCTCGGACCCGTTCAGGGTGGTCCCGGTGATGAGGCCGACGACGGCGTCGCCCGCCTCCTCGACGGTGCCGGCGCGGGACAGGACAGTGTCGAAGACATCCGCCGTCCTCCCGGCGAGGCGCGTGAACGCCGCGTGGAGGAGGTCGTCCATGCCGGCGAAGTGGTAGGTCATCGACCCCAGGGGCACGTCCGCGGCCGCCGCGACCCGGCGGTGCGTGGTCCCCGCGACGCCGTACTCGGCGATCACTCCGATGGCCACGTCGATCAGACGTCCGCGACGCCCGGGGTCGTGACGCCGCCGGGGCGCGGCAGCAGGGGTCCCGCCGGTCCGGAGGGAACCGCCCCGTCCACTCGTCCCGCCCTGCTCGTCGGTGCGGGCTCGCCCGTCGTCCTCGAGATACTGCCCGTGCACCGTCCACTCCTCGCGCCGTCGATCAGTCAGTATGTACAAGCGTACGCACGATGCGTACGCTTGTACATACTGGGAGCCGGTGGTCGAGGTGCTCCTGGGTCACGCCTCCGGCGGCAGGGCCTCGTGGTGCGCCCGGCCCTTGGTGCGCCGGTCCTCCTTCATCTCCGCCTCGAACAGGTGGCGCTTGCCCTCCGCGAGGGAGTCGCGCGCCTCCTTCTCGAAGGCCTTGAACTCGGAGTAGTAGTGGTCGTCGTAGTCCTCCATGATCTGGAACGTCCACCGACCCTCGATCACGTTGCGGCCGATGATCTCGCTCGCGAGCCGGTCGGCGATCTCCGGATGCCCCGCCTTGCGGAAGAGCTCCTCGGCCTCGGAGAGGTTGAGGTCGGCCTTGCCGGTGAGCCGGTGGAAGCCGTAGAGGTAGCCGCGGGCATGCTCCACGACCTCGAGAGCCTCGGACAGCTTTCCGAGGGCTTCGACCGTGATGTCGGAGACGCCCTCGGGGCGTTGGTGGTGTGCGTCGGGACCTGGTGTGTCGGGGGTAGCCATACTCCGTCAGTACCCAGCCGCGCCGACACTTACACACGCATCTTCTGCGGACTCCCGGGCGCCCGGCGCGGAGCCCGGCCTGTGCGTAAATGCAGAAGGGCTCTGCACTAATCGGCGTTGATCGGTCTGTCGTCGGCGGCAATACTCGTATCGCCCCGGTGTATCCCACTGCGCACCGGCCAGCGGAGGCCGGTCACGGCGATCCGTGTCAATGAGGACACAGAAGGAGTAGCCCGCATGAGTTCAACGCAGCACACACCCCCGCAGCGGCAGGAGCCCGACGTCGAACAGTCGGGCCTGAAGAAGGTCGTCGTCGCATCGATGGCCGGGACTGTCGTCGAGTGGTACGAGTTCTTCCTCTACGCGGCGGCGGCGACGCTCGTCTTCGCCACCGTCTTCTTCCCCAGCGCCGACTCGGAGCTCGACGCGATCATCGCCGGGTTCCTGACCTACGCCGTGGGCTTCGTGGCACGACCCATCGGCGGGATCGTGTTCGGCCACTTCGGTGACAAATACGGGCGCAAGCAGCTGCTGCAGGTGAGCATCGTCCTCGTGGGCGTCTCGACGTTCCTCATGGGGTGCCTGCCCACCTTCGACCAGGTGGGGTACTGGGCTCCGGGACTCCTCGTGGTGCTCCGCTTCATCCAGGGCTTCGCCGTCGGCGGCGAGTGGGGCGGCGCCGTCCTCCTCGTGGCCGAGCACAGCCCGAGCCGCAGCCGCGGCTTCTGGGCCAGCTGGCCGCAGTCGGCCGTTCCCATGGGCAACCTCCTCGCGACCGGTGTGCTCTTCGGCCTCTCGGCGGTCCTCGACGAGGCGTCCTTCCTCGGCTGGGGCTGGCGCGTGGCGTTCTGGCTCTCCGCCGTGATCGTGATCGTCGGCTACTACATCCGCACCAAGGTCAACGACGCCCCGATCTTCCTCGAGGCCCGCAAGGAGGTCGTGGAGGAGGCCAAGGGCTACGGCGTGATCGAGGTCTTTCGGCGCTACCCCCGCGGCGTCTTCACCGCCATGGGCCTGCGCTTCGCCGAGAACATCCTGTACTACCTCGTGGTCACGTTCAGCATCACCTACCTCAGCACCGTGGTGGGGGAGGACCGCACGCGGATCCTGCTGCTGCTCCTCGTGGCGCACTTCCTGCACTTCTGCGCCGTGCCGATCGTCGGCCGCTACTCCGACAAGTTGGGACGCAAGCCGGTCTACCTCGCCGGTGCCGTGCTCGGTGCCACCTGGGGCTTCTTCGCCTTCCCCATGATGGACACCGGCAACGACCTCATCATCCTCGCGGCCGTCACCATCGGACTGTTCTTCCACGCCCTCATGTACGCGGGACAGCCGGCGATCATGGCCGAGATGTTCCCCACCCGCATGCGGTACTCGGGCGTCTCCCTCGGCTACCAGGTCACCTCGATCGTCGCCGGGTCACTTGCGCCGATCATCGCGACGAGCCTCCTGCGGGACTACGGCTCCTCGACCCCGGTCGCGATCTACCTGCTGCTCGCCTGCTGTGTCACCGTCGTCGCCGTGCTGCTGCTCCGTGAGACCCGCGGCATCTCGCTGCTCGACGTCGACGAGGCTGACGCCCGCGGCACGGCGGACCTGCTGGCCGCAAAGAAGTAGCACCGCCGGGCGGACGACGAACCATGACCGGGGAACGACGACGGCGGCGCACGGGTGCCGTCGTCGTTCCCGTGTAGAACCCCACGAGTGAAGGAGCTTGGAGATGGCAACGATCGGCTGGATAGGACTCGGAAACATGGGCGGTCCGATGACCGCCAATCTGGTGAAGGCGGGCCACACGGTGCGGGGTTTCGACCTCAACGCCGAGGCCGTGGCAGCGGCGGAGGCCACGGGCGTCACCTCGGTGTCGGGGATCGCGGACGCCGTGAAGGGCGCCGACGTGGTCTTCACGATGCTGCCGAAGGGGGACCACGCCCGGGCGGTCTATCTCGGTGACGACGGCGTCCTGGCACACGCCGACACCTCGACCCTCCTCATCGACTCGTCCACGATCGACATCGAGGCCGCGGCGGCGCTCCATCGGGCTGCCGCGGAGAAGGGCTTCCGTTTCGTCGACGCCCCCGTCTCGGGCGGCATCAGCGGGGCGAAGGCCGGCACGCTGACGTTCATGGTCGGCGGCGAGGAGGGGGCGGTGAAGGACGCCACCGCGTTCATCGAACCGATGGCGAAGAACGTCATCCCGACCGGTGGCGCGACCACCGGCCAGGCGGCGAAGATCTGCAACAACCTCATGCTGCTCATCAACCTCGCGAGCACGGCCGAAGGTGCTGTGCTCGCCGACCGGCTGGGACTGGACAAGCAGGTGTTCTGGGACATCGCCTCGGTGTCCTCCGGCGACAGCTGGGCGCTGCGGACCTGGTACCCGATGCCCGGCGTCGTGGAGACTGCGGCCTCGAACAACGACTTCGCGCCGACCTTCACCACCGAACTGGCGAACAAGGACATCGGGCTCGCGCTGGCCGCCGCCCGTGACACCGATACCCCGCTCGAGATCGGCGAGCACGTGCAGCAGCTCTTCCAGCGCCTCATCGACCAGGGCGAGGGCGGCAAGGACTGCTCCATGATCATCAAGCTCGTCGACGGCTCGCTCTGATTCCCGAGAGGACACACCTGATGCAGCAGATCCCGCACTACATCAACGGCACCCGCGTGGCCGATGCCGAGCGCTTCGGTCCTGTCTTCGACCCCGCCACGGGCGAGCAGGAGAAGGAGGTGGCCCTCGCCTCGCCGTCCCGCGTGGATGAAGCGGTCCGGGCCGCGGAGGCGGCCCTCCCCGGGTGGCGTTCGGCGAGCCTCGCCAAGCGCGCCGCCGTCTTCTACCGGGTCCGGCACCTGCTCACGGAGCGGAAGTCGGAACTCGCGGCCATCCTGACGAGCGAGCACGGCAAGGTGCTCTCCGATGCCGAGGGCGAGATCTCGCGCGGCCTCGAGAACATCGAATTCGCCACGGGGCTGGGCCACATGCTCAAGGGCGAGCGGTCCGAGCAGGTGTCCACGGGAGTCGACGTCCACTCCATCCGGCAACCGGTCGGCGTCGTCGCGTGCATCACGCCCTTCAACTTCCCCGCGATGGTTCCGTTGTGGATGATCGGCAGCGCGATCGCCTGCGGCAACACCGTGCTGCTCAAACCCAGCGAGAAGGACCCCTCGTCGTCGGTGTTCATCGCCGAGCTGTTCACCGAGGCCGGACTGCCCGACGGCGTCCTGAACGTGGTGCACGGCGATCGCGAGGCCGTGGAGACGATCCTCGACCACCCGGGCGTCAAAGCCGTGAGCTTCGTCGGTTCCACCCCGATCGCGAAGACGATCTACACGCGGGCCGCCGCCAACGGCAAGCGCGTGCAGGCGCTGGGTGGGGCGAAGAACCACATGGTGGTGCTGCCCGACGCCGACCTCGACATGGCCGCCGACGCCGCGATCTCCGCCGCGTACGGGTCCGCGGGTGAGCGCTGCATGGCGATCAGCGTGGTGGTCGCCGTCGGCGATATCGCGGACGGCCTGGTCGAGGCGATCCGTTCGCGGATGACGAGCCTGAGGATCGGACCGGGGACGGACCCTGCCTCGGAGATGGGCCCACTCATCACCGCCGAGCACCGTGAGCGGGTCGCGTCCTACGTCACGGGCGCCGAGGCCGAGGGCGCCACGGTCGTGGTCGACGGGACCCGGCAGCACTTCGACTCGAACGGCTTCTTCATCGGCGTCTCGCTCGTCGACCACGTCAAACCCGGCATGAAGGTGTACGACGACGAGATCTTCGGGACCGGTGCTCTCCGTCGTCCGGGTGGAGACGTACGCCGACGCCGTCCGCCTCGTCAACGAGAACCAGTACGGCAACGGCGTCGCCATCTTCACGCGCGACGGCGGCGCCGCGCGGCAGTTCGAGGTGGAGGCCGAGGCCGGGATGGTGGGCGTGAACGTCCCCATCCCGGTGCCGGTGGGTACCTACTCCTTCGGCGGCTGGAAGGACTCGCTGTTCGGCGACACGCACATGTACGGTCCCGACAGCATCCGCTTCTACACGCGTGGCAAGGTGGTCACCACGCGCTGGCCGGACCCGTCGACGTCGGCGATCGACCTCGGGTTCCCGCAGGTCGACTGAGCGCTGCGGGTGCCCGGGGCGCCGCCCCGGGCCTCCGTGCCCGGACCTAACCGAGCTCGGGCTTCGCGATCACCGCGATGTCGTCGTCGCCCGAGCCGGCACGCTGCGCATCGGTGAGCGACTGCAGCACCGCCGTGACCGCGGGCAGGGGATCGGGGGTGGAGCGCAGCATCAGCCGAGCGTCCTTCGCAAGGAGGTCGGCGGAGAACTGCGTGTCGCCGAACGTGCCCGCGGTGATGACCGGGCCCTTCATGCCCGCGATCACGCCCAGGCCCGTCCCCCTTCAGCAGATCCAGCACGGCCGCGGCGTCGAGACCGTTGGCCCTGCCGAGGCGCAGGGCCTCGACGAGGCCCTGCAGGCTGACGCCGAGGGCGAGGTTGGCGAGCAGCTTGCCGGTCGCGGCGTCCGACGGCGTCGCGACACGGCGGAGGCGCTCGGCGTCACCCCACAGTGCGGCGAGGGGTTCGACGACGTCGACGTCCTCCGGAGCTCCACCGAGCAGCACACCCAGCTGACCGGCTCGGGCCGGGGCGAGGCTCCCGATGACGGGTCCGTGGACGTACCGGATGCCGGCCGCGGTGGCGTAGTCGGCGAACTCGCGCGCGTCCTCGGGGGAGACGGTGGTGACGTCGAACCAGACGGCCTCGGCCGGGATCTCCAGCCCGGAGAGCACCACCTCGCGGACGGTGTCCGGTCCGAAGAGGACGGTCAGGACGACGTCCGCGTCGCGGACGGCGTTCCCGGGCGAGTCCGCCTGCGTGGCTCCTGCCTCGCGCAGGCGGTCGACAGCGCTCGCCGTCCTGTTCCACGCGGTGAGGTCGTGGCCCGCGGCGAGCAGGTGCACGCCGAGTTCGTGCCCCATGCGTCCGACGCCGAGCAGTGCGATCTTCATGAGTCCTCCGGTTGCTGGTCGATGTCCGTCCTGCCATTGTCCCGGATCGGAACGCGGGATAGATTCTCCTCATTACCCTGTGAGACCGGTCTCACCGGAGAACGACGGACCCTGGCAGGAGAATCGATCCATGAGCACGGCGAAATCCCCTCGACGCGTCGCCGTCCTCGGCGGCGGCATCCTCGGGGTCTCGACGGCGGTCCATCTGCTGCGCGAGGGTGCGTCCGTCGTCCTCGTCACCGAGGCGGAGTTCGCGAGCGGAGCCTCGGGCAGGTCGCTGTCCTGGCTGAACAGTGCGGGGGAGCGGACGACGCCGTACCACCAGCTCCGGATGTGCGGGATCGACCGGTACCGGACGCTGTTCGCCTCGGACCCGTCCCGCGACTGGCTGCGGTTCGACGGCGGCCTGCACTGGGCGGACAGCGGCTCGGACCAGGACACCGTGGCACGCCATGAGTACGAGCAGGCGCACGCCTACGACTCGGTCCTGGTGTCGCCGGGAACGGTGCGCGACCACACCCCGGGCATCAGCGGGGACGCCGTGGGAACCGTGGCGATCTTCAATCCGGGTGAGGGCTGGGTGAGCCTGCCGCACCTGATCGGGTTCCTGCTGGAGGAGTTCACGTCCCGGGGCGGCGAGCTCGTTCCGAATGCCGGAACCGCACGCGTCCGGGTCGATGCCGGGCGGGCCACCGGCATCGACACGGACGGGCCGGGGTCCTTCCCGGCGGACGCCGTCGTCGTGGCCTGCGGACCGCAGACGCCCGCCGTCGTCGCCGGACTCGGCGTCCGGATCCCCGACGCCTCACCGGTGTCGATGCTCGTGACCACCGCCCCCGTGGACCACGCGGTGCGGGCGGTCCTGAACACCCCGCGGGCTGCCGTGCGGCCGAATCCGGGCAACACACTCGCGCTCGACCACGACTGGTACGAGGAGAGCATCACGCAGGACGCCGACGGGACCTACTCGATCCCGGAGGCGGTCGTCCACGAGCTCGCCGACGAGGCCGCCCGACTCCTGGAGGGCGGGCCGCAGCTCTCCGCGGCGTCCTGGAAGATCGGCCGCAAGCCCATCCCGGGCGACGGGGAACCCGTGTTCGGGGAGCTCGGGTCCGTCCCCGGCTGCTTCGTCGCCTTCACCCATTCCGGGGCGACGCTCGGGCTCATCGCGGGCGAACTGCTGGCGGGCGAGATCCTGAGCGGGCGGAAGCACCCGATGCTGGAGACGTTCCGGCCCGGCCGTTTCGCCTGACCGGGTCCACGCGGTCGGGTGAACCCGGTCAGGGTACGGGGGCTCAGGCCTGTCCCGCCGGTGCCGCCTGTGCCTGCCCTGCCGGCACGGCCTGCGCCGGTCCGATGGAGGAGCGGAGCATGAGCTCGGCCGGGAGCATGTGCAGCCGCGGCTCGTACTCCGGCGCACCGATGCGCGATACGACCTGCTCCACCGCCAGGCGCCCCATCTCGTCGACGGGCTGGGCGATCATGGTGAGCGGCGGCTGCATGACCGTCGCCCAGCTCGTGTCGTCGAAACCCACCAGCGAGACGTCCCCGGGGTAGGAGAGACCGAGGTCCTGCACCGCATGGAGCGCGCCGATGAGGGCCTCCGCCTCCGTCGCGAAGATCGCGGTGGGAGGATCGGCGGACCGGAGCATCGCGGAGGCGGCTTCCGCCGCGGCGGTCTCGGTCTTCGCCCCGGTAGTGACGAGCGCCGGCGAGTAGGGGAGCCCTGCATCCTGCAGGGCGTCGAGGTATCCGCGCAGCCGCTCGGCATCGCTCCACAGGCTGCGCGTGTTGACCGTCAGGAGATCGTCCAGGGTGTCGATCGCGGCATCGGAGGTGGGACCCCACAGGAAACCGATGCGCCGGTGACCGGCCTCGATGAGCGTCCTCGTCACGCGCCGTGCCTCGGCCCGGTTGTCGACGACGACGGCGTCGAGGTGCAGGCCCGGGATCAGGCGGTCGATCAGGACCACCGGCGTCCCGCGCCGGGTCGCCTCGGTGAGGTGCTCCGCCTCGGGTGCGCCGACAGCGGCCGAGGACACCACGATGCCGTCCACCTGCTTGTCGAGGAGCACGCCGACGGCGTGGCGCTCGGCCGCCAGGTCCTCATAGGTGCTGATGACGATGACGTCGAGGTTCCGTGCGCTCGCCTCATCCGAGGCCCCGCGGATCAGGCCGGAGAAGAACGTGTTCCCGATATCCGCGACGACGATGCCGAGCGAATTGGTGACCCCCGTGGTCATGCTCCGCGCAAGGATGTTCGACCGGTACCCGAGGCGCTCGGCCGCGGCGAGGACGCGTTGACGGGCGACGGCGCTGACCGAGCCGTAGCCGCCGAGGGTCCGTGCCGCCGTCGCCCGGCCGACGCCCGCTTCCGCCGCGACGTCGGAGATGGTGGGGGCGCTGCTGGAAGGATGCTCGGACGCCATGGGCTAATGGTAACGAGGCAGCGGGGCGGCCGGACCGGCGAGGGCGGCGCGCGCAGCCTCCGGGTCCGCGTCGGAGAACGGCCGGCCGTGGCCGAACGCCCCTTCCGCCGTGCATTGCCGGGCGGAGTACAGGGCGGCTGCCCGCATCGCGGCGGCGACGTCGACGGCGTCGGCCCGGTGGGTCCGCGACCACCCGGCCTGCACCAGCCGGAGGAGGAACGCGGTGAGGTAGGCGTCCCCGCATCCCATGGTGTCCACGATCGACGACGGCGGGACGTGCTCCGCCCCGCCCTCGTGGAACGCAGCTCCGTCGAGGAAGAGGGCGCCCTCGGTGCCGCGCGTCGCCAGGGCCGCGCCGGCGCCGAACCGGATCGCCGTCGAAAGGAGGTCCCGGGTGTCCCGGTAGCTCAGGTCCGCGCAGGAGAACTGCGCGAGGTCCACGGCGGGGCACACGGCAGCGAGATAGGTATCGGACCGCCGGTCGTCGTCGGAGGAGAAGTCGAAGCTCACGCGGGCGACGGCGGCCCGCAGGGTCGGCAGGTGCTCCTCGATGCCCGAATAGACGCTGGAATGCACGACGTCGAACCCGGTCAGGTAGGCCAGGTCCGCGGGGGAGGGCCGGAGCGGCTCCGCGAGGGTGATGCCTCCTCCGTTCCAGTCCAGGAACTGGCGTTCGCCGTCCTCCAGCCGGATGTTGGTCCAGCCACTCGGGCCGCTCCGGGTGATGGAGCGCGAGATGTCCACGGACTCCGCGAGGAGGGCCTCCTTGAGGAGGTCCCCGAACCCGTCGTCCCCGAACACGCCGAGGTATCCCGCATCGGCTCCGAGGCGACGCGCGAACACGGAGAAGTTGACGCTGTTGCCGCCGGGATAGGACGTACGGCGGTCGATGAAGCGGTCGACGATATTGTCGCCATAGCCGAGAACGCGCATGGGTGCCTTGCTGTTCGGAGGAAGGGACGCCGGCCGGGTGGCGGGCACCCGGCCGGCGACGGGGGGTTTCGCCGTCGGCTCAGTACTCCACGACGCGGTAGTACCGGCGCAGGTCCAGCGAGTGGTCGCGCTGCTTCTCGAGGTGCTTGCTGATCCGGCTGGTGATCGTGTCCATCACCAGTGGACCCAGCAGTCCCCGGAATTCGTCGTCGATGCCTTCGAGCGGGTAGTCCGCGGTATCGAGGACCGTGGTGGCCTGCGAGTACTTCTCGGAGAATGCGACGACACGCTCCATCAGCGGGCGGGTCTCGTCCTCGCCCACGAAGAGCAGGACGCTGGTGTCGGGCTCGATCAGCTCCAGGGAGCCGTGGAAGAACTCGGCACCGTGCACCCGGGTGGTGTGCAGCCACTGCATCTCCTCGAGGATGCACATGGAGTACAGGTAGGCATGGCCCCAGAGGTTGCCGCTGCCCACCACGAAATGGAAATCCGTGTCCCTGTGCCGTTCCGCGAAGGCCTCCGCCAGCGGCTCCGCCTGGCGTGCCACGCCCACGAGCGCCTGGGGTACGGTCTGAAGCTGGTCGACGAGCTTGTCGTAGCCGGCGAACTCCCCGCGCTCCGACAGGAACCGTGTGGTGAGGAGCAGCAGGCCGAGATCGAACGGCCAGGCGTCGGGTTCGGTGATCAGCGCGTGGTCCACGGCCTGCGCGATGGGGCTCTCGGCGATGCCGGTGAATCCGATGGTGCGGACGCCACGGGCCCGGCAGAACTCGATGCACGCGATCACGTCCTCGGTGGTACCCGAGGCGGAGGCGAACACGGCGACGGAACGCTCGTTGAGGAGGGCGTCGCCGGAGAGGACGAGTTCCGCGGCGATGGCAGACCGGACGGGAACCGTCGTGTTGCGGCGCAGGAGGTGCTCGTAGGGCCACATGGCCGCATAGGTTCCGCCCGACCCGATGAGGAAGACGGCTTCGACGTCGGACAGGCCTCCGACGATCTCTTCTATGCGTGGCTGGAGGGCCAGGAAACTCTGTGCGCGTGTGAGGAACTGGTCCTCATCGAACTTCAGCATGACGATCCCTTCGGAGGAGGCGGTGGTGACCCGAGACTGATACCGGTATCACCGGCACATCGTTGCACGCAGAAATTGAACGAGTCAACCAACGTCCGACGCTTCTGCTGTCCGTCCCGTCGCCTCCGGAACTTTCCCGTTGAAAAGCTGGTACCGGTATCAAACTTGCGCTACTGTGATCCGCACCACGCGGAAAGTGCAGGCCCACCGGGCAGCTGCTTCCCACCGCAGCGGAGGCTTCCGGGCAGGTCCCGGTCAATCAAGGAGGCTCGGCCATGAAGAACGTCCGACTGAGAGTATGTGCGGTGTCCGCCGCGGCACTGATGGGCCTCACGGCCTGTGGAGGCGGAACCGACGTCGAGGCGGCAGACCTCACGGCCGCGCCGGAATACGAGGGGACGCTGTCGATCCTCACGAAGTTCGGCGGCGAGCCGTTGTCGCCCTACTTCGAGGACCTCGCAGCCGACTACACGGCCCTGCACCCGGACGTGGACTTCGAGATCATCCAGGAGACCGACCAGAGCATCAAGGACAAGACCAAGACCCTCGTGGCCTCCTCGGCACTGCCGGACATCTACTTCTCCTGGACCGGTGACTACGCCGACAAGTTCATCGAGAGCGGGTTGGCCACGGATCTGAGCACTGTGCTCTCGCCCGACTCGGAGTGGGGGTCCACCTTCGGGGCAGCATCGCTCGACGCGTTCGCGCAGGACGGCAAGTACTACGCCGTCCCCCTCTACAACAACGGCAAGTTCATGGGCTACAACAAGAGCATCTTCGCGTCGGCCGGCGTCGCCGTGCCCACCACCTTCGAGGAACTGATCGCCGCCTGCCCGAAGCTGGAGGCGCAGGGCGTGGAGCCGCTGGCCTTCGGGAACAAGGACGGCTGGCCCGGCCTGCACTTCCTCCAGCAGCTGTTCGCCTACAACGTGCCCCAGGACGTCCTCGAGAAGGACTTTGTCCCCGCGACGGCCAGCTGGGACCACCCCGGGTACGCGAAGTCGCTCGAGGAGTTCCAGACGGTGGTGCAGCACTGCACGGCCACGGGCTCCGACTCCAACGGTGTGCTGTACTCCACGGCGCAGCAGGCGCAGTCCGCCGGCCAGGCAGCCATGTACTTCCAGGAGATCCTGGAGTTCGACTCGGTGGTCACGGACGGTTCGGCGATCACCGCCGAGGACTTCGGCATCTTCGCCCTGCCCGCTCCCGAGGGGGCCGAGGGCGATGCAGCAGCGCTCGAGGGGTCGCCCGAGGGCATGATGGTCAACGCGAGGTCCCCCCGCCAGGCGCTCGCCGTCGACTTCCTCAAGTTCGCGACCAGCAAGGCCAACGCGGAGACACTCGCCGGGCCGCCCTTCAGCCAGCCGAGCACGATCGTGGGCGCCGTCTCCGAATCGACGGCGAGCCCCGCCGTCGTCGAGGGTGTCGCGAAGCTCAACGAGGCCAGCTACCTCCTCGGGTGGCTCGACGCCGTGACCGTCCCCGACGTCGCGGACGCGTGGCTCGCCGGCGGCGAGGCGCTGGTGTCCGGATCCGAGACTCCCGAAGAGGTTCTGAGCAATGTCCGCGCCGCTTCAGACAGCGCCGAGTAGCACAGCCCCGGCCGCGCCCCTGCTTCCCCGGACCGTGGAGGCAGGGGCGCGGCGGCCCCGCAGGCCGCGGGGCTGGGTGTGGGTCGCTCCCGCGCTCCTGGTCCTGGGTGTCTTCGTCTACCTGCCCCTGCTCCAGAACCTGCAGTACAGCGTCATGAAGTGGGACATCTACGCGGGCGGCTCCTCCTTCGTGGGACTGGCCAACTACGAGAAGCTGGCCGGCGATCCGGTGTTCTGGCGTGCGCTGCTCAACAACACGGCCTATGCGGCGGTCTCCCTCGTCTGCCAGGTCTTCGGTGCGCTGCTCCTCGCCGCACTGGTGGAGGGCCTCCGGTCCGAGCGGTGGCGCCGTGCACTGCGGGCCATCTACTTCGTGCCGTCCGCCATCTCCCCTGACGGTCGCCGGGCTGCTGTTCTACTTCGTCTACGAGCCGGAACTGGGCATCCTGAACGCACTGCTGAGGGGGGTCAGACTGGATTCGCTGACGCAGGCCTGGCTGGGGCAGGAGGGCACCGCGATCTGGGCCGTGATCGCCATGAGCCAGTGGCAGGGCTTCGGCTACTCCACGCTGCTGTTCGCGATCGCCATCCAGCGCATCCCGCAGGACCTCTACGACGCCGCGTCGCTCGACGGCGTCGGCCCGATCCGGAGGTTCCTCCAGGTCACCGTCCCGCTCACGCGCGAGATGACCGGCCTGATGATCATCGTCACGCTCTCGGGCGCGTTCCAGGTGTTCAACGAGGTCATGGTGATGACCAGCGGCGGCCCCAACAATTCGAGCCAGGTCCTGGTCTCGTGGCTGTACCGGATGGGCTTCGGCCGCAACGACTTCGGCTACGCGGCCGCCATCGCGACGGTGATCTTCGTCCTGACGCTGGGCGTCGCGCTCCTGCAGCTGGCCATCACACGGAAGAGGAGAGTCGAATGGTGACCCGAACGAGTGTCCTGGGCGTCGTCGCGCGGACCTTCGTCGCGTCGTTCCTGCTGGCCCTTGCCGTCGTCGTGATCTATCCGCTGCTGTGGATGGTCCTGAACGGGTTCAAGACGAACAGCGAGCTGTTCGGCAACCCCTTCGCACTGCCGCTGCAGCTCACCTGGGAGAACTACGCGAAGGCGTGGAACCGCGGTGTCAGCAGCAGCTACCTGATGACCAGCATCCTCGTCACCGTCACGGCGACCATCGCCACCGTCTTCATCAGCGCCTGGGCGGCGTACGGGCTCACGCGGATGCAGATCCCGTTCAGCCGGACGGTCCTCGCGCTGATCCTCGGCGGCCTGATGCTCGCCCCCGCCGTCGCGCTGATCCCACTCGTCAGGATGTTCCAGGCACTCGGGCTCTACAACACGTTCTGGGCGCTCCTGATCCTCTACGTGGCGTTCCGGATCCCGTTCACGACCTTCCTGATCCGCGCCTACATGGTGGACCTGCCGGTCGAGATCGACGAGGCGGCAGCGGTGGACGGGGCCGGCAAGGCCAGGGCCTTCTGGAGCATCGTGCTACCCATGTGCAAGCCGATCCTCGTGTCCAGCGTCATCCTGAACATCCTGTTCACCTGGAACGAATACCTGTTCGCCATGGTATTCACCAGCGGGGGGAGACCTGCAGACCCTGCCGATCGGGCTGACCAACCTGATGAGCAAGCACGGGACCGAATACCCCGTGGTGTTCGCCGGCATGACGATCGCCGCCGTTCCGGTGATCCTGCTCTTCTTCCTCACCCAGAAGTACTTCGTCCGCGGACTCGCGGACGGCGTCGGGAAGTAGACCCCCGGTCCTGTCCGCGTGGACCGGGGGTGTCTGCGCGGACCGACCGGTCCGGTCAGTCGGTGCTGATCTGCCGGCGGAAGGTGTCCCGTCGGGCATGGAGGTCCCAGAGCACGCCGGCGAGGACAGCCGGGTCCTTCTCCGGGTCGCCCTCGATGATGCGGCCACCGATGATGAGCTGCGAGACGTGGATCCCCCCTCCTCGCCGAGCACCTCGTGCAGCAGCTGGACGTAGGCCGCCTGGCCCGCGAAGGCCACCGAGGTGCCGGTGACACCCCGGCCGGGCTTGACCGCGGACCCTCCGTTGACGAAGAGGATGGTGCCGCGGTTCTCACCGAGGAACCTCATGCCGGGCAGTACCTGATGCACCGCCGCGACGGGGCCGTAGATGGAGAACTCCACCGGGCCCCTGAGGTCGGCCGGCGTCGTCTCGAGGACGGGCCGCATGAAGTCCTTCTGCGGCAGGGGGCTGTACTGCAGTACCTCGATGGGGCCGAGTGTCTCGGTGGCGGCCTCCAGGGCGGCGGCGATGGATTCGGGGTTCCGGACGTCCGCCGCGAAACCGCGCGCTCGGATGCCTTCCCTGCCGAGGTCCTCGGCGAGGGCGTCCACCTTGCCCTGGCTCCGGGAGATGAGGGCCACGGAGAAGCCTTCCGCTCCGAAACGCCGTGCCACAGCGGCTCCGAGGCCGCGTCCTGCTCCGATGATCGCGAGAGTTGTCATACTCCGTGCAAGAACCCGGGCGGCTGCATAATTCCGACGGGCGCAGATCTCCTCAGCGCAGTGTCCCGAGGATGGTGCGCTGGATGACGACGGCGGCAGCCCCGCGGGCCCACTGGGCGAAGTCCGACGGCTGGCGACTCAGCCGGATGGGCGCCGCTTCCGGGTCGCGGTGGTAGTCGATCGATGCCCGCAGGGCCTCGGAGGCGACATCCGCCAGTTCCATGCCCTCACCGGACAGCACGACGAGCTCCACCATCGTCAGGTTCGCGACAGCCGACACCAGGAGGCCCAGCGCCTCGCCCGCCGCGCGGACGACGGCGGCAGCCACGGGGTGGTCCTCGCTCGCGAGCCCGAGGATCTCGTCATAGGTCCGCTGCTCGCCGGTGGAGGCGGCGAACTGGGAGCAGATGGCGGGGATGGTCAGCACGGCGGAGGAGCATCCGCGGTGGCCCTCCATGCACCGTGGCCCGGCGGGGTCGAGCGGATAGTGCCCCACGAGGCCGAGCCCGGCATCGGGCGGTGAGATGACGACGTCGTTGATCACCAGCCCGTAACCCACTCCGGCGCCGACCGTGAGGACGGCGAAGTCCTTCTCCCCGCGCCCCGCGCCGAACCACTGCTCCGCGATCGTGAGGGCCACTACGTCGTTCTCGACGGCGACGGGCAGCCCGGTCCGCTCCTGCACGAGTGCGGCGAGGGGCACGTCGCGCCACCCGAGGAACGGGGCACGCAGCACCCTCGCACCGGCGTCCACCTTGCCGCCGATGCTGATGCCGATACCACTGAATCCCGCAAGGGGCCCGAGGCCGGCCACGGCGTCGACGATGGCGTCGATCACCTCCCCGACGGCGTGGCCGGGCAGCGCCGCCTCGCTCGACCCGACGACGTCGGCCCTGAGGTTCGTGGCGACCGCGGCAGCGGTGTCGCCGGTCAGTTTGACGCCCACGAACCGGTGCGCGTCCGGGCTGACCTCGAGGGGGCGGACGGGCCTCCCGATGGCGGCGGCCGCGACCTCGTCCGACTCCCGGAGGACGCCCGCGTCGAGGAGGGGCTTGCTCAGCCGCGTGAGACTGGCGACCGACAGGCCGAGACGGGCCGCGAGATCGGCACGGGAGATGGGTCCGCGGATGAGGACTTCGCGCGCGAGCGCCCGGGCCGGGCTGGAGGGTGCGAGCGAGGTGACCGCGTCCATGATGTTCCATTCGCAGGGGGTACTTATTTTCAGACTATCGCTAATGGATGGGCTTTTCGGCGCCGATGCTCCGGGAGGCGCTCCAAATGGCCGGGGAAATTGATGGTTGACACCGCTCTTATTTCTGTCGTAAAAATAACCGGTGCCCGGTTCGACACGGACGTGGACACGGCACGCCATCACACAGCACGAAGGAGAGCCCGTTGTGAAGCTTCCCCACGGCCGCGCGAGGCGCGTCGTCCGATGCGCGGCAGGAGCGGCGGCCCTCACGCTGGTCCTCCCGGGATGCGCAGCCCAGGACGACGTCGTCACGCTCGACTTCTTCCAGTTCAAACCCGAAGCGGTAGCGAACTTCAGCGCCATCATCGACGAGTTCGAGACCGCGAACCCGGGCATCCGTGTGGTGCAGAACCACGTGCCGGACGCGGATACCGCCATCCGCACCCTCCTGGTCAAGGACAAGACCCCCGATGTCCTCACCCTCAACGGCAACGGGCGCTACGGCGACCTCGCCACGGCCTGTGTCTTCGCGGACCTCTCGGACCTGCCCGTCGTCGAGCAGGTCCGGCCGGCGGTCAGCGACATCATCCGCGACCTCGGATCCTGCGGCGACGAGGTGAACGCGGTCCCGTTCTCGAGCAATGCGAGCGGCATCCTGTACAACAGGGACCTCTTCGAGCAGCACGGCGTCGAGGTGCCCACCACCTGGGACGAACTGCTGGAGGCGGCGCGGACCTTCGAGGCCGCCGGCGTCACGCCCTTCTACACCACGATCAAGGACGCCTGGACGGTGGGTCCCGCCTTCGTGAACCTCGGCGGCGCGCTCCAGCCGGACGACTTCTTCGACCGGCTCCGCGCCGAGGGGCCGGATGTCGCTTCCGGTGAGGTGTCCTTCTCCAAGGACTACCCGGAAGCGGTGGAGAAGCTGACGGCGCTCTACGCGTTCGGCCAGGACGACGCCGCCGGCCGGGACTACAACGCCGGGAACGCCGCCTTCGCGACGGGGGAGTCCGCGATGTACCTGCAGGGCAGCTACGCCATCCCCGCGATCCGGGCCGTCAACCCCGACGTGAACATCGGTTCCTTCCCCTATCCGGCGACCAACTCCCCGGAGGACACCGTCGTCGTGTCCGGCGTCGACGTCGGTGTGTCCATCGGACGGGACACGGACCATCCGGAGGAGGCGAGGAGGTTCGTCGAGTTCCTGATGTCACCCGAGGTCGTCGAGCGGTACGCACAGGAGCAGAGCGCCTTCTCCCCGCTGGCGACCGGCGCCGGGACCACGGACCCGGCGCTTGCCGGACTCGCCCCGTACTTCGACGACAACCGGATCATCGGTTTCATCGACCACCAGCTCCCCGCGAGCCTGCCGCTGCCCCAGTACCTGCAGGAACTCGTGCTCGGCGGACGGACCGAGGACTTCCTGGCCACCCTGGACCGCGAGTGGAGCAAGATCGCAGCCCGGACCATCCCGAACGAGAAGGACTGACATGAGCACCACCGGAACCCGCCCGGCGCGCCCGGGCCCACCGCCGACGGCCCTCCGCGGGGAACGGCGCGTGCCGCGGGTCTTCTACCTGATGGTGCTCCCGGCCCTCGCACTGTTCGCCGTGTTCCACACGGTGCCCCTCCTCACCGGGATGTTCTTCAGCCTCACGAACTACGCCGGCTACGGCGAATGGTCTTTCGTGGGCCTCACGAACTACGCCAACCTCTTCGGCGACGACCGCATCTACGGCGCCTACGGCTTCACGTTCCTGTTCGCGATCGTGTCCACGGTGGCGGTGAACATCATCGCCCTCGCCGTCGCCATCGCGCTCAACGGACGCATCCGCTTCAAGACCGGCTTCCGGGGCATCTTCTTCATCCCGAACATCCTGTCCATCCTGATCGTCGGGTACGTGTTCAACTACCTGTTCTCGAACTCGGTCCCGGCGATCGCCGAAGCACTCGGCATCACAGCACTGACCACGAGCATCCTGGCGAGCCCCGACACCGCATGGATCGGTGTCGTCATCCTGTCCGTCTGGCAGGCCGCGGCCTTCAACATCATCATCTACCTGGCCGGGCTGCAGACCATCCCGGGCGAGCTCTACGAGGCGGCGTCCCTGGACGGCGCCTCGCCCTGGAAGCAGTTCACCTCCATCACGTTCCCGATGATCGGCGCGTTCTTCACCATCAACATGGTGCTCAGCCTCAAGAACTTCCTGCAGGTCTTCGACCAGATCATCTCGCTGACCGCCGGCGGCCACGGGACGTCCACCGAATCGATCTCGCTGCTCATCTACCGCGGCGGCTTCCAGGGCGGCGAGTACGGCTACCAGACCGCCAACGCCGTCCTCTACCTCTTCGTGATCATCGCCATCTCATTCATCCAGCTGCGGATCCTGCAGCGCAGGGAGGCCTCGTTCTGATGACCGCCACATCCTCCTCCGCGGTGCGCCGCGTAGCCACGGGCCGTCCCGACGGCGACGACCCCGTCGTCGGACGCGCCCACCGGCCGGACCGCCGCCGCGTGAACTGGTGGCTGACGGCACTCGTCGCCGTGTGCGCCCTGACGGTGCTCGTCCCGCTCTACCTCACCGTGGTCACGGCCCTGAAGACGCCCGACCAGCTGGGCGGCACCGGATTCGGTCTGCCGACCACGGCCCGCTGGGAGAACTTCGCCGAGGCGTGGACCCTGACCAGCTTCCCGCGCGCCCTGCTCAACACCGGGCTGGTCACCGTGGGCACGGTACTGCTGACCCTCCTCACCAACTCGATGGTCGCCTACGCGATCGCGAGGAACATGCACCGCAGGTTCTTCAAGGGGCTGTACTTCTACTTCATCGCAGCCCTGTTCGTGCCGTTCCCCATCATCATGCTGCCGGTGGTGAAGCAGACGGCGATCTTCGGGCTCGACAACCAGCTGGGCCTGATCCTGCTGTACACGGTGTACGGGCTCTCGTTCAACATCTTCGTGTACGTCGCCTACATCCGGTCCATCCCGCTCGAACTCGAGGAGGCCGCGCTCACCGACGGTGCCACCACCTGGACCGTCTTCTGGCGGATCATCTTCCCGCTCCTCGGTCCCATGAACGCGACCGTCGGCATCCTCACCTGCCTCTGGGCGTGGAACGACTTCATGCTGCCGCTGGTCATCCTCTCCGACCCGTCGGCGCAGACGCTGCCACTGGCACAGTTCATCTTCCAGGGGCAATTCAATACCAACTACTCCGTGGCATTCGCGTCCTACCTCATGGCGATGGCACCGTTGTTGATCGTGTACCTCTTCGCGCAGCGCTGGGTCATCTCCGGCGTGATGCGCGGATCCTCCAAGTAACCTCCACATCCCAACCCTCGAAAGGGACACCTTCGTGACTTCCACCGTCAACCCCGAGGTCGACTCGGCCGTCGACGCCACGTCCGGGCTCTCCGCCGATCAGCTCGCCGAGCGCATGCAGGATCCCGCCTGGTGGCGCCAGGCCGCCGTCTACCAGATCTACCCGCGCAGCTTCGCGGACTCCAACGGTGACGGCATCGGTGACCTGAAGGGCATCACGTCCCGGATCCCGTACCTCAGGTCACTGGGCGTCGACGCCGTCTGGCTGAGCCCGTTCTACCCCTCCGCGCTCGCCGACGGCGGGTACGACGTGGACGACTACCGCGACGTCGATCCCAAGCTCGGCACGCTCGAGGACTTCGACGAGATGGTGGCCGCGCTGCACGAGGCAGGCATCAAGCTCATCGCCGACATCGTCCCCAACCACACCTCCGACCGGCACGCCTGGTTCCGGGAGGCGCTGGCATCGCCGAAGGGGTCGGCCGCGCGGAACCGCTACATCTTCCGCGACGGCAAGGGCCCGGACGGCGACGAGCCACCCTCGGACTGGGACTCCGTGTTCGGCGGACCCGCGTGGGAGCGGACGACGGACGGCCAGTGGTACATGCACATCTTCGCGAAGGAACAGCCCGACCTGAACTGGGACAACCGCGAGGTGCGCGACGACTTCCTGAAGACCCTGCGCTTCTGGTCCGACCGCGGTGTCGACGGTTTCCGCGTCGACGTGGCCCACGCCCTCACCAAGGACATGACCGAACCCCTGCCCTCGAAGGCCGAGCTCGGCGCCGAGGACGAGAACCACAACGGCCGACACCCGTTCTGGGACCGCGACGAGGTGCACGAGGTCTTCGCCGAATGGCGTGCGGTGTTCAACGAGTACACGCCGCCGCGGACGGCCGTGGCCGAGGCCTGGGTCCATGCCGAGCGCCGCGCCCGCTACGCCAGCCCGGAAGGGCTCGGCCAGGCGTTCAACTTCGACCTCCTCAAGGCCGACTGGAACCCGGGCCAGTTCCGCGACATCATCACCAGGAACCTCGTCGAGGCGACATCATCCGGCGCGTCGTCGACCTGGGTGTTCTCCAACCACGACGTCGTCCGCCACGCCACGCGCTACGGGCTCCCGCCGGCCGACCCGGACAGCAGGAGCAAGCCCGGGCAGGGCGGCCAGGGCGGCCAGGACGGATCGGCCTGGCTGCTGAGCGGTGGCACCGAGCCGGTCCTGGACCGCGAGCTCGGTGAACGCCGCGCCCGCGCCGTCACGCAGCTCATGCTGGCCCTGCCGGGCTCCGCCTATGTTTACCAGGGCGAGGAGCTCGGACTGCACGAGGTCGCCGACATCGCCGACGAGGACCGCCAGGACCCCACGTTCTTCCGCAACACGGGGGTCGACGTCGGCCGCGACGGCTGCCGCGTGCCCCTGCCGTGGACCAGGGACGGCGAGTCCTTCGGCTTCGGGTTCGGCGGCGCGCACCTGCCGCAGCCGGAGTGGTTCGGCGACTACGCCGTCGAGGTGCAGGAGGGCGATCCGGCCTCCAACCTCAGCTTCTACCGCCGTGCCCTGGGACTGCGGCGCGAACTGCAGGGCGAGGAGGACTTCGACTGGGTGGACACGCCCTCCGCCGACGTCCTGCACTTCACGCGTCCCGGCGGATGGCACTGCATCACGAACTTCGGGTCGTCGCCGGTGGACCTGCCCGCCGGCAGGGTCGTGCTGAGCAGCTCACCCCTGGTCGACGGTCGTCTGCCGGGGGACACGACGGCCTGGCTCGTCTAGCACCTGCCTCCCGACGGCGGGCGCCCCCAGGGGGGGCCCGCCGTCGTCGTTCCCATCTGCCACGGGGCCCGGCTGCGGCTTCGTGCACGCGCTTCGACGCCGGAGGCTCGTGTCGCGGCAGGACACGCCGCCGGAACGGGGCGGAGCGGTCGGACCGCGTGCACGAACCCGCACCGCGACGCGGCAGCGCCAGGGCGTTCGTCCGCAGGAGAATCGGTTGCGGCTCCCTTCCTCCCGTCGGAATACTTGAAGGACCGGCACGAGCGAGGCGGAGGGCAGCGGCATCAGCGGGTCCCAGGAGCACGAGGAGAGGCTGCGCAAGGCGGCCCAGTACCGGGCTGCCCGGAGTGGCGGGGGCGATGCGAACGATGCACTGGCCGAGCTGGAACGCCAGAACGACGACGGCGACGCGCCGAACGGCGAGATGGCCCCGCTGCGCACGGGGGAGGACGAAGTCAGGCGGGCACGCCTCATCGTCGACCGGGCAGTGGCGCGCGGAGAATTCGACGACCTGGCTCTTGCCGGCAAGCCGATCCCCGGCCTGGGGGAGGCACACGATCCGGACTGGTGGGTCAAGGGACTCATCCAGCGCGAGAACATCACCGGGCTCGGACCGCGGGCCATCCTGCTGCGCACGGAGGACGCGGAGCTCGACGACCGCCTCGACCGCCAGTACACCGAGCGGCAGGTGCGCGAGGTCCTCGAGGACTTCAACTACCGCGTCATTGACGCGAGGCGCCAGCTCCTCGGCGGGCCTCCCGTCATCACGAAACTGCGCGACGTCGACGTCGAGGTGGAGCGGTGGCGCGAACGCCGGGTGGCAGCGCGCCTGGCAGCGGAGGCGGCCGCGCCGCCGGAACCGCAGAAGGCCTCCTTCTGGCGGCGCATCTGGCGCGGCTCCCGCTGAACCGCGTCCGGCCGGCGCGGGCGCCGCTTCCGATCAGACCGGCGGCCGGTGCGGGCGCCGCTTCCGATCAGACCGGCGGCCGGCGCGGACGCCGCTTCCAATCAGCCCGGACGACGGCAGACCCGCCCGACGGCGCACCCGGCATCCCCGGGGCCGTCGCATGGCCGGGGATTTCCCAGCCGGGCTATGCGATGGCGCGCTGCAGGAGTGCCGTCAGGACCCCACGGTGACTGTGGGCATCGACGCCGTCACCAGCGTGCCGTCCGCCCGTCGGGTCCCCTCGATGTCACTCGTCGTCGGAGTGCCGGTCAGGCGCGGACCCTGGTGGCTGAGCTGGACGGTGACCGGGCTGCCGGCCTCGACGTGCACGACCTGGCTCCGGACGGAGACCGTCGCGCTCCCACCTGACTCGACCGTCAGGGTCATGGCATGCTGGGTGACCTCCGCGCGCAGGCGCGTTCCGTGCAGGGTCACCCGGAAACTCATGCGGGTCCAGCCCTCGGGGAGGCGCGGATCGAAGGTGATCCGGCCGCCGTGGTCGCGCATGCCACCGAACCCGTAGGTGAGGGCACTCCACACGCCACCGGTCGATGCGACGTGGATACCGTCCGAGGTGTTGCGGTGCAGATCGGCGAGGTCCACGAACAAGGCGGACCGGAAATACCTCATCGCGAGGTCCTGGTACCCGACCTCCGCGGCGATGATCGACTGGACCACGGCGGAGAGGGTCGAGTCCCCTGTCGTCAGGGCCTCGTAGTACTCGAAGTCGGCACGCTTCTGTTCCGCGGTGAACTCATGGCCCTGCAGGAGGAGCGCGAGGACGACGTCGGCCTGCTTGAGGACCTGGAAGCGGTAGATCACCAGCGGGTGGTAGTGCAGCAGCAGGGGCCGCTTGCTCGCGGGTGTGTTCTCGAGGTCCCACAGTTCCTTCTCCAGGAATGCGGCGTCCTGCGGGTGGATGCCCGCGCGCTCGTCGAAGGGGATGTGCATCTTCTCGGCGGCGAGCGACCACTCGAAGATCTCGTCCTCGGACAGGTGCAGGCGCGCGACCATCCGCTCGTAGGCGACGGGATCGTCGGCCCGCAGCGACTCGACGGAACGCGTCGCCGCCTTGAGGTTGGCGCGCGCCATGACGTTCGTATAGAGGTTGTCGTTGACGACGGTCGTGTACTCGTCGGGTCCCGTGACGCCGTGGATGTGGAAATTGTCGTCGCCGTTGCTGCGCCAGAAGCCCAGGTCGGCCCACATCCGCGCGGTCTCGACGAGGATGTCGATCGCTCCGCGGATCAGGAAGTCCTCGTCGCCCGTCGCGGCGACGTACTGCATGAGTGCGTGGGAGATGTCGGCGTCGATGTGGTACTGCGCGGTGCTTGCGGCGTAGTAGGCCGAGGATTCCTGACCGTTGATCGTGCGCCAGGGGAACAGCGCCCCGCGCTGATTGAGTTCGGCCGCCCGCGAGCGTGCCGGCTCGAGCATGGCCTGGCGGAAGCGGAGGGCGTTCCGTGCGACGAGGGGGGCGGTGTAGCTGAGGAAGGGGAGGACGTAGACCTCGGTGTCCCAGAAGTAGTGGCCTCCGTAGCCGGAGCCGGACACGCCCTTGGCCGCGATGCCGCCGCCGTCCGTGCGGGCCGTGGCCTGCGCGAGCTGGAAGATGTTCCAGCGCACGGCCTGCTGGATGGCGGGTTGGCCTTCCACCTCGACGTCGGAGCGCGACCAGAAGTCGGCCAGCCATTCCCGCTGCATCCGGTACTGCTGCTCGAGGGGGATCTCGCGCACGCGGTCGAGCGTGCGCTCACAGCGGTCGGCCAGTTCACGGACGGGCACGCCGCGGGAGGTGTGGTACGTCATGGTCTTGACGAGCCGGATGGGCCGGCCGGGCATCGCCTTCACGCGGTAGACGTGCTTGGCGAGGTCGTCCTCGATGTGCGACCGCTGGTCCCACTCGTTGTCCGTGACGAGCTCGTGTTCGACGCCGCAGGCCAGGGTCATCGACGAGTTGGTGGTGCGGTAGCCGAGCAGGTAGCGGGAACCGTCGACGCGCTTGAGCCGTGGCTGGAGCACCCGGTCCTTGAACGCATCCGCCTTGCGCGGGTCGAAGGACGTGTTCTCCGCGACGGGGTTCACCTGGTCCTTATCGACGCCGTCCTGGCGGTTGAGGATCTGGCTCGAGATGAGGATGGACGCCTCGGCGTCCAGCATCTCCACCTCGTAGTCGACGACGGCCAGGTGGCGGTCCGTGAACGAGACGAGGCGGCGTGTCCGGACGAGGACGCGCTTGCCGGAGGGCGTGCGCCATTCGAGCTCGCGCACCAGGAGGCCGTCGGAGAAACCGAGCCGCCGCGAGTAGCGCAGGATGTCGGCCTCCGTCAGGACGAACGGCTCGTCGTCGACGTACAGGCGGATGATCCTCGCGTCGGGGACGTTGACGATCGTCTGTCCGACGCGGGCGAAACCGAAGGCCTCCTCCGCGTGCTGGATGGGCCAGGTCTCGTGGAAGCCGTTGATAAAGGTGCCGTAGTGGTACCCGTCCCTGCCCTCGTCCACGTTGCCGCGGAGGCCGAGGTAGCCGTTGCCGACGGTGAACAGCGTCTCGGTACGGCCCTGGAGGGCGACGTCGAATTCCGTCTCGACGAGTGCCCACTCGTCCACGGGGAAGTGGTTGCGGTCCAGTGGATCGGAGGTGATGAGATTCATGAGGGGATTCCTGGTCAGGAGGGATGCGCGCCCGGGGCGGCGGTGGCCGGCCGGGCAGGGAGGAAGGGGAGGAGTGCGGCGAGGTCGTCGACGACGGTGTCGGCACCATGGGCGAGGAGGGTCTCGGCGCCGACGCCCCGGTCGACCCCGACGACGAGGCCGAACCCGCCCGCCCGACCGGCGGCGACCCCGGAGTGTGCATCCTCGACCACCGCGCACGCCGAGGCGGGAAGGCCGAGCAGATCGGCGGCGTAGAGGTAGGTGTCGGGAGCGGGTTTGCCGGCGATCTCCCGGTCGGCCGCGAGGACGCCGTCGACGACGACGTCGAAGCGGTCGCGGAGCCCGGCGGACTTGAGGACGGGGACGCCGTTGCGGGAGCTCGTGACGACGGCGACGGAGACGCCGGCGGCGATGGCCGCATCGAGGAATGCGAGGGACCCCGGATAGGGAGCGACCCCGTCCTCTTCCAGGGTCTCGTTGAAGGCCCGGTTCTTGCGGTTGCCGAGTCCGCAGACGGTCTCGAACTCGGGCGGGTCCCCGGGGAGGCCCTCGGGCAGCCTGATGCCGCGGGACGCCAGGAGCGCACGAACGCCGTCGTAGCGGGGGCGTCCGTCGATGGAGGTGAAGTAGTCCGCGTCGGTGTAGCCCTCCACGTCCTTCTCCGCCAGGTAGGGGGTGAACAGCCGCGACCACGCCTGCATGTGCACCTCGGCGGTCGGGGTGAGCACGCCGTCGAGGTCGAACAGCAGCGCTCCGAGGGACGACAGGCGTGCCGGGGTGGGGTGGGGGGTCATGAAGCCTTCGGGGGTGGTGCGGTGGCCGTGAATGGACATCACGGTGCGGATCGACATCGGTGGCGTTGGTGCGACGTCGTCCTGGAGCCGGTGAGGATGTCCGAGGAAGCGGGCCGGCCGGACGGGGTCGTCGACGGCGAGACCAGAACTGGGACGAGCGGCCCTGGAGGACCCTCATGATCCTGCAGCGGTGCTGCGGACCTCCTCCAGTCTACCGGTACGAACGGTCCTGCGGGATCCACGAGGGGCTGGACCGGCGCACATCCTGCTGTCGACCTCACGACCCTCCGCCCGGCCGGGGAGTCGTCCGCCGACCGGGCGGAGGCTGGTCAGTTCGGGATGATCCCGAACAGGACCCTCCGCTTCACCAGAACCCAGATGACGAGGGTCACGACGGCGTGGATGAGGAGCCCCTGCCAGGCGCTCGTGCGGTCGAGGCCCGGGATGTTCGCCACCGCGAGGACGAAGAACACGTGAAGGATGAAGACGTACAGGCTCGCGCGCCCGAGCGGGACGTACAGCCAGCCCGTCAGCGTGTTGATGGGGCGCCAGAACGCGGTCAGGATCACGTACGCGGCAAGGATGAGGAAGGCCAGGTTCAGGAGCCTGCCGGGCTGCAGGAACACTCGCACGTACGCGGACTCGTACAGGGTCTCGTAGAAGCCGGCCGGGACGAACGGAAGACCGAGCTCCAGCGTGTAGTTCAGCCAGAGGGTCCCGAGCACCAGGGCGTACGTGCCGGTGACGGCGCCCACCAGGATCTTCCCGCGACGGGTGCTGAGGGCGTCGATGATCGAGCGGCGGTGGTAGCCGAGGACGACGCCGTGGACGAAGATCACCTGCCAGGTCAGCAGGGGGAAGACGTCCTGGAACTGCGAGTTCAGGACCCGCAGGGAGAACACCGCGTCGACCGCGTAGAGCGCCCAGCTGACGGACAGCACCAGCCACCACAGCTTCTTCCGCAGCAGCAGGACCAGCAGGGGAACCGTCAGCGTCAGCACGACGTAGAGGCCCATGATGTTGAAGGCCCACGGCCCCATGTTCAGGAGCAGCAGGTCCCGCACCGCGTAGGCGGGCGGCGGATAGTCGAACAGTCGTGCGACGTTCGGGTAGAGGTCGTACACGCGCCCCGCAGCATCTGTTCCCGCCTCGCCTGTTCCACGGTCCGTGAAGGTGGTCAGCACCGACGCGTCGATGAACGGCACCAGGGAGAGCAGGTAGACGGTGATGACCACGGCCAGGGCCGTGACGTAGAGCTTCACCGCCCGCCGGGTGGTGCTCCTGGCGGCCGCGCCGGCCCCGCGTCGCCGGACGGCGACGGGGTGCACCATTCCGAGGACGACGCCGGAGAGCAGGACGAAGAGTTCCGCCCCGGTGATCGTCCCGATGAGATTGCGCGAGATGAAGGACCAGGGTCCGGCGACCTCGATATGGGTGACGACCACCGAGGTGATGATCCAGCCACGCAGCAGGTCGATGCGGGTGTCCCGGGGAGCGTGCTCGTCCGGACACCGCCAGTGCGGGACGACGCGCCGTGCTGCTCCGGCCAGCAGGACCAGGGCGAAGAGCCCGACGACGCAGGCGACCAGCCAGCCCATCACGGCGCTGACCGGGGCACCCGCCTGCCACACCTGCCGGGTCGATTCGTTCGCGTCCGACTGGTCGACCACCGGGATGACCGGCCCCAGCCGCACACCCGGCGCTGCGTCGAGGGTGTCGCGCAACGCCGCCGTCGTCGCCTCGTCCGCGCTCAGCCTCCAGTCCACGGTGTGGCCCTGCGCTTCCGGCTCCTGTCGCTCGGCCTCGAGCCAGGACACCATGCCGATCTCCGGGTACTGCGCAGCGATTGCCGGGTCGAACAGCTGGTCGAGCCAGGCGCGCTTGATGTCCGCTTCGGGGGCGCTGTCGGCATCTTCGGGATCGTACAGCGCGGCGGTCTGGACGAGGAACCGCTTGCCGTTCGCTGCGGCGTACTCCTTCGCGAAGTCGATACGCGGAGCCCCCGGGGCCGCGCCGTAGATGCCGGCGAGCTGGTCGGCGAACTTGTCCGGTTCCGGGAGCACGGACGTGGTGATCGCGCCGGAGTACTCGCGCGTCCCGTCTGCGTTCGTGGTGGCGCCCTGCTCGTAGCTGCCGAAGTGGTACATGGACAGGCCCACCCAGTCGACGGCGCCGTCGCCCGGGTAGTACGGCGCGTACGGGTCGTCCGCGCCGTCGATCAGGCCGTTGCCGTTCGTGTCGAGAGCGGTCACGGCGCCGGACTCGAGGCCCTCCACGGCGCCGTACGCCTCGGTGAAGGGGTAACCGGCCGCGTACGACGGCGCCCAGACCATGGCGGCGGTCGGCAGCTCGGAGTGGACGACGCCCGCGAGGGTCTGGAAGGCGTCGACGTACGCGTCGGGCTGCTGGCCCCAGCTGTGCCAGGTGCCGTTCATCTCGGGTGCGAAGCGGAGGAAGAAGGCGGTGCGAAACTCGCTGCTGATGCGGCCGAGGGTGTCGGCGAGGCGCCCGGCGTCGTCGCCGGTCAGCTCGTCGAGCGGCTTCGACGGCTCGAGGGTGACGACGGCGACGGCACCGAGGGGTGCCTCCTGCCGCGCGAGGTCGAACAGGTCGCGCTCCGCCGTGGCGTCGAGCGGGTAGGGGATCGGGCGGCTGAAGAACGACGGCGTCGTCCCGGTGCGGTCGGCGTAGGCGCGCGCGTCGTCGGCGGACCAGTCGAGCTCCGGGCCGAAGTACCGCCCCTCGGCGAGGGCCGCCGGGTCGTCGATCGGCGCGGACTCGCTGTCCGCAGTGGTCGCGGGCAGGCCGGCGGCGTCGGCGTGCGCGGGCAGGCCTCCGGCCAGGAACCCCAGCACCAGTGCCATCATCAGGACCGGGCGGGTCAGCGAACGCTGCTTCCGGCTCCGGGCGGCGGCTGTCACTCCTTCGCTTCCTGGCGGGCCTTCGCGGTGGCGATGTCCGACTGGTAGTGCTCGTATCCCCGGTAGCGGACGGCTTCGATGATGACACTGAAGATGACGAGGTCGAAGAGCACCCAGACGATGTTGACGGACGTCCCCAGGATGTCCGCCTGTCCCACGGCCATCCGGATGATGCCGATGATCGCCGCCGCCACGAGCAGCCCCATGGCCCACAGCTGCGGTTTCACGAGGTCCCACCGCAACTGGTTGTCCTGCTGCAGGGTCTTCGGCGTCACGGCGAAGTCGAGGCTTCTGCCCAGATAGACGTTGCCGAACGCCGAGGTGATCGAACGGATCCAGATGGGGAACAGCGCGAGCGAGTACTGCTGCCCACGCCAGGTCTTCACGCCCTTGCCGACGACGGCGAACAGCAACTGGTTGACCAGGAGGAACGGGATGAGCCGCAGGAAGAACTCGGTGCTGATGGAGTCGACCGGGAGGATGCCGAAGATCAGGTAGATGATGGGCGCGGCGATGTAGACGACCGCGGCGAAGCCGGAGAGGTAGCTCCACATGGTCGCCGCGTACATGAGTCGCTGGGCGATCGAGAGGCCTTTCTGGGCGAACGGGTTCTCGCGGAACATCACCTGGATGGTGCCCTGGGCCCAGCGGAGCCGCTGGGTCAGCATGGAGTTGAGGTCCTCGGGAGCGAGTCCGTCGGCGAGTTTCTCGTGGTGGTAGGCCGTCTCCCAGCCGAGGCCGTGGAGGCGCATGCAGGTCGCCATGTCCTCGGTCACCGAGATGGTCGCCATGGGCATGACGGCCTGCGCCTCGCCGCCGCGGTCGGCGTTGACCGATTCGATGAGGAGGCGGACGGCGTCGATCGCAGCCAGCGGCGACCAGGACCGCTGGGCGAGCTGGTCGAGCGCGCCGGCGTCGACGACGGCGAGGCCGGGGGTGCCCGACGACGTGCCCGGCGCCCCCGCGTCGAGGCCCTCGATGCCGAGTTCCTCGAGGGAGGCGAGATCCTCGTGGAGCGCAGCCATGTCGGCGGACACGAGGTCGCGGCTGACCTGTTCCACGCGCTGCTGGAACTCGTAGGTCACCTCGGAGATACCGTGCCCCTTCTGGAGCCTGCGGCGCACCCGGCGCAGGTCCTTCGCCACGAGATCCAGGGCCTCCGCCATCCGCTGGTTGTCGCCGTCGAGGCCCTTCTTGGCCTTCGCGATCACCCGGTCGGCGGTCTTGAGCGCACGGTTCAGGGAGAGTTCGATCTCCGTCACGTAGCGCGTGACACCGAGCTGCATGAGTGCCTCACGCCGGATGAGGGCGTTCGAGCCGCAGAAGAACGCCGCGTTCCACCCGTCCTTGCCCTGCTGGATGGGGCCGTAGAAGAGCGGCGCCTGGCTTGCCAGGGGATCGGACTCCGGCACGTTGATGAAGACCTGCGGGGTCTGGACCAGCGCCATCCTGTCGTTGGTGAAGTACCCGAGAGTCTTGTCCAGGATGAGCGGGTCGGGGATCTGGTCCGCGTCGAGGATCAGGAGGAACTCGCCGTCCGTGGAGGCCAGCGCGTTGTTGAGGTTGCCGGCCTTCGCGTGCCGCGGCATGTCCTTCCAGTCCGCGGACCGGGTGATCCAGCCGATCCCCTCGGCCTCGGCCGCTGCCCGCACCTCGGCCCGGTTGCCGTCGTCGAGGATCCACGTCCTGTGCGGGTAGCGGATGGCCTTGGCGGCCCGGGCGGTGGTGAGGACGAGGTCCAGCGGCTCGTTGTAGGTGGTGATGAAGACGTCCACGGTGAGGCCGGCGGGGGCTTCAGGGGCGCTGCGCTTCTTGAGCTTCCACACCGTGAAGCCGAACAGGAGGGAGTCCACGAGTGAATAGGTCTCGGCCAGCACCAGGGGGATGGCGATCCACCAGGCGTCCCAGTTGATGGAGTACAGCCACCGCCACACCACGTAGTTGAGGCCGAGGACGGCCGTCACGAGCACGATGGCCCGGATCAGCAGCGTCCGGCCGCCGGACGAGGCTTCCCGCTGACGGGTCCCACCACTGTCTGCGGTCGGATCGTTCGGTGACAGTGTCGCCATCGGCCCAGCACGCTCCACTTCTGTTCTCGGTCTGCCTGATCGGTGCTTCGGTGGTGCACGTGCGCCGGATCGGCGTATGCGCAGGACATCCCGCCCCGAGGGACCACGAAGCCAGCATCCAACGTACCCGAGGGAACGCCTCAGGAGGCGCCCACGGGCAGGCTGCGGCAATACTGAGCAATATCTGCGCGCGCGGGCCGGTTCCGGCAGTGATCCCTGCAGGGGCCCGGGCCGCAGGGGAGCGGCGTCAGCCCATCTCGGCGTAGCGTTCGGCCTGCCCGAGCGCCTCGCGCATGCCGTCGGCGTCGTGCACCGTGCCGTACCCCGGGGTGTCGCGCTGGAAGCGCCAGCCCTCCGCGAGGGATCCTGCGTCCACGGCGTCGAAGCCGAACTCGTCGAGGAGCTCGACGACGGCCTGCTTGGCGTCGGAGTCGTCACCCGCGATCGGCAGGGCGCGGCGGTGCGGCGTGCCGGCGGGTGTGCCGTCCGTGGTCAGCTGGGCGGCGGAGATGTTGTTGAAGACCTTCACCACCGAGGACCCCGGGAGGTGACGCTGCACGAGCTCGCTCGTGGTCGTGGTCTCGTCGTCGAGCTCCGCGATCCGGCCGTCACGGGACGGGTAGTAGTTGCAGGTGTCGATGACCAGCTTCCCGGCGAGCGGCTCCACGGGGACCGAGCCGATGTCCTTGAGCGGGATGGTGACCACGACGACGTCGCCCTCCCGCGCGGCGGCGTCGACGGTCCCGGCACGCGCGGCATCGCCGAGTTCGCGGACGAGGTCCTGCAGCGTCTCCGGGCCCCGCGAGTTGCTCATCACCACGCGGTAGCCCCTGGCGACAGCCAGGCGTGCGAGCTGCGAGCCGATGTGGCCGCTGCCGATGAATCCGATGGTGCTGCGCGGGGCGCCGGTCCGGGCTGTCGTGTTCTCCCTCATGCCCAGCACAACCTCCCCGACCCGGAGATATTCCTCAGCCGCGCGGCGCCCCGTCGGTCCAGACGTAGAACTTCTCCGGCCGCCCGGCCGATCCGTACTGCGGCACGATCCTCGCCTGGCCCCGGGACACCAGGAATTCGAGGTAGCGCCGTGCGCTGACGCGGGCCATGCCGAGCCTGTCGGCGACGTCGGAGGCCGAGGTGCCGCGGCCCTGGTCGCGCAGGTCCCTCATCACCGCGTCGAGCGTCGGCGCCGAGAGGCCCTTCGGAGTCGTGATCGTGGCGGTGGCCGCACTGCCGCCGCCGCCCGGTGCCGTCGTCCGGAGGAGCTGGTCGATCCGGCCCTGGTCCAGTGCTGCGGACCCGTCCGCCGCATGGTCGTCGAGGTCGCCGCGGTACGCGACGTAGGAGTCCAGGCGCTGGTTCAGCACGGCAGCACTGAACGGCTTCACGAGGTAGTGCAGAACACCGCCGGCCACCGCGGCGCGCACGGTCTCGAGTTCGCGGGCGGCCGTGATCGCGATGACGTCGACGGGGTCGCCCGGCCGGTTGCGCAGCGCACGGAGCACCTCGATGCCCGTCATGTCCGGCAGGTGGATGTCCAGCAGCACGAGCCGCGGCCTCAGCTCGCCGGCGAGTTCCAGTGCGCGGGCACCGGTGTGCGCGGTCCCGACGACCTCGAACGCGCCGTGGGCGAGCAGGAATCCGGTGTGGATCCCGGCGACCTGGTGGTCGTCGTCCACCACCAGGGTGGGGATCAGGGGCTGCTTCCTGCGCCGTGCGGCCGAGGGAGTCGCGCCGGTCATGGCACCTGCAGCGTGGTGCGGGGGGTGTCGACGATCGACGGCGCGAGCCAGACGGTGAACTCCGCGCCGCCGAGGCCGGAGTCGTCGACGACGACATGCCCGGAGCGGCGGCGCGCGATGCGGTCCACGAGCGCGAGACCGAAGCCGCGCGTCCCGGTGGAGCCGCCGTCCTTCGTGGAGTAGCCGGAGGAGAAGATGCCGTCGATGTGCGCCGGCGCCACGCCCGGACCGTCGTCGGAGACCGTGATGCGCACGGCGTCGTCGGCCGTGTCCACGTGGACGACGACTTGCCCGTCGGGGCGACCGCTGCCGGCCACGGCCTCCATCGCGTTGTCGATCAGGATGCCGAGCACGGTCACGACGTCGGTGGTGCCGTCCGGCTCGAGCGTCGAGGTGTCGTCGATCGAGAGCGTGATGCCCTTCTCCGCGGCGATGGTGCTCTTCGTCATGAGCAGGCTCGCGGCGTCGGGGTCCTGGATGCCCGGGGCGATCGAACCCGAGACGAGCGAGCCGCCATGGCCGGACCGCGAGATGAAGTCCACGGCCTGGTCGGTGCGGCCCAGCTCGAGCAGGCCCGAGATGGTGTGCATGCGATTGGCGAACTCGTGCGCCTGCGCCCGGAGCGCCTGCGTGACGTCGCGTTCGCCGTCGAGGTCGGTGAGCAGCTGGTACAGCTCGGTACGGTCACGGAGGATCATGACGCGGCCCACGCGCGTGCCGTCCACGAGGGCGTCGGACGTACGGGCGAGGAGGACGCGCTCGCCGGACAGCACGGTCTCGTCGGTGTCGGCCGGATCGACGAGGAGCCGCGCGAGGGCGGGCTCCATGACGTCGTCGGCCAATTCGCCCGTGGCGGCGTCGTCGAGGCCCAGGAGCCTCTTGGCCTCGTCGTTGAGGAGGGCGATCCGGTGGTGCTCGTCGACGGCGACCATGCCCTCGCTGATGCCGTGGATCATGGCGTCCCGGGTCTCGAGGAGGGAGGCGATCTGCTCGGGTTCCAGCCGGTAGATGCGACGCCATACCAGGCGCGAGATCCAGATGGCGCCGGCGGACCCCACGAGCGCGGCCACGATCAGCCACGCCAGGAGGCGCGGGAGGTCCTCGTAGAGGTCGGCGTCGAGCTCCGACTCGAGCGTACCGACGGACGCCGTGCCGATGATGCCGCCGGCGCCGTCGTAGATGGGCACCTTCACACGCCAGGACTCGCCGAGCGTCCCGGTCTGGGTGCCCACGAAGATGTCCCCGGAGAGCGGGATGGAGGGATCGGTGGAGACCACCTCGCCGATGAGCTCGGGATTGGGGTGGGAGTAGCGGATGCCCTCCTCGTCCGTGACGACGACGTAGGTCACGCCCGTGGACTGCCGGATGAGGTCGGCGATGGGCTGGATGGCGGCGCTGGGATCCGGCTGGTCGAAGGCCTCGACCACCGAGGGCAACTGGGCGACCGACTGGGCGACGCCGACCATCCGGTCCTCGTACTGCTCCCGGATCTGCAGGCGCTGCATGGTCACGGCGGTGGAACCCGCCACGGCGACGATGACGAGCACGATGGCCAACTGCAGGAAGAACAGCTGCGATCGAAGCGACATCGTTCGAATCATCCTCATAGTGTGACACGCCGTGTCACATCACAGGATGGCGCACCCGTCCGCGGATTCGCTGTGACCACAAAGACCAATACGAGCAGTACGACCGCATCCTTTACCGCCGATCAGAAGCCTTCCTAGCCTGAAGACAGCAGTGGTGACCCGCATCACATCTCGCACTCGAAATCTCAAGGAAGAGAAGATCATGACGATCGATCGCACAACGGCGCGCCGTTCGACCCTCACAACCCTCGCCCTCGTCTCCGCCCTGGCCCTCTCGGCCTGCAGCTCGATGACGCAGAGCACCACCTCGGACGAGGCGGAGGGTGCCATCGAGAAGCTCCAGATCGTCGTCCCCGCCGATCCCGGCGGGGGCTGGGACCAGACGGGCCGGGCCATGGAGGCGGATCTGAAGGAGAACGACCTCGTGGGCAATGCGTCCGTGGTCAATGTGGGCGGCGCCGGCGGTACCAACGGACTCGCCCAACTCGTCACCGAGACGGACCCCAACACCCTCATGGTCATGGGATACGTGATGGTCGGTGCCGTGGAGACCAACAACGCGGCCAACCGCATCGAGGACACCACGCCGATCGCCCGCCTGACCGAGGAGCCCCTCGTGATCGTGGTCCCCGCGGACTCCCCGTACCAGACCCTCCAGGACCTGCTCGACGACATCGAGGCCAAGGGCCAGGGCGTCTCCATCACGGGCGGCTCCGCCGGCGGTGCGGACCACATCCTCGCAGGCTCGGTCCTCAAGGAAGCGGGCATCACCCCCGACAACCTGAACTACATCCCGTACTCCGGCGGCGGCGAGTCCCTCGCGGCTCTGCTCGGGAACAAGGTCAATGCCGGCATCTCGGGCGTCGGCGAGTACGCGGAGCAGGTCACCTCCGGCAAACTCCGCGCCCTCGCCGTCTCCGGTGAGGAGGCCGCACCGCAGCTGCCCGACACCCCGACCCTCACCGAGGAGGGCGTGGACCTCGTGCTGACCAACTGGCGCGGCGTCGTCGCCCCCGGGAACATCGACGACGCCCAGGCGGACAAGCTGACCCAGCTGGTCACCGACCTGCACGGGACCGACACCTGGAAGGCCACCCTCGAGGAGAACAACTGGTCGGACGCCTTCTTGTCCGGCGACGAGTTCCAGTCCTTCCTCGACGAGGACATCGCCAGCGTCAAGACGACCCTCACCGACATCGGACTGCTGTAGCCCATGAGTACCTCCGTGGAGAACGCCCCCGGGAGCGGCACGGCCGCCGCTCCCGGCAGGCCGATCGGTGAGCTGATCTTCGCGCTCCTCATCGTCAGCGTCGGAGTGGTCGGGTTCGTGGCCGGCGCCGGCATCCAGACCCCGCCGTCGGCCAGTGACATCGGGCCGCGCGCCTTCCCGTTCGCCGTATCGGCCCTGCTCGTCGCCGTCGGTGTGGGCCTGGTGATCCAGGTCCTCCGCGGGCACCGCGGAGCGGCCGACGAGGGCGAGGACGTGGACCTCGATGCGAAGACCGACTGGTTGACCGTCGGCAAGCTCGCCGGCTTCGTGCTGGTCCACGCCTTCCTCATCGTTCCGCTCGGCTGGCCCGTCGCCGCCGCCTTCCTGTTCTTCGGAGCGGCCTGGTCCCTCGGGGCCCGCCCCTGGTGGCGCAACCTCGTCACCGCCATCGTCCTGGCACTGGTGCTGCAGTTCGTCTTCGGCGGTCTGCTCGGCGTCTCGCTGCCTCCCGGCTTCCTCGAAGGGTTCGGTGTCTTCGGTGGATAACTTCTTCCTGCTGATGGAGGGCTTCGCCACGGCGATGCAACCCATCTACCTGCTCTTCGCGCTCGGCGGCGTGCTCGTCGGCACCGCCGTCGGTGTCCTCCCGGGCATCGGCCCGGCCATGACCGTCGCGCTGCTGATGCCCATCACCTACAGCCTGGAACCGACGGCGGCGATCATCGTCTTCGCCGGTATCTACTACGGCGGCATGTACGGCGGGTCGACCACGTCCATCCTGCTCAACACCCCCGGCGAGTCGTCGTCGATCGTCACGGCGCTCGAGGGCAACAAGATGGCCAAGGCCGGCAGGGGTGCGGCAGCGCTGGCGACCGCGGCGGTCGGCTCGTTCGTCGCCGGCACCATCGCCACCGTCCTGCTCAGCTTCGTCGCCCCGTACGTGGCGGCCTTCGCGGTGCAGATCGGCCCCGTGGAGTACGTGGCCCTGATGGTCGTGGCCTTCCTGACGGTCGGCGCACTCCTCGGATCGTCCGTACTGCGCGGTCTCGCGTCCCTCGGCCTCGGCCTCTTCATCGCGCTCGTGGGCTTCGACTCACTCACCGCCCAGCAGCGCTACACCTTCGGCAGCCCCTTCCTCGCGGACGGGATCGACGTCGTCCTCGTGGCGGTGGCGCTCTTCGCCGTCGGCGAGGCGCTGTACGTGGCCTCCCGCCTCCGGCACGGACCCATCAAGGTCATCCCGGTGACCGGTGGCTGGACGAGCTGGCTGCGCAAGGACGATCTCCGCCGCTCCTGGAAGCCGTGGCTCCGGGGCACCCTGATCGGCTTCCCGGTCGGCACCATCCCCGCCGGTGGCGCCGACGTCGCGACCTTCCTGTCCTACGCCTCGGAGCGCAAGCTCGCCAAGGGGAAGAACAAGAAGCAGTTCGGCAAGGGCGCCATCGAGGGCGTCGCGGGTCCTGAAGCCGCGAACAATGCGGCTGCCGCCGGCGTCCTGGTACCCCTGCTGACACTCGGCATCCCGACGACGGCGACCGCCGCCATGATGCTCGTGGCCTTCCAGCGGTACCAGATCCCCGTGGGGCCGCAGCTCTTCGAATCGAACAGCACACTCGTGTGGGCGCTCATCGCGAGCCTCTACGTCGGCAACCTGATGCTGCTCGTGCTGAACCTCCCGCTCGTGGGCATCTGGGTCAAGATCCTCCAGATCCCACGGCCCTACCTGTACGCGGGCATCCTGGTGTTCGCCGTCCTCGGTGCGTTCTCCGTGAATTTCACCCCGATCGACGTGATCATCCTGCTGATCGTCGGCATCCTCGGATTCTTCATGCGGCGCTTCGGCTACCCGATCGCGCCGATGGTGGTGGGCCTGATCCTCGGACCCATCTTCGAGAGCCAGCTGCGCAGGTCGCTCGCGATCTCACAGGGCGATCCCGTGGCACTCGTGCAGTCACCCGTCGCGGCCACCATCTACGTGGTCCTGATCATCATCTTCGCGCTGTCCTTGTTGCTGAAGCGCCGGCAGCGCCAGTTCGAGGCGATGGTCGCGGCGAACGCCGACGCACCCGAGGTCGTCCGCGGTTCCGTGGCAGCCCCCGAAGCCGCCGTCGCCCCGGCGACGACCACCCGAAAGGATCCTGACCGATGAGCACGATCGTCGTGGGCTACGTGCCCAATGCCCTGGGCGATGCCGCCGTCGCCGAGGCGGTGGAGGAGGCCCGACGCCGGGACGCCGAGCTCGTGGTCATCAACACCACGCGCGCCGACCGCCTCGTCAATCCCGCCTACGCCGACTCGGAGGACGTCTCGAAGCTCGAGGGCTTGCTCCGGTCCACCGGCGTCCCGTACTCGGTCCGGCACAGCATCTCCGAGGCCACGGCGGCCGAGGAGGTCGTGGACACGGCAGAGGAACTGGACGCGGACCTGATCGTGATCGGGCTGCGGCACCGGACACCGGTCGGCAAGCTGATCATGGGGTCGACGGCGCAGACCATCCTGCTCTCGGCCCGCTGCAACGTCCTGGCGGTCAAGCTGGCCTGACGCTGCAGCACCCCGCGTCACGACGGGGGAACGCCTGGGCTCCAGGACGACGGCGGGCCACTCCGGAAGGGGTGGCCCGCCGTCGTCGTGCCGGGCGGGAACCGGCGGAAGGGTGGCGTCGTCGGGCCCCGGTGCACAGATCTCCTCGACCCCGGCGTGAGCGACGCCCGTCGCATCGAGCTGCGCGCCGCGTCGTCGGGCACCGGGTGCCCGTCGACGGCGGGGCCGGCGCGGGGGCGGCGCGGTCGTCCGCGTTCCGTGGATACGCTGGATCCGTGACCGCTGTCGGAGACGCCCTCCTCGCCCTCGCCCCCACCGCGGGTGCCGTGGTGCTCCTCATGGCCGTCCCCCTCGGCGTCCTCAGCTGGTCGCGGTCTCCCCATCGTTTCGCTCCTGCCCTCGCCGTCCTCCGCGGCGCGGTGCAGCTGGGGCTCATCAGCCTGATCCTGGGCGGGGTCATCACGGATCCGGTGTGGGTGGCCTGTGCGCTGCTCGTCATGTTCACCGTCGCCACCGGAACCGCCACAGGCCGCATCGGGTTCACCCGCGCCCACCTCGCCGTCGTGGCCTCCGGCATGGCCCTGGGCGTCACCGTGACCCTCGCCATCGTGTTCGCCACGGGGGCGATCCTCCCGGAGCCGCGCTACCTCCTGGCGCTCGGCGGGATCGTCATCGGCAACACGATGTCCATCGCCACGCTCGCCGGCCGGCGGCTCCGCCGATCGACCCTCGAGCGATGGGACGAGGTGGAAGGCTGGCTCGCTCTCGGGGCGACGCCGAGGAGGGCGACCCTGGAGCTGGCGCGCACCGCGGTGTACGAGGCCCTCATCCCGTCGACCGACCAGACGAGAACGACGGGCCTGGTCACGCTCCCGGGCGCCTTCGTCGGTGCGATCTTCGGCGGGATCTCGCCGCTCGAGGCCGGACGCTTCCAGATCGTGGTCCTCGCCTCGATCATGGCGGCGGGCGCACTGACCGCCGTCGTCCTGGTGCGCGGGCTCGCCCCCGCCACGTCCAGGCCCGTTCCGCTCGACTAGGCGGGGCCCGACGCCGTCGGGCGGGAATGCCGAGCCCTCCGGAAGCGCTGCACGGGATATGAAGAAGATCGGATTCCTGTCCTTCGGCCATTACCAGGACGTACGCGGCTCCCTGGTCCCCACAGCACAGGAATCCCTGGTGCAGGCCGTCGAACTGGCGGTCGCGGCGGAGGAACTCGGCGTCGACGGCGCGTACATCCGCGTCCACCACTTCGCGCCGCAGTACTCGGTGCCGTTCCCCCTGCTCGCCGCCATGGCCGCGCGGACGAAGACCATCGAGCTCGGCACGGGCGTGATCGACATGCGTTACGAGAACCCGCTGTACATGGCGGAGGAAGCCGCGGTCACCGACCTCATCAGCAACCGGCGACTGCAGCTCGGTATCAGCCGCGGGTCTCCCGAGACCGCGCTCGACGGCTCGCGGACCTTCGGCTACGTGCCGGCGGACGGGACCACGGACGCGGACCTCGCGCGCGACAAGGCCGCGGTGTTCCGGCGGGCGATCGCAGGTCACGGCGTCGCCGACGCCGACCCCCGCATGACCGGCAGCCGGGGCAGGCTGCCGATCGACCCCCTCTCGCCCGGGCTGCCGGAGCGCATCTGGTGGGGTTCCGGCACCCGGGCCACCGCGCAGTGGGCGGGGGAGCAGGGGATGAACCTCATGAGCTCCACGCTCCTCACCGAGGACACCGGTGTCCCGTTCGACGAACTCCAGGCCGAGCAGATCGACATCTTCCGCACGGCATGGGCGGATGCCGGACATGCCTGGAGACCGAGGGTCTCGGTGAGTCGCAGCATCCTGCCCATCGTGAGCGAGACGGACGAGTACTACTTCGGCGTCCGTGCCCAGCGGGAGTCGACGGATCAGGTGGGGATCCTCGACGGTGCGAGGTCGCGCTTCGGCCGCAGCTACATCGGGGCGCCGGATGTCATCGCGGAACAGCTCGCCGCCGACGCGGCCGTCCAGGCCGCCGACACGCTCCTCGTGACCATCCCGAACCAGCTGGGCGTGGACTTCAATGCCGCGCTGCTGGGCAACATCGTGACGCTCGTCGGACCGGCCGCGGGGCTGCGCTGACCCTGCGGCGCACCAGAACCCGAGCGGTGGGGTTTCCCCTCCGGCGAACGACGGCATCTTCTGCATTCTCGACCAGCGTCCCCGTGCTTTCCCGGATGAGCAGCAGCGCTTCCTCAGTTCCTTCGTCCGCCGCGCCCAGCAGGAGATTGGGCGCTCACGCCACGCCGAAGAAGCAAGGCGCCGCGACGCGACGAGGAACTGAGCCGCAGGGATCAGGGGGTGTGCGCCGTGCCGCCGGTCAGCTCGAGGGCGATGTCCGCGACGGAGCGCCTGCCCTGCTCCGCGCGGGCGACCAGCTCACGGAACGCGCTGCGGTCGTCGATGCCCAGCTGGGCCATCAGGATGCCCTTCGCCATGCCGATGCGGTCGCGCATCTGCAGCGCGGTCGCCAGTTCCGACCGGATCTGGTGCGGCGTCTCCGTCGTCTGGACGTGGCTGAGCAGGGCGGCGGCGGGAACGGCGAAACGCGTCAGCGCCCGCTCGGTGGCCTCGTCGAACGCGTCGGGCCGGGTCGAGTACACCTTCATGGCCCCGAGCGGCGTACTGCCCTGGATCAGGGGAACGCTCTGGCAGGACTGCACGTCCATCGCGGCAGCGGCTTCTGCCCACCTCGGCCAGCGCTGGCCGGCGGCGGTGGTGTCGTCCACGCGGACGGGTGCGCCGCTGGACCACGCGGTGAGGCAGGGGCCCTCGGAGAACTCGTACTGCAGTTCGTCGGCACGCCGGACGAGGGTGTCGGTGGCGCCGGTGCTCGTGCGCTCCCCATGGTGGATCAGGGATACACCGGCTCCGATCGCGCCCGGGATGAGGTCGCGTGCAGCTTCGGCGAGCAGGTCGACAGCGTGCTGCACGGTCTCCTCGGTGAGCAGGAGACCGCGGACGCGCCCGAAGACCACGGCCAATTCGTTGAGATTGGGCTCTGGATTCAAGATAAGCCTCGTGGTGTCCAGGTGCCGGCCATGCCGACGATAGTCAGCGCCCTCTTCTGGACAGGTCCAAGATAGTCAACGGGTGAAAGTGAGGCAAGTTCCGGACCGCGGCGCCTGGTGCTCGATCGGACAGAGGGATCCCGTCCCCGGCGTCTGTCCTCACACCGCTCTGCTCGCTAGCATTGTCGGCAGTTGTTCAGCAGCCAGCAGCTTCCTGTTCGCCGTGCCCTCTCGGGGCACCGCACTTCAAGGGGGACATGCGATGGATGAGGCGTTGGGCTTCCTGCCCGGATCGGATGCCAGGAGCCTGCTCGAGAACCTGCTGGTGGTCAGCGCCGGCCTCGACGAGTTCCTCGACGGGCTCGTGGGTGCCGCAGCGGCCGTGCTCTCGGACGGGCACGCCGAGATCATGACCAGCGTGACGCTCCTGCGCCCGCGGAGCAGGGCCACCATAGCGAGCAGCTGCCAGACGGCCCGCCGCCTCGCGGACATCCAGTACCGGTTCGACGACGGACCCTGCATGAGGGCGGCGGCCACGGGCCGGACGGTCGATGTGCAGGACTTCGCCGCCGACGGCACGTTCCCGCTCTACGGCTCCGCGGCCCTGCAGCGCGGCATCCGCTCGGGTCTCGGTGTCCCGGTCCGGTTGGACGGGCCGGAGACGGCCGCGGTCGACTACTGTTCCCGCCGGCCGGGAGCGTTCCCCGCGGAGAAGGTGGAGCTGGCCGAACACTTCGCCGCGGAGGCCTCCACGCCCCTGCGCCTGGCTCTTCGCCTCGCGCGCCTCACGGAGCGGGCGGAACACCTCGCCGCGGCCATGGAGTCACGCACCACGATCGACATCGCGGCGGGCGTCATCATGGCGCAGAACCGGTGCAGCCAGGAGGAGGCGATCGAGATCATGCGGTCGGCCTCGAGCTCCCGCAACACGAAGCTCCGCGACCTCGCATCGAAGGTCCTCACGAGCACGGTCGACGCGTCGGTCAGCACGCACTTCGACTGAATGCCGGCACGGCCGGTGCGGGCCGGTCAGGAGTCTCGGGTAGCGGAGTCGACGACGCGCTCGGCGACCAGCCGGAGCTTCATGTTCCGGCTGCTGGCGGCCCGCTGCAGGATCGCCATGGCGTCGGCCTGGGAGCACTTGTTCTGGAACATGATGATCCCGACCGCGGTGTTGATGGTCTGTCGGGAGGCGAGCGCGGCCTCCAGGTTGTGGTTCTCGTCGTCCGCCGACGCTGCCCGCACGGCGAACCGCAGCGACGACGACGCCGCCTCGGCCAGCGCTTCGGCAGCCTTGATGCTTGCCGAAGGGAAGGCATCGGGCCGGGCGGAGTACAGATTGAGAGCCGCACGTCCACTGTCCTCCAGGGCGAACGAGACACCCAGGATCGATCGGACCCTGCGGGTGTCGAGCCGCTCGAGGTAAACAGGCCAGCGCGCGTCCAGGACGGTGTCCGGACAGTACACCGAGCTCTCCGTCATGGCGGCCTCGAGGCACGGGCCCTCGTGGAAACGATTCTGGAACTCGTCGGCCTGCCGGGCGACGGCGTCGCTCGCTGCCAGGGTGCCGGCCTTCCGACGCCGGACGAGCGTGACGGCACAGGACACGGGGGCCGCTCCGGAGAGCCGGTGCGCAGCCATGACGGCGAACTCGTCGAGGAACTCCTGGATACCCGCTGTCTCGGTCAGGAGGGAGAACAGCTCGTCATTGACGTCGCTCAGTACTTCCTGCTCGGTCACAGCTCTTCCCTCGGCCTGGCGGATACTCCTGATCTCGGTCACATCCTACGCCGTTGCCCGAGCGGCGGAGGAGTCGCTCAGGCGTTCAGGGCACGGACCTGTGCCGATGCGGCCTCCTCCGCCTTCGTCGCCTTCGCGAGGACGACGTCGGCGGACGCCGCCTCCCGATCGAGGGCAGCCGCCTCGGCGTCGACGTCGGCGATCTCCCGGCGGAGGGCATCGAGGCGCTCCTCGAGATCCTCGATGGAGGCCGTCAGCCCGTCGCGCCGCACCACGAGACGCCGGGACTTCTGCTGCAGCCCCGCTGCGGTCTCCTCGGCCGCCCTCCGTGCGTCCTGTGCGGCCGCGAGCCGCGCGTCGGCTTCCTTCCGTCGGTGTGCGGGGACCGCCGTCGGCTCCGACGTCCGGCGCCCCGGGCCAGCGACGCCCGGATCGGTCGGGATGCCGTCGTCCGGTGCCGTCGCTTCCCCGGCCGCGGGTGGGGTGAAGGGGCCGGCCACCGCGCTCTCCAGGTCCACGGGATCCCAGCCGGTGGCCTCGAGCGTCCGGACGAGTCGGCCGGTGAGCACCGCCGCAGCCGCCGCGGGATCCGCGAGGGCGGCCCGCAGGGTCTGCTCGACGCCGGGCAGGGCTGCGGTTCCGACGTTCTGCCCGAGCTCGGCGGCGGCATCGAGGGACTGCCGCGCGACGGCGGTGAGGAGGCGCTGGCGCTGCTGGCCCAGCGCGTGCAGCTGCGCACGGTCGAGGCTGTCCTGTGCCTCCCTGAGCGAGGCGCCGAGCTCGAGCACCTGCTCCACCTCGTTCCGCCGGCGATCGACGAGGACGTTGACGAGCCAGGCCGCCGCCGCCGGCTTGGGCAGTCCCTGCAGCGCCGCAGCGAGGTCGTTGGCGCCCTCCCGTCTCGCCTGCTTCGCCGCGGTGTTGCGTGCCTCCGTGAATCGATCGAGCGGCAGGACGTACAGGGCTTCTGCCTGTTCCAGCAGGTCCATGGGGCTGCGGTGTCCTTTCGCGGTGCTCGCTACGGCCGGATCGCGGGTTCGGAATCTCCCCGGGGAGCACGCCCGATTATAGGCATCGGACATCGGCGGCGACAGGGGAGCGCGCTCCTGTTCCCGACGGCGGCCGGCGGGTAGAGATGGGAGGGGTGCCATTCCGGCGCCGCCCCCGACCCGCCCCAGGGAGACCCCGTGTACACCTCGGTTGCAGACCAGACCACCGAACAGCTCGGAGGGCCGCTCAGCGTGCTCGTCCGGCAGAAGCGGGACCACGTGAAGCTGAACGCGCTGCTCGAGCAGCTGCGCGGGACCTCCGGGGAGACCCAGGCCGATGTGCTGCTCGACATCTACCGCCTGGTGTTCCCCCATGCGTTCGCGGAGGAATCCGTCCTCTGGCCCGTGATGCGTAGGGTCCTGCCCGACGGCGGTGAGCTCACGCTGGAGGTGGAGCGCGAGCACCAGGAGGTCAACGAGCTGGTGCAGAAGCTCGAAGGACTCCCGGACGGCTCCGCCGAACGGACGGATGTCCTCGGGCGTCTCGCCGAGGTGCTCGACGACGACGTCCGGGACGAGGAGGACTCCCTCTTCCCCCGGCTGCAGGCCCGGGTCTCCCGCCGTGAGCTGCAGGTGCTCGGTGTCCTGTGGGAGGTGGTGCGGCGCATCGCGCCGACGCGGGCCCACCCCGTGGTGGCCCGGCGCCCGCCCGGGAACGTCGTCGCCGCCCTGCCGCTGTCCGTCCTCGATCGGGGACGCGATGCCGTGGATCATGCGCTGCTCGGCGCTCCCGAAAGCCTCGTCCCCGCGCTGCACCGGATCAGTGCGGCACTGGCGCGGACCTCGCATGCCGTCGAGCTGCTGCCGATCATGCGCTCCGGCGAGGACCCGTCCACGCGGTACGTCGCCGGCAGGCCGCCGTTCCCCTGGGCCACCGTCCTCATCGGCCTCGCCGCGGTGGGGCTGATCGGCGCCGGGGCCCGGCGTGTCCTCCGGCGGGACGGGTAATCCCTGCACGTGCCGGCCGTCCAGCCCGTCGGGGTCGCGGTGGCCCGTGGTGGCGCCGGGCGGGCGGGCGGTGTGTACTGGGTTCGTCGCGGATGCGTGGGCATGTCGCGGACCTGATGCACGGAAAGGACCCGCCCCATGGAAGCACGATGCCCCAGCTGCGGATCGGCCCTGATCGAACTGAGCGAGGATCAATGGCCGGCGGAGGGACCCGTGCCGGACGGGACCCTCGCCGTCTTCCAGTGCGAGGAGAACCACAGGATCCTCGTGGGGGAGACGCAGGTCCAGGCGTAGGCCGCGGTACCAGCGCCCCGAAGGTCGGAGGTGGCAGGCTGCCCTAGTCGCCGGTACCGCCGGCGTCCCGGATGATGCGTGTCAGCTCGTCCCGCAGGGCCACTGCCTCGTCGACGGTGAGCTGCAGTCGGTCGCCCTGCTCCATCCAGCCCACGCTGATGGTCGGCCTGCCTCGATCGTCGGGTGAGGGGGACAGCCCGACCGCCAGGGCCCGGCCCCCGGTCCGTGTCACGTCACCGACGATCAGTTCGCCGCCGTCGTCCTCTGCCACTGCCATGATTCCTCCTGCCGCTCCTGTGCTGATCCTCCCATGCTGGCGGGGCGCGGACGGCGGTGTCCACTCCTTCTTCCACGCCGGGGCGCCGGACGCGGTCGGTGACTAGCCGGCGTCCGCCGCACGGAGGGCGAGGTTGGGGTGCAGCAACTCGAAGCCCTCGTCGGTCAGTGCATTCCGGTCGATGTCGTCCGGCAGCAGCACCGCTGTGGCCCTGCTGTCGCGGATCGTGGCGCCTGCGCTCCCGGGTGCGAGCGGGGCGCACTCCAGGCCGACCCCGATGCCCTCCTCGACGAGGAGGCAGACCACGTCGTCGCCGCCGGTGCCGGCCACCGGCCTGGCCGCGAAGTACTCGACACCGTCGCGTTCTGCGAGGAAGCGGGTGGTCGCGAGGTCGATGCCGTCCAGGTCCGTCCGGATGGTGAGGACGTCCTGGTCCGTCTGGTCCCGATCGAGGATGCCGAGAACCGGCCCGCCGCCGCACGCGGCCAGCCCGAGCAGCACGCTGCAGGATGCTGCGACCAATGCCAGGCAGCGGGACATGCGGCGCACGGATCTCCTCGGGGCGGGATCAGGTCGGTGGGTGATGCTCCCAGCCTAGCGAACGCCCCTAGGCTGGAGCCATGGAGTCCACCCGAGCCCTGTCCGGGCGTACCTTCGTCGTCACCGGGGTGAGCCGACGCAGGGGCATCGGCTATGCGGTCGCGTCCCGCCTCGCGGGCATGGGCGCGAGCCTGTTCCTCCACCACTACGCGCCGCACGACACCGAGCAGCCGTGGGGCGCGGACGACGTCGACCTCGTCGTCGCGGGAGTCCGCGGCCTGTTGCAGGACGACGCGCGGCTCGCCCATGCGAGTATCGACCTCTCCCGGCCCGACGGCGGCGAACGGCTCATCGCGGAGGCACGCGACGCGCTCGGCCACCTCGACGGGCTCGTCTGCAACCACGCGAGGAGCGGGGGTGACGGCCGACTCGGCGACATCTCCTGGGAGGACCTCGACGCGCACTAGCAGGTCAACACGCGCGCCACGATCATGGCCACCAGGCACTTCGCGGACCAGCACGACGGCAGGAAGGGCGGCCGCGTCATCTGGCTGACGTCCGGGCAGGTCGCCGGTCCGATGCCCGGCGAGATCGCCTACGCCGCATCCAAGGCGGCGCTCGCCGGACTGACGGCGTCGGTCGCCGACGACCTCGTCGACCGGCGCATCCTGCTCAACACCGTCAATCCCGGCCCCGTCAACACGGGGTACCTCGATGAGGACACCGCGGACCGGCCCGCCGAGGTGGTGCAGCAGGTCCTCCGGCACTGCCCGTCCGGGCGCTTCGGCGAGCCCGACGATCCGGCGCGGCTCATCGCCTGGCTGCTCGGGGACGAGGGCCGGTGGATGGTGGGCCAGATCCTGAGTACGGAGGGCGGCTTCCGCCGCTGGTGACCCGTACGGATCTCGGCGCCCGATGGCGCGGCGACCGGGGTGCGACCGGAACGACTAGCGGATACCGCTCCGTGCCAGGCCCTGCACGAAGTACTTCTGGAACGCGAGGAACATGATGATGATCGGCGTGATGGAGACCAGCGCCAGGGCCATGATGGCGCCGTAGTCCGCCCCGTACTGGCCCCGGAGGTACAGGAGGCCGATCGGCAGCGTGAAGAGCTCGCTGTCCTTGAGGGCGATCAGCGGCCAGGCGAAGTCGTTCCACTGGTACATCACGGTGAGCAGGACCAGGACGGCGATGAGCGGCTTGCAGAGCGGCAGGATGATCTGCAGGAAGATCCGGAGGGTCCCGGCGCCGTCGACCTTTGCCGCTTCGATGAGCTCGTCCGGGATCGCGATGATGAACTGGCGGGCCAGGAAGATACCGAACGCCGACGCCGCCGACGGGAGGATGACGGCCCAGAAGGTCCCGTAGATGCCGAGCTGCGTCACGAGGCGGAACTGCGCCACCATCAGCACCTGGACCGGGATCATCATGGTGCTCAGGACGAGCAGGAAGATGGCGCCCTTGCCGCGGAAGTCCAGCTTGGCGAAGGCGTAGCCCGCGAGCAGGTTCACCGTGACGGTGATGACCGTGACGAACGCGGTGATGACCACGGAGTTCCCGAACCAGGTCGCCGTGGGGAAGCTGCCGAAGACGGTGCGGAAGTTGTCGAGGCTCCACGAGGACGGCCAGATGTGCAACTCACGACTGAAGACGTCGGAATTCGGCGAGAAGGCGAGCGTGACCATCCAGTAGAGCGGGAACATCATCACCAGCCCGACGACGACCGCCGTGACCAGGCGGGCGGCCGCGGCCATCCGCTGGGCCGGCGGTACCTGCCTGATGCGCGGTACGAAGCCGCCCGGACCGTCGTGGATCCTCTCTGCGGCAGTGCGCGCGCCCTCGTCCTGGAGCGGGAGTGGTCGGGCCATGGGGTGTCCTGTCCTGGGGGTCCGGGGCTATCCGGCGGTGTCGCGGGAGCGGTTGCCGCGCCACTGGATCGCCGTGAAGAGGAGGGTGAGCAGGAAGATGACGATGCCGATCGCCGCCGCATAACTCTGGTCGCGCGTGACGAACCCGTTCTCGTAGGCATAGGTGACCAGCACCGACGTCGAGCGTCCCGGGCCCCCGCCGGTCATCACGAAGATCGTGTCGAAGACCTGGAAGGAGTAGATGACGTCCATGATCAGCAGGAAGAACGTCGACGGTCCCACGAGCGGCACCGTCAGGTAGCGGAACTGCTGCCACGGGCCCGCTCCCTCGAGGCGTGCGGCCTCGTACAGCTCGGGGGAGATGCCCTGCAGGGCGGCCAGGTAGATGACCATGTTGAAGCCGACACGGATCCACAGGGTCACGAGGATGATCGACGCGAACGCGGCCGACCCCTGTGACTGCCAGGGGATGGCGGCGAGCCCGCCTTCGCGCAGGAGCTTGTTGACGATCCCGGTGGCCTCGTCGAACAGCAGGACGCCCATCAGGGCCGTCGCCACGCCCGAGATGACCATGGGCAGGTAGATGAGGGTGCGGAACAGCCTCCGTCCGGGAAGGACGGAGTTCATGAGGACGGCGAGGCCCAGTCCGAGGGCGAGGCTGAGCGGCACCGTCAGGAGCGTGAAGGCCGCGGTGTTCAGGGCGGACTGCCAGAACGTGGGGTCTGCGACGAGGCGCTGGTAGTTCGCGAGACCTACCCATCCGCTGGCGCCGAAACCGCTGGATTCCTGGAAGCTGATCAGAAAGGCCCAGCCCAGCGGGAGGAACAGGAAGATCCCGAGCAGGAGGAGGTTCGGGCCGAGGAAGCCGTAGGAGGTCAGGGTGGCACGCTGCCGCGACGAGACCCGCCCGGTCCTGGCGGCATAGGTGGCGGCCGGGGAGGCCGGTGGATCGGTCCTGCCGGTCGGCCCCTCGCGCGCCGTGGTACCGGCGGACATCAGCCGGCTGCCTCGTCGACTGCTGCCGCGATGTTGGCCAGCGTCTCCTCGACCGGCTGGCCCTGGACGAACGCGGCCTCCAGCTGGTCGCGGAGCTTCGGGTTGATGGTCGCCATGGCGGGGGAGGTGAGCTGCTGGACGTCACCCGGTGCGAGCGTCGTCGCCTGTTCCACGAAGATGCCCGCGATGTCGGGCCGCGTCTGGTAGTCGAGGTCGGCATCCACGAGGCTGGTCAGGGTGGGCAGCTCCATCGCGCGGGCACAGAAATCGGACATCTGGTCCGGTTGCGTCATGAATTTCAGGAATTCCGCGGCGAGTTCGGGATTGCGTGCATTCTTCGTGGCCACGAGGGCGTTGCCACCGAGATCGCAGGCTCCTCGCTGATCGCGTGGCAGGTAGGTGGCGCCCCACTCGAAGTCGGTGATGGCCTCGTCGAGGCTCGGGAGCACGAAGTTGCCGACGAAGGCCATGGCCGTGGTACCGGCCGAGAAGGCGTTGTCGGCGTAGGTCGTGGACTTGACCGAGCTGCTCGGAGGCACCAGGCCGTCGGTGAAGAACCCCTGCGTGAACGCGAGGGCCTTCGCGCCGGCATCGGACTCGATGGCGGACCCGGTCAGGTCCTCGTCGAAAAGGCGTCCCCCCGCCTGGAACAGCCAGCTCAGCCAGCGCGTGGACCCGCCCAGCTGCCAGTTGTAGACGAAGGGGAAGAGATCGTCGGGGAGGGAGCCACGGAGCTGCTCCGCGACCTGGCGGAACTCGTCCCAGGTCCAGGCCGAGTCGAGGCTGTCCGGGACACTGCCGATCCCTGCCTGCTCGAAGAGGTCCGTGCGGTACACGACGGCCGAGGTGTCCGTCTGGTGGGGCACACCGTAGGGCTTGCCGTCGAACTGGACGGCCTGCCACATCGCGGGCAGGAACTCCTCCCCGGCCGCGGTGTCGAAATAGCTGCTGAGGTCGAGGAGCTGGTCCTGGCTGCTGTAGGCGCCGATGGTGCCGTAGTCCACGCGGAAGAGGTCCGGGGCCGTGCCGGCCTGCAGCTGCGCGTCGATGTTCGAGAAGATCTGTTCGTAGGGGACGAGGTCGAGCTCGACCTTCGTGCCCGAGTTCGCGGCCTCGAAGGCGGAGATGCCGCGGCGGAAACCCTCCTCCTCGGCGGGGCTGCCCCAGGTGGTGAACGTGAGGGTGTTCTCCCCGCCGTCGTCGCCGCCCGCCGACCCGCCGCCCCCCGAGAAGCCCGCACAGCCGTTGAGGGCCGCCGCCGCTGCGAGGAAGCCCGCACCACCGAGTATCTGCCGTCTGGAAATGGTCATCGTCCTGCCTTCCGAGTGCGCGTGGTCACAACGTACAGCACAGTGCCGACAGCGCACCCGCCCTTGCTGCTTGCGAAAAGGTGCGCTAGGGCCCAGCCATGATGACCTACCGCTCGAAGACCACGCGGCCGTCGACCAGGGTCAGGTCCACGGCCATCCCGTGGAGTCCGGTCACGGCAAGCTCGAAGGGATTCGCCGAGAGCACGGCGAGGTCAGCGGGAGCGCCCGCGCGGACGGCACCGGCCGGCGACCGGGTGCCGCGGGCCGAGCCGGCCGTATAGGCACCGAGCGCGGCCCCGAGGGTCAGCGCCTCCGAGGGTACGAGCGGTTCCGCGCCGGCATGGTCGGGGTGGGAGCGGTTGACCGCGACGTGGATCGCCTGCCAGGGGTCGGCGGCGGAGACGGGCCAGTCGGAGCCCATCGCCAGGTCCGCCCCGGCGGCGGCCATCGACGCGAAGGGGTACTGCCACAGTGCCCGGTCGTCGCCGAAAAGGGGGACGGTGAGGGACCGCATCTGCTCGTCGTTGCAGGCCCACAGCGCCTGCGCGTTGACGACGACGCCGAGCGCGCCGAACCGCGGGACGTCGTCGGGATGCACGAGCTGCACGTGCGCCATGGTGTGCAGCGGCCGCCACGAGCCGTCGCCGGGGTGCAGGTCGCGAGCACGCGCGACCGCGTCCAGCCCCGACCGCACGGCGCGATCGCCGATGGCATGCAGGTGCAGGTCGAAGCGGGCGGCATGCAGCGCGGCGACGACGGCGTCGAGCACCTCGGTGGGCAGATAGGTGGGTCCCCGGTCGCCGGGCATGCACCCGCAGCCGACGGGCTCGTACGGATCGAGCAGGGCCGCGGTGCGGTTCTCCGGCACGCCGTCGACCATGATCTTCGCGCTCGACGTGGGGAAGCCCGCCGCCGCGTTGATCCGCCGGCGCTCGCGGAAGTCCCCGACGAGGTCCGGGATGTCCTGCAGGCCGATGCCGCGCGGCACCCAGAGGGCGCCGGAGGCCCGTCCGGTCAGGCGGCCCGACGCGGCGAGGGAGCGGTAGGCGGGAGCCGCATCCGGGTACCCGGCGTACTCGCCGATGATCGCCTCCTGCCAGCCCGTGATCCCGAGGGCGTGCAGGTGGCGCTGGCCGTACAGGATGCCTGCCTCGACGGCGGCCTGCGGGATCGGGGGGAGGAGCCGGGCGACGAGGGACATGGCACCCTCGTGGAGGATCCCGCTCGGTGAGCCGTCGTCCCGGCGCCCGATGATCCCGTGCGGGGGATCGGGCGTCCGATCGTCGATGCCGGCGAGGCGGAGCGCCGCGGAGTTGACCCAGGCGCTGTGGTGGTCCCGGTTGATGAGGTACACGGGGCGGGCGGGCACCACGGCGTCGAGCACGTCGGCGTCCGGGAAGCCGCCGTCGTAGTCCCCCTTGTACCAGCCGGCACCGGTGATCCAGCCGCCGTCCCCCGTCGCCCGCGCGTGGGCGGCGACCGTAGCCTGCACCTCGGCCGCGCCGCGACACCCGCCGACGTCGCACGCGAGCGCCTCGATGCCGCCCATGAAGGTGTGGGCGTGGGCGTCGGTGAAGCCGGGCGTGAGCAGCCTCCCGCGCAGGTCGACGACGTCGGTCGCCGGCCCGCCCGCCGCGCATGCGTCGGCATCGGTCCCGACGACGGTGATGGTGCCGCCCTCCACGGCGACCGCCGTCGCGGTCGGGTGCACGGTGGTGCCGTCGAAGACGCGCCCGCCCCGCAGGACGAGGTCAGCCGGCACGCGACGTCCCGGGGCTGCCGCTGCCACGCGGCCCAGCTCCGTCGACCGGCGCGAGGACGGTCATCAGAACCCGACGAGGGGGTGGGGCACGTAGTGCTCCTCCAGGGCGTCGACCTCGTCCTGCGTGAGTTCGAGGTCCAGCGAGGCGACGGCGTCCTCGAGGTGCCGCGGCTTGCCCACGCCGACGATCGGCGCGGAGACCACGGGATTGCGCGACACCCAGGCGAGGGCCACCTGGGCGCGGGGAACACCGCGCGCCTCGGCGACGGTCCCGACGGCGTCGGACACGCGCCGGTCCGCATCGAGGGTGCCGTAGAGGGTCTTGCCGAAGGAGTCCGTCTCGGAGCGCGACGTCGTCTCGTCCCACGGGCGCGCCAGCTTCCCGCGCGCGAGCGGGCTCCACGGCAGGACCCCGACGCCCTGGTCAGCGCACAGCCCGTACATCTCCCGCTCCTCCTCGCGGTTGATCAGGTTGTAGTGGTCCTGCATCGTGACGAAGCGGGTCCAGCCGTTGATGCGCTGGAGGTAGAGGGCCTTCGAGAACTGCCACGCGTACATGGAGGACGCTCCGAGATACCGGACCTTGCCGGCCTTGACGACGTCGTGCAGTGCTTCCAGGGTCTCCTCCAGGGGTGTCACCGGGTCGAACCGGTGGATCTGGTAGAGATCGACGTAGTCGGTCCCGAGGCGCCGGAGGCTGTTGTCGAGCTCCGCGAGGATCGCCTTGCGGGACAGCCCGGCGCCGTTGGGCCCCTCGTGCATGCGGCCGTGCACCTTCGTGGCGATGACGGTCTCCTCGCGGCGGGTGAACTCCGCCAGCGCGCGTCCGACGATCTCCTCGCTCGAGCCGTCGGAGTAGACGTTCGCCGTGTCAAAGAAGTTGATGCCGGCATCGACGGCGGCGCGGATCAGGGGTCGGCTCTCCTCCTCGCTCAGTGTCCAGGGGTGGTTGCCGCGGTCCGGTTCGCCGTAACTCATGCAGCCGAGGGCGAGGGGCGAGATGTCGAGGCCTGTGGAGCCGAGTTTCACGTAGCGCATGCGTTCCCTTTGCTGGCGTCGGAGGTGTTCCTCCACCATAGTCCGGGCTCATCGCCCGATCCCGCCCGCGGACGTCGTCCGCGTCCGCGGGCACCCGCGGGCAGGCCCTTGCGGATCCGGCAGTCGCTTCACCCACTGAACTTCCTGCCGCGCCGGTCGCGGCGGGGTTCCACACCGCGTCGCAGGCGATCGTCAGCGCCTGCTGACCCAGCGGGCGCACGGGACGGGGCCCACACCCGCACCGCCGGCCAGGACTAGGGCAGGATGGCTGTGTGACACCTGCAGACACCGACAACCCGGCCGACCCCACCTCCGCGCGATCCCGCTCCCGCCGATGGCGGCTCCCGGCGGCGCCCGTCCCGGCGGAACCGCACGGCTCCTCGGTGGCCCGGCGCTTCCGCCCGCACGCCTTCGCGGAGGGCCTGAAGGCCAGTGCCGCCTGGACGGCACGCAGCATCATCGTCCTGGCAGGACTGGTCATCCTCTGGTACATCACCGGGGCCCTGTGGTCGATCGTGCTGCCCACGCTGTTCGCACTGCTGCTCGCCTCGGTCCTCTGGCCGGTCAACCGGTTCCTGCGGAAGGGCCTCCCGAAGGTGCTCGCCGCCCTCGTGACGCTGTTCGGATTCCTCGGCCTCGTCGGCGCGATCGGAGCGCTGACCGTCCCCTCGATCGCCGGCGGGGTCGCCGACCTCTCGACGCTGGCCCGGGACAACGTCGCCGACCTCGCGGATTTCGTCGCCGGGCCGCCCCTGAACCTGGACGGGGCCAACCTCGACGGGATCGTGGACACCGGCCTCGCCCAGCTGCAGGCGAACGTCGGGAACATCGTCACCGGTATCACCACGGGGCTGAGCGAGCTGACCTCCGGCACCGTCGTCGTGCTCCTGGCGCTCGTCTTCACGTTCTTCTTCCTCAAGGACGGCGACCGCTTCCTGCCCTGGGCGGGGCGGTGGACCAACTCCGCGGCGTACTCCCACGCCGCGAGCATCGCCGGCGGGGCCTGGAAGACGCTGTCCTCCTACATCTTCGCGCAGGCCACCGTGGCGCTCGTGGACGCCGTGTTCATCGGGCTGGGCCTCGTGCTGCTGGACATCCCGCTCGCCGTCCCGCTGGCCGTGCTCGTGTTCCTCTCCGCGTTCATCCCGGTGGTCGGGGCCATCGTCTCCGGCCTCGTCGCGACCCTCGTGGCCTTCCTGGCCTACGGCTGGGTGACGGCGCTGATCGTCCTCGGGCTGGTGGTGCTCGTGCAGCAGCTCGAGAGCAACTTCATCCAGCCCCTGCTCGTGGGCCGCACCCTCGAGATCCATCCCGCCGTGGTCCTCGCCTCCGTCACGGCGGGCGGCACGATCTTCGGTATCGTCGGCGCCTTCCTCGCCGTTCCCACCACGGCCGTGGGGATCGTGGTGCTGCGCTACCTGCGCGACCTGTCGATCGAGCACCGCCCGGAGACGGGGGTCGCCTCCGGTGATCCCGCCGCCTCGCCGCCGGCCGGCGGGGCCGGCGGACCCACGCCCGATGCGGGCCGGCCCCCGGCCGGTCCCGTGGGGCACCGATCGGAGCAGTCATGACCGGTCGTCCTGTGGTCGCGGTCCTCGAGGGTGCCACGCCGGTGCGCGGGCTCGAGCGCGTGGCCGAGGTGGCAGAGATCCGGGTGGCGCAGGCGGCGGGCCTCCCCGCGGCCCTCGACGGCGCCGACGTCCTCTACCTCTGGGACTACTTCTCCGGAGCGCTTCCCGCGGCCTGGCACGCGGCCGGCTCCCTCCGCTGGCTGCACGTCGCGGCCGCCGGCGTGGACAGACTGCTCTTCCCGGGACTCGTGGCCTCCGACGTCGTCGTCACCAATGCCCACGGGATCTTCGACCAGCCGATGGCGGAGTACGTGCTGGGTGCCATGCTCCACGCCGCGAAGGGCTTCGGGCCCCTGCGGGACTCCCAGCGCGAGGCCCGCTGGGCCTGGCGGGAGGGCCGGAACATCGCCGGTTCCCGGGCACTGGTGGTGGGCACGGGCAGCATCGGCCGCCATACCGCACGGCTGCTGCGGGCGGTCGGGGTGCGCGTCGAGGGCGCGGGCAGGGTCGCGCTGGAGCACGACGACGATTTCGGCCGCGTGCACGCCTCCGCGGAGCTGGCCCGCGTGGTGCCCGGGTTCGACTGGGTCGTCCTGGTGGCACCCCTGACCCCCGCCACCGAGAACATGATGGGCGCCGAGGCGATCGGGGCGATGAGATCCTCCGCCGTCCTCATCAACGTGGGACGGGGACGGCTCGTGGACGAGGCGGCCCTCATCGGCCGTCTGCGGGCCGGGACGCTCGCGGGCGCGGTCCTCGACACGTTCGCCGTCGAGCCGTTGCCCCCGGAGAACCCGTTGTGGTCCCTGCCCACGGTGCTCGTCACGCCGCACATGGCGAGCAACGCCGATTCCTGGCTCGACGACCTCGCCGCCCAGTTCGAGCGGAACTTCCTGCTGTGGGTCGAGGGGCGACCGCTGCCGGGTGTCGTCGACAAGGCCCTCGGGTACGTGCCCTCCGGCCGTCGACGCGAGGGCCTCGCCTCCGCCCGCGAGGTCCTGGCCGGCGGGGGAGCCCGGCACACCCCGGGGGATTGGCGTCGGCCACGCGGCGGGTGAGACACTGGCGGCTGCCGCCACCCCGCCGATCAGGAGCCCCCGTGCGCATCCGCCTGCCCCGTCCGGAGACCCGCAACAGCGCGCGCCCGGTCTGGCTGTTCTTCGCCCTCGTCCACGCCGGGTTCCTCGCACGCCTGCTGCCGTTCATCCTCGGCGGCGGAGTGCTCAGCGACATCCGCTTCTACCGCGAGTGGGCGTACCAGGGGCTGGACGACGGTCTCTGGCAGGGGATCGACACCGCCTGGGTGTACCCCGTCGGAGCGCTGGCGCCGATGGTCCTCGCCACCGTCCTCGGCCCGTATCTCTACCAGCTCGCCTGGTTCCTGCTCTTCGCCGCGCTCAACGCCGTCGGCACAGCCGCCCTGGTGCGGCGGGGCACACCGTCGTCGTTCACCGCCGCCTACTGGTGGCTGACGGCGACGGCGCTGCTGGGGCCGGTCGCGGTCGGCCGGATCGACGGCCTGACGGCGCCCCTGGTGATCACCGCGCTGCTCCTCGTCGCCGCGCGGCCCTTCGTGGCCTCGCTCGTCCTGAGCGCCGCCACCTGGATGAAGGTCTGGCCCGCCGCCGTCGTCCTCGCGGCGCTCGTCGCCGTGCGGAAGGGCCAGCTCCGCATCCTCGGCGCGGGCCTCGCCCTCACCGCAGGCATCGCCGTCGTCGTCGCGGTCTCCGGCGACGTCCGCAACCTCACCGGCTTCCTCAGCGCGCAGGGTGCCCGCGGCATGCAGCTCGAGGCGCCGCTCAGCACACCCGGTGTGTGGCAGGCGATCACGGGGACCTCGGGCGCCTACTTCTTCGAGGACGAGGTCATCAACACCATGGAGGTCCGGGGTGCGCTGAGCGGGGTCGTCGGGGACCTCATGACCCCGCTGCTGGCCCTGACCGTCCTCTCGGTCGCCGCGTTCCTCGCGATCGCCCTGCACCGGGGAGCCCCGGCCGATGCCCTGCTCGCCACGGGGTCGCTGGCGCTCGTGAGCACCCTCGTGGTGTTCAACAAGGTGGGCTCCCCGCAGTTCATGCTGTGGATCGCAGCCGTGATCGCCGGAGGGCTCGTGCTCGACCGCGCGTCCGAGTGGCGTTACCCGGCCCTCGCCATGCTGGCCACGGCGGGCCTGACGACCCTCGTGTATCCGGTGTTCTACGACGCCCTGCGCTACGAGCTCCACCCGGCCGTGGCCGTCCTGCTCACGCTCCGGAACCTGCTCGTGGTGAGCATCCTCGTCTGGTCGCTCGTGCGGCTCGGGCGTCTGACCGCCCGGGCCCGCATCCCCGCCGCCGCGGCTACGGGTGCCTGACGCCCTGCCCTGCCAGGACGGCGCGGTAGCCCTCCCGGTACGTGGGGTAGGTGAAGGAGAACCCCGTGGACCGGAGCAGGCCGCTGTCCACCCTGCGCGCGCCGCCGCGGGTCGGGGACACCTCGCCGCGGGGCGGCTCCGGCAGGCCGAGCTCCCCGGCGAGGAACTGCAGCACCTCCCCGAGGTCCACGGGTAGTTCGTCGCTGCCGAGGTAGACGGGCGCGGGATCCGCCACCGCGGTGACCAGGTGCACGATCGCCGCCGCGGCGTCGTCGCGGTGGATCCGGTTCGTCCACTGCGCCGTAGCGGGCAGTACTGCCGTTCCAGCCTGCACCTGGTCGATCAGGCGGGTGCGGCCCGGTCCGTAGATCCCCGAGAGCCGGAGGACCGTGCCCCGGTCCGAGCGGGCCAGGAGTACCTGCTCGGCCTCGCGCACCAGCCGCGCCGTCGGTGCCGGGCTCTCGGCCGGGGAGCCCTCGGTGACCCAGCCGCCGTCGAAGTCCCCGTACACCGCGGTGGATGACACGAAGAGGATCCGGCGCGGGCGGACGCCGTCGCGCTCGAGGGCGTCGAGGACATTCCGGGTGGCGTCGACGTAGGCGCTGCGGTACGCGGCCTCGCTGCGGTCCCCGGCGGCCGTGGCGATGACGACGACGTCGGTGTCCTGCGGTATCGCGGGCAGCGCCCGCGTCAGGTCCGCGGCCACGCCCTCGATCACCGCGGGGATGTGCCCGGGGGAGCGCCGCCATCCGACCACCCGTTCCCCGCGCGCGGCCAGCCGGAGGCCCACCTCGGTCCCGAGGTCTCCGCAGCCCGCTATCAGCACCGTCATCGCGCATCCGTCCTTCGTCCTCGGCCGAGCCCTGGCGGCCGGCCCGTCCGCCAGTCTAGGGCGGCCGGGACCGGTGCCGTCCACTAGTCCTGGATACGCACGGCCGTCTCCCTCAGGTACAGGTCCACGCGCGTGTAGGCGTCCCGCGTCAGGGCCTTCCAGAGTTCGACGGCGAGCCGGGGCTCCTCCTGCTCGATCGCCCGGATGGCCCGGGCGGTCAGCACCTTGACGTGCACCTCCTCCAAGGCCTTGACCGTCGTCTCCTGGCGGTCGTCGCTGCCGAGGGCGAGCTCCCCGAACGTCATCCCGGCGCTCAGGGTGGTCAGCCGGAGCCGTCCGCCGGAGGGGCCCGGGACCGAGGTGGAGATCCGGCCGGAGAGGATGAAGTAGACCCCGCCGAAGGCTTGGCCGACGCGGCGCACCACCTGGCCCTTCTCGTACGTTCGACCCTCCATCCGGCGGGCCAGGGCCGCGACGTCCTCGTCGCTCAGGGGGCTCAGCGCCGGGCACTGGGCCACCTCCACCTCGGCGGGGAGGACCAGGTCCCCGCCGTAACGCGTGATGAGTTCGTTCTCGCACCACTCGACCGCGGCGGTGCGCGTGTCGAAGGTGGGGACCGCGCGGTCCACGTCCCGGAAGGTCTCCGCGAGCGTGCCTTCGCCGTCGATCAGCACGAGGTCGCGGTCCACCGCCGCGAGGTTCTCGCGCACCTCGCCGAGCAGCCGGAGGGACACGTCCGCGACCTCGTCGACGCGGCGCAGGTCGAGGATCACGAAGTCGACGTCGTCGTCCAGGTTGCTGAGTTCCCGGACCATCGATTCGGTTCCGGCGAAGAGCAGGTCGCCGTTGAGCTCGATGACCATGGCGCGGTGGCCGTGGTCGCGGAGGACGTCCATCGCCTCGTCGGTCCGCCGGATGCCGGACGGAGCCGCCGTGATGTCGTAGGTCGCGCGGATGGCCGATCGCCCCGCCCGCGCGGCCCGCACGAAGTGGAGCTCCATGTCGCGGGAGAGCCGCTGGCTGGTCGCCATGCCGCGCACACTGCTGCCGTGGTCGTCGAGGGGCGGCGAATAGACGGCGAGGCCCACCTGGCCGGGGAGCACGGCGATGGTGCCGCCGCCCACCCCGCTCTTGGCCGGCATGCCCACCGTGCTGATCCACGATCCGGCGTCGTCGTACATGCCGCAGGTGGTCATCACGGACAGGACCCGCTCGACGGCGGACAGGTCCATCACCTCGACGCCCGTCAGCGGATTGCGGCCCGAGTTGGCGAGGGTCGCCGCCATGACGGAGAGGTCCATGCAGGTGACCATCACGGAGCACTGGCGGAAGTAGTCCTCGAGAACGGGCGTCGGGTCCTCCTCGATGATGTCGAAGGACCGCAGCAGGTAGGCCAGGGCGCGGTTGCGGTGACCGTGCTCGAGCTCGGACCGGAAGATCTCCTCGTCCACGCCCAGCTGGCGGCCGGCGAAGGCGGAGTAGGTGTTCACGATGCGCCGGAACCGGGTGTTGCCGCCCCGGGATCTCACGAGGGACGTCGCCGTGAGCGCACCGGCATTGATCATGGCATTCGACGGTCGGCCCGTGCCCGGCGCCAGCGAGATCTCGTTGAAGGAGTCGCCGGAGGGCTCCACGTCCACCTTCGCGTCGACGGCCTCCATGCCGAGATCGGAGAGCGCCAGGCCGTAGGTGAAGGGCTTGGAGATCGACTGGATGGTGAACTCCTCACGGGTGTCGCCGACCTCGTACATGTACCCGTCCACGGTGGTCAGGCAGATACCGAAGTTGTCGGGGTCGACGTTCGCCATCGCGGGAATGCTGCTGTACGGCTTCCCGTCCCTCAGCTCGGAGATCTCCCGGTGGATGGTCCTGAGGTAGCTCTCGATCGGCGATTCCATGGTGTCCACCCTACGGCGGCCCGCGCCGGCCGGACGCCCCCGGGTGCCGTCAGCGGCCGCGCAGGGTGGAGCGGATCGAAAGCACGACGGGCTGGACTCGGGCTCCCCCTGGACGGATGACCGGACCCTGGTACGGCACGGTGCGGGGATGGAGGAACGCGAGGTTCACCGGCGGTCGGACAGCTGATCGAGGAGGCGCTCCTCGGCGTCGTACCCCGGTGCTATGCCGCGGGGGATCCGCAGCAGGAAGACGACGCCGAGCACCCACCAGAGACCGAACAGGATCCACGGCGGCGGGGTGAGCGCTGCCGGCATGCCGGGCAGGTAGAGGCTGAGCAGGGCGACGCAGAGCACCACGGCGATCCAGCCGATCACGGTGCCACCGTTGCCCGCCCCGCCGATGCGCAGCGGCCGCTCCATGGCCGGTTCGCGCCGTCGCAGGATCACGAAGACGAGCGCCACGAGGATGTAGGCGAGGACGATGCTCGGGGCTCCGGAGTCGACGAGCCACCCGAGCATCTGCGTGCCGAAGAACGGCGCTGCGAAGGACAGTGCGCCGATGAAGACCAGCGCGTTGACGGGCGTCCGGTAGCGGGGGTGGAGGACGCCGAACCACCGGGGGAGCATGCCCGATCGTGACATCGAGTACATGAGGCGGGAGGCGCCCAGGAGCAGGGAGTTCCAGGAGGTGAGGATGCCGGCGATCCCGCCCGCGATCAGGACGTTCGCCATGATGTCGGACCCGAACATCGTGCCCATCGCGTCCGCCGTCGCGATGTCCGCGCCCGCGAGTTCATCCGCCGGCATCGCGGAGGACGTTGTCAGGATCGTCATCACGTACCAGATGGTGGCGAGGACGACGGCGACGACGACGAGCCGACCGATCTGCCGCGCCGGGATGTTGACCTCCTCCGCGGACTGCGGGATGACGTCGAAGCCAACGAACAGGAACGGCACGACGACGAGGACGGCGAAGAAGCCCGCCGAGCCGCCCGTGAAGAAGGGTTGCATGTTCGCCGCCGAGCCGCCGGTGACGCTGCCGAAGACCAGGATCAGTCCGATGACCAGGAGGAAGACGACGACGAACGTCTGCGCCGCCCCGGCGATCTTGACGCCACGGATGTTGATGAGCGTGATCACGACCGCGGCGACGGCGCCGACGAGGGCCCACGTGAGGTGCACCTGGTCGCCCGCGACGGTCCAGAGCGGGATGCGGCTGAGCTCGGGGGAAGATGTACTCCGCCGTGCGGGGGAGTGCAACGGCCTCGAAGGCGACGATCGTGACGTAGCCGCCCGTGATGGCCCAGGAACCGACGAAGGACCAGCGGGGGCCCATGCCCCGCAGCAGGAAGTTGTGTTCGCCGCCCGCCTTCGGCATGGCTGCCGTGAGTTCGGCGTAGGTGAGGCCGACCACCCCCATGATGACGCCTCCGGTCACCATCGCCAGCACCGCTCCGCCGGTACCCGCCGAAGCGATCCAGCCGCCGGTGAGCACCACCCAGCCGAACCCGATCATCGCACCGAAGCCCAGGGCGAGTGCGTCCCAGTTGCCCAGGACCTTCAGGAGGGAGGCATCCTGCCCGCTCGTCGTGCCTGCTGTGCTGTCCGGTGTGGGCATGGCTACTCTTCCTTGGCTGGTCGCGGGGCTCCGGGCCGGAACCGACCGTACAGCGCCCTCCGGCGCTGCGCCGTGGGACTTCGGTGGGTCCACTGTAGGTGATCCGGCGGGCCCGGTGAACTGTTTCGACGGCACGGGTGCTCTGATGGAGGAGGAGTCGCAGCAGGTGCGGCACCGGGACGATCGGGGGGAGCGATGGCACCGCGGACCACGCGCAGCAGAACTGGCGCGCCACGCCTTGCCCTGCGGGCGCCGCAGGGCGTCACCCGGGTGGCGGAGCCGCGACTGCTCGACGGCGACCACCGGGAGGGCGAGCACTACGAGCGGACCTCGTTCGACGGTGGCGAGCTCGCCGGCATCACCCTGCAGGAGTGCGTGCTCGAGGGCGTCTCCCTGAACGACACGGACCTGCGCGGCGCCCGCTTCCTCGAGTGCGCCCTCGAGGACCTGTATGCGCCGGTCTTCCGCGCACCGCGGAGCAGCTGGCGGGAGACGTCCCTGCGGAGCACGCGGTGGGGGTCTGCCGAGCTGTACGACAGCCGGTTCGACTCCGTGCACCTCGACGGCGGGAAGCTGGACTACGTGAACCTGCGCGGTTCCCAGCTGACGGACGTACTGGTGAGCGACTGCATCATCGGCGAACTGGACCTGACCGCCGTCCGGGCGACCCGGCTGGCCCTGCGGGACTGCACCATCGGGACCCTCACCCTCGACGGCGCCCGGCTGACGGACGCCGACCTGCGCACGAGCACCTTCCGCGGCATTCACGGTCTCGACGGCCTGCGCGGCGCGACGATCGACGAGTACCAGCTGCAGCTGCTGGCGCCGTTCCTCGCCGAGAGCATGGGTCTGCGCATCGAGGGGTGAGCCGGACCACCGCCCCGGGTCCCGGGCGGTCAGCCGGCTGCGGACGAGCCGGGCCCCGGGTAGCCGGGTCCACCGGGGTGCGCAGTGCCGGAGGGATGGCCGGGACCCGGGGGATGGGCCGGTCCGGACGGGTGCCGGCCGGCGGCGGAGTCCCGCCCCGGAACCGGTGATGGCGCTGCCACCGGTGCGCGCTGCGCGGCGGACGAGGATCCGGACGAGGATCCGGACGCGGCCGGAGGCACGGACGACCGCCCGGACGGGCTCCCCGAGAAGGGCGCCGGCGGAGCGGCGTCGACCGGACGAGCCGAGGGCGGGACGGCAGGCGGCGCAGGAGTGGGTCCGGCGGCCGGAGCGTAGTGCGCGGCGTCGTACTGCGACGGGTCGTAGGCGTGTCCCTGCGACTGCGGCAGCCCCTGCGCCCAGGGCGGTACGCCGACCGGTCCCTGTCCGGCATGGGCGAACGGCGCGTGCATCCCGGCCGGGACGGACGGGGCGGGGTACGGCGGGTGCTGGACGGCGGGCAGCGGGGCCGCGGTCCGCGTCCGGGCGATGCCGCGGCGGTCGGCGATGCGGACGATGACGACCGTGGTCACCGCCATGGTCGCCACGGACACGACGAGCCCGCTCACGGAGCCATCGGTCGAGTTCACGTCGACCAGGCCGAACGCTCCGAGCACGAAGATGGTCATGTTGTTGACCGCGTGGACGGCGATCGCCGCCTCCAGGCCGCCGGTACGCCAGGTGAGCCAGCCCGCCACGACCGCGAAGACCGCGACGTCGGCCTGGCCGAGCGGGTCGTAGCCGTGGCCGAGGACGAAGAGCGGGACGGGCAGCAGGATCGCGAAGGCCGGGTGCCGCAGCCAGCTCCCGATCGCCTGCATCAGGAAGCCCCGGAAGACGTACTCCTCCGCGGCGGCCTGGAACGGGACGGCGAAGAGGGACAGGGCCAGCAGGACGAGCAGGATCGTCGTGTCCTGCTGCACGGGAGCGGCGGCGGACTCCTCGGGGAAGAGGAAGCCGATCCCCGTCGAGAGGGCGAGGCTCACGAGGAAGACGGACAGCGCCGCCACGGCGCAGACGCCCAGCCAGCGCCAGCGGATGCGGCCGGCCACCGAGGAAAGCAGACCGACGGGCCGCGGCCCGACGATCAGCGCAGCGAGCGCGAGGGCGGGGATCATGAGGATCAGCGAGGCCAGGGTGAAGGCGAAGATCACCGGATCGGCGAGGTCGATCGCCGCCGCGGCGTCCAGGTACGGCCCGACATCCGTCGAGGAGGTCAGCGCGAGGACCACTCCGACGATCAGCAGGAGAATCGTGAGGACCAGGTAGAAGGCGACGCCGAGCAGTGCGGTGAGCAGCGGCCTCCACCAGCGGTGCTGCGGCCACGAGCGGGCCAGTCGGTGGAATTCGAACTGCCGGTCAACCTGTTCCATGCTCCTACCGTAGTGCGGATTCCTTGGCGTTCTCTGCGACGGATCCCTTGCGGTCCCGCCGGTGGCGCAGGTGCCCGAGGAGTGTGACGACGGCGGAGAGCAGCGCCGAGACGGCGATGCCGAGCCAGAGATCCACCGTCAGGGTCAGGGCGCCGACCACGGCTCCGGCCATGATCAGCGCGATGGCGGAGAAGCGGCGTGCCCAGAAGGGACTCTTCCCGCCGGCGAGGCGGGAATCCGAGGCGAGGCCCGTGATGGTGGACGTGACGACCACTGTGGTGATCTCGGCGACCTTCAGGCGCTTCGCCGTCGCGGCCTGGATGCCCATCACCGTCGCCAGCACCGACGTCGTGATGCTGCCCAGCACCTCCTCGGCGTGCACGTCCACGAGCGCGACGTAGACCGCGAGGGCGATCAGGCCTACGGTCACGGTCAGGAGGGCGATCGACGTGCGACCGGACCACCCCTCCGGTCCCTTCCGCAGGAGGCGCCCTGCGAGGGCGGCACCGACCATGAAGAAGACCAGGGCCAGCGCGGGCCGGAGGATCGGCAGGTCGGCCCCGCCGGCGAAGGCCATACCCAGCAGGACCACATTGCCCGTCATGTTGCCCGTGAAGACCCGGTCCAGCCCGAGGTAGCCGACGGCGTCGATCACACCCGTGGAGAAGGTCAGAGCGAGCATGAGCCACAGGTGCAGGCGGTCGGTCGCAATGCGTGGTTTTTTCTTCGCCTTGTTCTTTCCCATGAATTCCCTCGGTAACAGCCTTGAAACGAATGTATACGAAGCTTATCGTCGTACAGGCGATTGTATTCAATCTGTCGATCCGCCTGCAGAAGCAGTTCCATCCTTCCGTTCGTGAGGAACCCCATGCAGCACTCCACCTCCACTCCGACGCTCCGCAGGAGGCCCGGCCAGGCCACCGGACTGCTGGCGGCCGTGGCCGCCGCCGCGACGGTACTGACCGCGTGCCAGCCGGTCCAGCCGTTGCCGGCCGCTCCCGTCCGCGAGGACGTCACCAGCGTGCCCCTCGGGGACGCCGCGGTCCGCGAGGGAGGAGACCTCGTCATGGCGCTCTCCGCCGAGCCGGACAAACTCGACCCGACGACGTCGTCGTCCCTCTACACGCGCTACGTCATGCAGACCATGTGCCAGAAGCTCTACGACATCGACGCCGACGGGGAACTCGTACCGCAGCTCGCCACGGCGCTCCCGGAGATCTCGGACGACGGACTCACCGTCACGATCCCCGTGCGCACCGACGCCGTGTTCGCCGACGGTGTCCCCTTCGACGCCGATGCCGTGCGCGCCACCCTTGAGCGCCATCTCACACTCGAGGGCTCGACCCGCAAGAGCGAGCTCGGGCCGATCACGGAGATCCGTGCCGTCGGCCCGGACCGCGTGCAGATCCGCTACGAGCGGCCCTTCGCACCGCTGACGGCCGCGCTCGCCGACCGTGCGGGCATGATGCTCTCGCCCGAGGCCATCGAGGAGAAGGGCGCGGACTTCGGGAGCAGCCCGGTCTGCGTGGGTCCGTTCAAGTTCGTCGACCGCGTGCCGCAGACCTCCATCACCGTCGAGCGCGACCCGCTCTACTACGACGCCGCCGACGTGCACCTCGACACCATCACCTACCGGATCATCACCGACGCGAACATCAGGGCCGCCAACCTGCGCTCCGGCGACGTGCAGGTCGCCGACACCATCTCGCCGCAGGACATCGACGCCCTGCTCAAGGAGGACGGACTCGGGGTGCTGCAGGTCGGATCGCTGGGTTACCAGGGCCTCACCGTGAACGTCGGCAACACCGACGGCGTGGGGGAGCCCGTGGGCACCGTCGCCACGCCGCTCGCCCAGGACAAGGCCATCCGCCTGGCGCTGTCCATGTCGATCGACCGGGAAGCCCTCGTGAACACGGTGTTCAACAGCTGGTTCGAGCCCGCCTGCTCACCCATCTCGCCCGACAGCCCCTACGCCTCCGAGGCCAGTGAGGCGTGCCCGCCGTACGACCCGGACGGCGCGAAGAAGCTGCTCGAGGACGCCGGCGTCGAGACGCCGTACCCGATCGAGATGCAGGTGACCAACACCCCGGACACCCTGCGCTACGCCCAGGCGCTGCAGGCCGCGGTCGCCGACGGCGGCTTCGACCTCACCGTGGTGCCGGTCGAGTACTCCACGCTCCTCGACGTGCAGTCCCGGGGCGACTTCGAGGCACTGCAGCTCGGCTGGTCCGGACGCATCGACCCCCACGGGAACATGTTCAACTTCCTCTCGACCGGCGGCGGCAACAACTACTCCGGGTACAGCAGCCCCGAGGTGGACGACCTGCTCACGGACGCGGCCCGGACCAACGACGTCGCGGAGCGCGCGGCGCTGTACGGGGACGTCGTGGAGCGGCTGCACGAGGACAACCCCCTGATCTACCTGTACCGGCAGCGCAGCCTGACCGCCTACAGCACCGACATCGCCGGTGTGGAGACCTTCGCCGACGGCGTCGTGCACCTCAGCAGCGCGGCATTCATCGAGACGGAGGACTGACATGGGCCGGTACGTGTTCACGAAACTCTGGCAGTCGGTCCTCACCCTGGTCCTGGCCTCGATCGTCGTCTTCGTCGGGGTGCGCCAGCTGCCCGGCGACCCGGCCCTCGCCATGGCGGGGGAGGAGGCGACGCCGGAACAGCTCGCAGCGGTCCGCGCGGAGATGGGCCTCGACCAGCCGCTCGTCGCCCAGTACTTCGCCTTCGTGCGCAACATGTTCCGCGGGGACTTCGGCGAGTCCACCCGGACGGGGACGCCCGTGACCGAACTGATCGCCACCACGCTGCCCGTGACGCTCTGGCTCTCGGCGTACGCGATCGTCGTGGCGATCGTCGTCGGGATCCTCTTCGGCGTCATCGCGGAGCGGTTCCGCGGTCGCTGGCCCGAATGGGTGGCCAACGCCTTCGCCCTGGTGGGGCTGTCCGTCCCCAACTTCTGGCTCGGTATCCTCGCCATCCTGTACCTCGCCGTCACGCTCGGGTGGTTCCCCGCCTCCGGCTATGTGGATGTCCTCTCGGATCCGCTGCGGGGCCTGTACTACCTCACGCTGCCGGCGCTGATCCTCGGGACCGGGCTCGCTGCGGTGATCATGCGGCAGACCCGCGCCTCGATGATCGAGACCATGACCACCGACTACGTCCGTACGGCGCGGCGCGCGCGAAGGGGCTGGGACGGGGGCGTGTGCTGGTGCGCTACGGGCTCCGGAACTCGCTCATCGTCGTCGTGACGATCGTGGGCCTGCAGCTCGGCGGCCTCATCTCCGGAGCCGTGGTCACCGAGCGCATCTTCGCGCTGCCGGGCTTCGGCAAGCTCACCCTGGACGCCGTCTTCACCCGCGACTATCCCGTCATCCAGGCCGTGGTCCTGATCATCACCGTCAGCTACATCCTCATCAACCTCGCCGTGGACATCCTGTACTCGGTGGTCAATCCCAAGATCCGTGTCGGAGGAGCCAACTGATGGCCGTCGAAACACTGCCCCCCGGAACCGCCGGGGCAGGCCTGGGCTCCGGCCGCGGCCGCATCCTGTCCTCGCTCCGTTCCAATCCGCTGGGCATCACCGGCGGCGTGATGCTCGTCGTCGTCGTGCTGGCCGCGCTCCTCGCCCCCGTGCTCGCGCCCTATCCACCCACCGAGGTGCACTTCGACACCCCGTTCCAGCGGCCCCTGACCGAGGGCTTCCTGCTCGGCACGGACGACCTCGGCCGTGACGTCCTCTCGCGGCTGCTCTTCGGCATCCAGACCTCGCTGCAGGTGGGCGTGCTCTCCGTCCTCCTCGCGGTCGTCATCGGGACGCCGCTCGGTCTCCTGGCCGGCTACTCCCGCGGATTCGACGCCGTCATCTCACGTCTGACCGACGTCACCCTCGCCTTCCCCGTTCCTCATCATCGCCGTCGGGCTGGCCGCCATCAGCGGACCGAGCCTCGGCAACGCCGCGGTCGCGCTCGGTATCGCCCAGATCCCGACCATGATCCGGGTGGTGCGCGGCGAGACGCTGCGCATCAAGGAGAGCGACTTCGTGCTCGGTGCCCGCACCATGGACGCCTCGCCGACCTGGATCATGCTGCGGCACGTGCTCCCCAACGCGACGTCGGCCATCATCGTCCAGGCGACGGTCATCATGCCGGTCGCGGTGATCGGCGAAGCCCTGCTGTCCTTCCTCGGCCTCGGCATCCAGCCGCCCACACCGAGCCTCGGCATCATGCTCTCCGACGCCCAGCAGTACATCTTCCGCGCACCCAGCGCGGCCATCTTCACGGGCATCGCCATCGCCGCGATCTGCCTCGCCTTCAACCTGTTCGGCGACGCCCTCCGCGACGCCTTCGACCCGACGAACACCACCCGGAAGTGACGACGATGACGTACACACCCCCACCCTCCTTCACCACGCGGCCCACCCTCCAGGGCACCTTCGGCATGAGTGCATCCACGCACTGGCTGGCCACCGCGTCCGCGCAGGCCGTGCTCGAGCGCGGTGGCAACGCCTTCGACGCCGCCGTCGCCGGCGCGTTCGTGCTGCACGTCGTCGAACCGCACCTCAACGGACCCGGCGGCGACATGACCGGGGTCTTCGCCACCGCCGACGAGCCGGGCCGGCCCGTCGTACTCATGGGACAGGGCCCGGCACCGGCCGGTGCCACGCGCGAGCACTACCTCGCCGAAGGCCTCGAACTCGTCCCCGGCGCCGGAGCCCTCGCCGCCGCCGTCCCGGCCGCCGTCGACGCCTGGCTGGTCCTGCTGCGCGACCACGGCACCTGGGAACTGGAGGACGTGCTGGCCTTCGCGATCGGCTACGCCCGCGACGGCCACCCCGTCGTCGGACGCGTGGGAGCCACCATCGCCGCCGTCGCTGATCTCTTCACCGAGCACTGGCCCACCTCGGCGGCCCTCTGGATGCCCGAGGGCCGGCCCCCGCGCGAGGGCGAGGTCATCCGCAACGAGGCCTACGCCCGCGTCCTCGGGTCGCTCGTCAGCGCGGCTTCGGACGGCGCCACCCGCGCCGAACGGATCGACGCAGCACGCCTCGAATGGCGCACCGGCCTCGTCGCGCAGGCCGCCGCCGAGTTCGTCCGGACGCCGCACCGGCACTCCTCCGGCCTCGACCACGCCGGCGTCCTGACGGTCGACGACTTCGCCGGCTTCGAGGCCGGCTACGAGGAGGCGACCACCCTCGAGTTCCGCGGCTACACGATCGCCAAGACCGGACCCTGGGGCCAGGGCCCGGCCCTGCTGCAGACCCTCGCCATCCTCGACGGGTTCGACGACGAGCGCCTCGACCCGTCCACCGCGATCGGCGCGCACACCATCCTCGAGGCGCAGAAGCTCGCCATCGCGGATCGCGAGGCGTACTACGGTGACGCCGACGTGCCGCTGGACCACCTGCTCTCGGCGGGATACGCCGCCGAGCGGCGTGCCCTCATCGGCGACGAGGCATCCGTCGAGTTCCGTCCCGGCACGCTGCCCGGGGTCGAGCCGTTCATCCCGCCGCTGCGCACCGGCTACACGCCGCCGGCACTCGCCGACGGGAGCGGGTTCGCCGGGGTGGGCGAGCCGACGGTTTCGCGCGAGGGGGAGACGCGCGGCGACACCTGCCACATCGACGTCGTCGACTCGGCGGGCAACATGGTCTCCGCGACACCGAGCGGCGGCTGGCTGCAGTCCTCGCCCACCATCCCCGAACTCGGCTTCTGCCTCGGCTCGCGGCTGCAGATGACCTGGCTCGAGGAGGGCGGCCCGTCCACGCTGCAGGCCGGGAAGCGGCCCCGCACCACGCTCACCCCGACACTCGTGCTGAAGGACGGCCGGCCCGTGGTCGCGCTCGGGTCCCCCGGAGGCGACCAGCAGGACCAGTGGCAGCTGCTGTACCTCCTGCGGACGATCGTCGGCGGGTACTCGCCCCAGCAGGCCATCGACGCCCCGTCCCTCCACACGACGTCCATCCCCGGGTCCTTCTGGCCGCGCACCTGGGAGCCGGGCGGCGCCGTCGTCGAGGACCGGCTCGGTGCGGACGTCATCGCGGACCTCGAACGGCGGGGGCACGTCGTCACCCGGGCAGGGGACTGGTCGCTCGGCCGGCTCTCCTCCGTCACCAGGGACCACGAGACCGGTGTGCTGTCGGCCGCCGCCAATCCGCGAGGAGCGCAGGGCTATGCTGCAGGACGCTGAGAACATCCTGGAAGTCACCGACCTCGAGGTCGCCTTCGCCGGGACACCCGTGCTGCACCGGATCGGCTTCTCGATGCGGCGCGGCGAACGCGTCGCCATCGTCGGGCAGTCCGGTTCCGGCAAGTCGACCGCCATCGGGGCGATCCTGCGGCTGCTCCCGGGCAGCGGGCGGATCACGCACGGTTCCATGGTGCTGGGTGCCGGACGCACCCGGGGCGACGTCGTGGACCTCGCCACCGCCTCCGAGCCCCTGATGCGGAGCATCCGCGGCCAGCGTGTGGGCCTCGTGCCGCAGGATCCCATGTCCAACCTGAATCCGGCCATGAAGATCGGCCCGCAGGTGGCCGACGCGATCGTCGCCAGCCGCCGCGATCTGGGGAAGCCGGACCGGGCCGACGTCAGGAAGCGGGCGATCGCCCTGCTCTCCGAGGCGGGCATCCCCGACGCCGAACGCCGCTACGGCCAGTATCCGCACGAATTCTCCGGTGGCATGCGCCAGCGCGTGCTCATCGCGATCGCCCTGGCGGGAGAGCCGGAGCTGCTGATCGCCGACGAGCCGACCTCGGCACTCGACGTCACCGTGCAGCGGCAGATCCTCAACCATTTGCAGTCGCTCGTCGACGCGCGCGGGACATCGCTGCTGTTCATCACGCACGACCTCGGGCTGGCGGCGGACCGCACGGACCGCATCATCGTGATGTCGGAGGGCCGCATCGTCGAAGTGGGGACGCCCCGCGAGATCCTCCTGAACCCCCGGGAGGAGTACACGAGGCAGCTCGTCGCGGCGGCGCCCTCGGTGGCGGCGGTCCTCGACGCGGAACCCCTGGCCGAGCCGCCGGTCCCGGCGGAGGTCCGGCCGCCGGCGATCCTCGTGGTCGACGGCCTCGTGAAGGAGTTCGCCCTCCGCGGCCAGCGCGGCGGCACCGTGCGGGCGGTCGGCGACGTGTCCTTCGAGGTGGCACGGGGAACGACGACGGCGGTGGTCGGCGAGTCCGGCTCGGGCAAGACGACGGTCGCGCGCATCATCCTCGGGCTCGAGACCGCATCGTCGGGAGAGGCCCTGATCGACGGGGAGTCGCTCACCACCACGCGCGGGAGCCGGCGTCGGGCCCTGCGCCGGAAGGTGCAGCCCGTCTTCCAGGACCCGTACGGTTCCCTCGACCCGACCTACAGCATCGAGCGCCTGATCGACGAGCCGTTGCGTATCTTCGGCGTGGGGGACCGCTCGAGCCGGCGGGAGAGGGTCGCGGAACTCCTCGACCAGGTGGCGCTGCCGCGCAGCGTCGCCCAGCGCCGGCCGAACGAGCTCTCCGGCGGGCAGCGGCAGCGTGTCGCCATCGCCAGGGCCCTCGCCCTCGAACCGGAGCTGCTCATCTGCGACGAGGCCGTCTCGGCACTGGACGTCCTCGTCCAGGACCAGATCCTGACACTGCTGGCCGACCTGCAGGATCGGCTCGGTCTCACCTACCTGTTCATCACGCACGATCTCTCCGTGGTGCGCCAGATCGCCCACCATGTGGTGGTCATGCGGTCGGGCGAGGTCGTGGAGAGCGGTCCGGTGGACGACGTGTTCAACCGCCCGCGGGCGGACTACACGAAGGAGCTCCTCGGAGCCATCCCCGGTGCGGCCTTTGCGGCCTGACCAGGACGCAGCGACTCCGCAGCGCGTCCTCGACGCCATCCGCCGGGACATCATCTTCGGTGTGCTGCGCCCCGGCACGCGGGTGACGGAGGCCGCGCTCGCCGGGAGGTACGGGGTGTCGCGCGTGCCGGTGCGGGAGGCGCTGCGGGCCCTCGGGGCGGAGGGCTTCGTCGAGTCGAGGCCCTACGCCGGTTCCACGGTCGCGGAGATCCCGCTCGACGACGCCGAGGACCTGTTCGCGGTCCGCGGCGTCATCGAGTCGACGATCGCCCGGCGGGCGGCACGCCGTGCGGCGGCGCAGTTCGCGGCGGACGCACCGAGCGCCGGGTGGTGGTCGGCGCGGCGCGCCCTGACCGACATCCTCGACGACGGCGACCGCGCCGTGGCGGCCGACGCCCTCGTGGACCTGCCCGAGCTGAACATCCGCTTCAACCTCGGCGTCGCGGAGCTCAGCGGGAGCTCCTCGCTGGCCGCGCTCCTGCGGCAGATCTCGGGAAAGATCGAGTGGCTCTACGCGGCCGACGTCGACAACCGCGGCAAGCAGTCCTGGGGCGAGCACCGCCTCGTGATGGCGGCCATCGACGCGGGGAACGAGGCCGAGGCGGAGCGGCTCATGGCAGCTCACGTGGGATCGTCCCAACGGGGCTACCTGGAGCGCTTCTCGGCGCCCCGCTCCTCGGCAGCCGGGGGTGCGGGAGCCGGGATTACAGGAACGGGCGCAGCGGAGCGAGGATGAGTTCGCTGGCGCGGGCCACCACATGGCGGCCCTCCCACTCCTCCTTCGTCAGCACGCGGCTGTTGGAGGAGTCCACCTCGAAGATCTGCTCCATCGTGGCGGCGAGTGCACGGTCGAAGATCTCGAGGTTGATCTCGTAGTTCCCGGTGAGGCTGAGCCGGTCGATGTTGGCCGTGCCCACGGTGCTCCACTCGCCGTCGATCGTCGCGGTCTTCGCGTGGATCATCGAGTTCTGGTACAGCAGGATCTGCACGCCGGCCCCGATCAGCGACGAGTAGAACCCGCGGGACAGCCAGTCGGACACTACGTGGTTGGAGTCCTCGGGGAGGATCACGCGCACATCCACGCCGCGGCGGCTCGCCCGCAGGAGGGCGTCGAGGATCTGGCGGTCGGGGATGAAGTAGGCCGTCGTGATGAAGATGTGCTTGTCGGCACGGTTGATCGCGTCCAGGTAGACGCCGCGGATCGGGAACACCAGGTTCGCGGGGATGTTGTTGACGGCCCGGATGCGCGGCTCCCAGAAGGAGGCGCTGAGATCGGGCAGGAGGGGCCTGCGCGGGATGGCGCGGAGGTTCCAGAAGCTGACGAAGGCCTCCCGGAGCTCCCAGACGGACGGGCCGCGGATCTCCAGATGCGTGTCGCGCCACTTCGTCGCGTAGTCCGCGCCGATGTTGTAGCCGCCCACGAAGCCGACCTCGTCGTCGACCACGAGGACCTTGCGGTGGTCGAGGCCGGTTCCACGGATGTTCGTGAAGACGATGGACGGGCGGAGGACGGGGAAGCGGTAGGCGTTCACGAGGGGGTGGAACGAGTAGAAGAACGGGTTCACCACGAGGTTCGCGAAGCCGTCGTAGATGACGAAGACCTTCACCCCGCGCTCCGCGGCCCGGTTCACGGCATCGCGGAACCGCGCCCCGACGGCGTCGCCCTTCCAGATGTACGTCTCGAGGAGGACCTGGTGCTCGGCCTTGTCGATCGCCGCGATCATGGCGTCGTAGAGGTCCTCGCCGTAGGTGTAGACCGTCGTGTCGGTGTCGGCGATGGTCGTCCGGAAGGTGCCCGGCTGCGGGAAGCCCGGACGCCTGGTGCGCCGTCGTTTCTGGAAGGTGTCCACCCCGACGAGCCCGGCGATGACCACGGCCTGTGCCGAGAAGAGGGTGACGGCCGCGCGTTTCGCCGTGGTGCGTGCGAGTCCGAGAATCGTCGTCTGCTTCAACCAGCCCATGCGCCCAGCGTATCGTCTCGCCGGTGCGCCGATGGGGCCGACGGCGGCATGCGCCTAGTGACCGCCGACCTCCAGCGCCTGCGCCACCGCCGACTCCACGCCGGCACGCCACGGGAAGCCGTGCCCCGGCAGGACGGTCCGGGCCGACGTGGTGCGCAGCGCGTCGAGCGAACGCAGTGCCGTCGCGGTGTCCGCCGTCGCCGCACGCGCCACGACCTGCGGACCCGGGTGCCCGGTGTACGGATCGAGGGTCACGAGGGCGTCCCCGCTGATGACGGCGTCGCGGTCCGGGAAGTGCAGGCCGCAGTGGCCCTTGGTGTGGCCCGGGGTGGGGACCAGGAGGGGGGCGCCGGGCAGCGCCGCCGCTGCCTCGGGGGTGAGCGGCAGGGTGTCGCGGATGCCCTTGACGGCCACGGCTCCCGCCACGGTCATTCGCAGCAGGCCCGGAACGGCCCGCGGATAGCGCAGGGGGTAGAGGAACGGCGACCGCTCGTGCTCGTAGCTGTAGGGGTGCGCGGCGATGTGCGCGTCGTCCGGGTGGCAGTACACGGGGATCCCGTACCGGGAGCGCAGGTGCTCGGCCGTGCCCACGTGGTCGAAGTGCCCGTGGGTCAGGACCACGGCGCGGATATCCCCGACCGCCCTGCCGACGCGGCCCAGGGCCTCGAGCAGCACGGTCCTCGACCGGGGGAGCCCGGTGTCCACGAGCAGGACGCCGTCGTCGTCCTCCACCAGGTACACATTCGTCCTGGCGTGCTCGACGTAGTGGATGCCCGGCGCGATGTCCGTCCTGATCATGGTGTTACCTCTCTCCTCGCCTGACTCCGACCCTAGGTACTGCGGGGCAGGGCGACAAGGATGCCCGGGGGCGCCTCCCGGGCTTCCCATCCGCGCTGCGCGTCGCTACGTTGATGATCAGGCGGACCGGCCGGGATCGACGACGTCGCGGCCCGGACGCGCGGCGGTCCGGTGACGGCAGCCGGGAGGGTACGACGGCAGCCGGGAAGGTACGGGGATGACCACGGGCATGAGTGAGGAGGAGCAGCAGCGCCGCACGTGCGCTGCGTTCCGGTCCACGAGCCTGAGCACCTACGACCTCTGGCTCCGGTACTTCAGCCTCGGCGGCAACGTCGGGGAGGAGGAGATCGACGCGTACCTGTACAGCTCGTTGCTGCTTCCCCCGTTCGAGCGGGACATGCTGGCACTGGCCGTCAACGAGTACATCGCGGACCTGCCGCCGGCCCCGCGGGCCACGTTCAGCGGGACGGACCGGTCCTGACGGCGGTGTCCTACAGGAGCGTCTGCTGTTCCCCGTCGGCCGTGGCATCCCCGGGGAGGGGGTCGATGAGGTCCGGCCCGTTGTTCCGGACGGAACCGACGCGGTTGCCCACCAGGCGCGGGACGAGGTGCGGATCCGGGATGGCGTCGAGCAGTTCCTGCACCGCCGGGCGGGAGTCGTTCCGCGGATCGAGCCAGTCACCGCGCAGCTCCGGCGGCACGATCACGGGCGTGCGGTCATGGATCTCTCCGAGGGCGTCACTCGCGGGACGCGTGATGATCGAGCAGCTCACCACCCAGGAACCCTGGGGCTGCTCCGCCGACGCGGTCGTGGGGTCGCGCCAGAACTCGTACAGCCCGGCGAATCCCAGAGGGGAGCCGTCGGCGCCGTGCAGGTAGACGGGGGTCTTCGACCCGTCGTCGTTCTTCCTCCACTCGTAGTACCCGTCGGCGGGGATGATGCCGCGGCGCTTGAGTGCAGCGGCGCGGAAGGACGGCTTCTCCAGTACCGTCTCGCTGCGCGCGTTGATCATCCGCGCGCCGACCGCCGCCGACCGGGACCAGGAGGGGATGAGCCCCCACCGCGCGGGCTCGAGCCGCCGCGTCAGTTCCCCGGTCTCCGGGTCCAGCCGCTCCACGACGAGCTGCACGGTGTCCGTCGGCGCGACGTTCCACGAGGGCTCGACCTCGTCCACGAGCGCCTCGTCGACGTCGAAGGCGTCGATGAGGGCTGCCCTGTTGCCCGCGATCACGAAGCGTCCGCACATGCCCTGCCTCCGATGTCCTGGCGGTCCTCCACCGCGGGGTCCCATGCGGGACCCGGCGGTGCCGATGCACCGGAAGCCCGGAGCCTCCTGCGCGGCGGCAGCCGCAGCCGGCCTACTTCTTCCTGCGGTCCAGGAGGAGGGACAGGGCGATGCCCACCATCCAGACGTCCTTCGCCAGGGCGGTGCCGTCCTGCGTGGGACGGATGCCGTCCTCCTGCGTGAGTTCGGGCGTCCGGAGGTACATCGTCATCATGCCCGACGAGAAGGCGAGCAGGCCCAGGCCGGCCACCCTGCTCGGGACGAACGGCGCGAGCAGCACCGAGCCGAGTGTGATCTCCGCCGCCGCGAGGTACCTGCCGAACTTCTGCGTCTCGAGCCGGCTCAGCTGGGGGAAGGCCTTGGCGGCCATGGACTGGAGGTAGCCGGCAGAGCCCTCGTCCAGGCCGGTCTTCCCGAGGCCCGAATTCAGGATGAAGGCGCCCGTGGCGAGGCGAAGGGGGATGTGGCTGAGGCGGAGTCCCATGGTGGTGCCTTTCACTGCTGGAAGAATGCGTCGCTTGTGAAGCCTACGACGCGTGCTGCCGCCCCGCCAGTGCTCCCGCACTCCCGCCGAGCACCCGGGCAGCGGAAGGGTGCCCGGCCGCAGGAGTTTCCCCGATGTTCTCCGACCTGCCGCGGGGAGTTCACCGGGTGGATCGGCACCTCTGCTGGAATGGTCGGACTCGACGATCAGCTATCGGAGCAGGTTCCATGGTCCCCAGGACAGCAGAACACCCCCGGCCCCAGCACTTCCTCCTCCATCTGAGCGACACGCACCTCGTCGCCGGTGACGGTCCGCTGTACGGCGCGGTGGACAGCGAGCAGCGGCTGAGGGAGGTGTTCGACGACCTCGAGGCGTCGGGCGCCCGCCCGCAGGCCATCGTGTTCACGGGCGACCTCGCCGACAAGGGAGAACCCGGGGCGTACTCGAAGCTCAGGGCCCTCGTGGAGCCGGCGGCAGCTCGGCTCGGGGCCAGGGTCATCTGGGCGATGGGCAACCACGACGACAGGGCCGCCTTCCGGGCGGGCCTCCTCGACGAACGATCGTCCGCCCGTGCGGATGCTCCGGTGGATGCGGTGCATTTCGTCGACGGACTGCGCATCATCACGATGGACTCGACCGTTCCCGGCCACCACCACGGCGAGTTCACCCCCGAGCAGCTCCGGTGGCTCGCGGGTGAACTGGAGGTGCCCGCGCCGCACGGGACCATCCTCGCCCTGCACCACCTTCCCGTCCCCAGCGTCCAGGACCTGGCCGTGCTGGTGGAACTGCGGGACCAGCGCTCGCTCGCCGGTGTCGTCCGGGGCTCGGACGTACGGACCATCCTCGCCGGGCACCTCCACTACTCCACGACCGCGATGTTCGCCGGCGTCCCCGTCTCGGTGGCCAGCGCCACCTGCTACACGCAGGACCTGCTGTTCGACGGCGGCGGCACCCGCGGACGGGACGGCGCCCAGTCCTACAATCTCGTGCACGTGTACGAGGAGACGATCGTCCACTCGGTGGTCCCGGCGGGCCGCCACGCCCCGGTGGGCGAGGTGGTCTCCCGGGAGGAGGCCCGCCGCAGGCTGGACGCACACGGTGTGACGATCACCGGCGGCCGTCGCGTGCGCGAGCTCGCCCCCGCCTGAGGCCGGTCAGGCGTTCAACGCGTCGGGCAGGCCGACGCTGAACAGTGTCCTCGGATCCTGGAGCAGCGCGGGTGGATCGAAATCGGAGCGCTCCAGCCAGCCATGGAGGCTGGCTGGGCGGAGGAGCCCGTCCTCGTGCATGAGGACCCGGCCGACACGACCGGTACGGAAGTGCCGGCCGTCCGGGTCGGCGATGGCCACGGCGTCGCCGTCCTCCAGGGCTTCCTCGAACGTGTGCAGCTGCCGCTCCCATTTCGGGGCTGCGCGCCCGCTGGGCGGGACCGGGGGCATCAGCAGCGTGGCGTCGCCCTCCGGCGGATGCGACGCCGCTCGCCATACCCACAGTCGGCGCCCCTCCGGCTCGGCCGGGACGAGCTCGCGCTCCGGTTCGGGCCAGAAGTACGGCAGGTCCTCGGGGATGCCGGGGAACCTGCTCCGGTAGATCTCCGGGGCCTTCTGGATCAGGTTCGACTGGTGGCTCACGTGCAGGGCCGGTTCCCCGAGCCACGGCGGCATGGCCACGTCGGGGTCCTCGAGGACCCCGGGCGCGAACTCGAGGATCTGCCGGTGCGTCGTGTCGGCGTGCCCGCGCGAGACCCACTCCGCGACCATAGCCAGCCCGTACACGGTCAGGGCCGGGACGTACCCCATCCACATGCGGATCGCGGGGTGCTGGCGCCACCCGTAGTCAGGGATCACCAGGGCGCGCAGTGCCTGGAGGGTCTCCACCCGTTGCTTGCCGAGCCTCGCCTGGTCCAGCACCGCGGCGCTCGCGGCGAAGTCGGGGTACGGCAGGAAGGTCTGCATGCCGTCAGTCTCGCATGCGTCCCCGACGCCGGGACGGACGCCTCAGATCTCCCAGGGCGCCTTGACCGGGAAGTACTTCTCGAGGAAGTCCCGGACCAGGTGGGCCCGCTCCTCGGCGGGCACCTCGGGGAAGCTCCCGTCATTGAGGCAGAAGAAGTCCTGGTTGCGCTTGTCGAGCAGCTTGACGAGGCTGCTCAGCCCGGAGCGCATCGTGGTGTCCACGTACTTGACCTTCGCCATCTCCTGCGTCACGGCACGACCGGTGAGCAGGGCGTAGTAGTGGTACAGGGAGTTGGTGACGGAGATGTTGTCCTTGGCGCGGAAACGCGAGGCCGCCGTAGCGGCGAACTCTGCCGCGAACTCGTCCTCCATCTCGAGCAGCACGCTCTTCCGCAGGGGCGCGGCCGTGTGTTCGAGGTGCCGGGTCGTGATCCTGCCGAAGCGCTCGTGCAGCAGGCGCCGGTTGACGCGCGCCGCGTTCTCGAACCCGCTGCGGTCGGCGTCGTTCTCGCCGAGCCCGATCCGCGTGTCCGCCTCGATGAACTTGGTGATCCCGCCGGGCGAGAAGAACATGTCGGGAGCGACGGGACGTCCGAAGAACATGTCGTCGTTCGAGTACAGGAAGTACTCCGACAGTCCGGGGATGTGCTGCAGTTGTGCCTCGACGGCCTGGGAGTTGTGGGTCGGCAGCACGGACGGGTCCCTGAAGTGCTCCTCGGAGCGGACGAGCGTCACGGACGGGTGGTCGGCGAGCCAGGCGGGCCGCTCCGAATCGGTGGCGATGAAGATGCGCCGCACCCACGGCGCGAACATGTACACGGAGCGCAGCGCGTATTTGAGCTCGTCGATCTGGCGGAAGCGTGCCTCGTGGTCGTCGCCCTCGCCGACCACCACGCCCTGCATGCGGGCGGCGCGGGCCGCCTGGTACTCGGGGCTGCTGCCGTCCACCCAGGAGAAGACGAGGTCGACGTCGAAGTCGATGTCCGTCGCGTGGTCCGCGAACATGTTGTCGATCGTGGGCCAGGAGAGGCCGTGCCGTTCCACCTTCCCGCGCACCACCTCGGCGGCGGGCAGGGCGCGCCGGGTCAGGGAGTTCTCCACGGGCAGCTCGATCGTGGTCTCGCCCAGGGCCCATAGCTCGATCTGCACCCCGGCGGACGGCCCGTAGGCGAGCCCGCCGAGGGGCTCGATGCGCGGGCGGAACAGACGGAAGATCCGGGCCCTGCCGCTCTTCGAGAGCTCGCCGTCACCGACGAGCAGCGTGGTGCGCCGCTTCGTGTCGACGGTGCGGGAGTAGAAGGGCTCGTCACGGCAGGCCTCCACGAGCGCTGCACGGAGCTTCTCGCGGTCGTTCAGGTCGACGGCGATCACGGGCCGCTGGTCGTTGCCGCGCACCAGCAGGAACTCGATGCCGGCGTCGTCGAGGGCCGTGCGGATGAACAGCAGGTCCTCGACCATCGCCTGGTGCGGCGTGCGGTCGGAGTTGATCAGCGTGAAGCGCCGTTTGACCGTGGTGATGTCGGAGCGGCCGTCGAAACGGGCCACCGCCGCGCGAGACGCCGACTCGAGGATCTCGGCTTCATTCTCCGGCTCGGGTGCGCCGAAATAAATGTCGTGTTGGGCGGCCGTGTCTGTAATCGGAACCTCCGGGGGTGGGTGTGTCGACTCCCCATGATAGGGCCTGTGGGGGTGCCGCGAGTGCGACGAGGCACGATACCGCTTCGGGCGGGTGCCGTCCAGCCTTCCGGTCGGCAGGTTCAGGATTGCGCGGGAGCCCTGCGGTGCTCGGCGACGTCCGCGCGTTTCCGCTGCACGGCGATGGCCTTCGCGTAGTAGGTGGTGAGCTGCTCGCAGAGCACGGGCCAGGTGCGCCCCTGCACCGCGGCCTGGGCGGCCCTGCCGAACGCCCGGCGCTTGGCGTCGTCGCCCGTCAGGTCGACCACTGCCGCGCGCAGGCCCTGCAGGTCCCCGGGCGCGTAGATCCATCCCGTACGCGACGGGTCCACGAGGTCCAGAGGGCCGCCCCGGCCCACGGCGACCACCGGCACCCCGGAGGCCATGGCCTCCTGGATGGTCTGGCAGAAGGTCTCGGATTCTCCGGGGTGGACGAAGAGGTCGAAGGTCGCGACCCTGCGCGCGAGATCGAGGCCGGCCTGGAACCCGGCGAAGTGGGCGCGGGGCAGACGGGTCCGCAGGTCCTCCTGCTGCGGACCCGATCCGATGATCACGAGGCGGGTCCCCGGCAGCGCGTCGAGCACCGCGAGGTCCTCCACCTGCTTCTCCGCGGCGAGCCGCCCCACGTAGCCGATGATGCGCTCGTGCGGCTCCGCGACGGTGGCCCGCCAGGCGGCGTCGTAGCGGTCGGGCGAGAACCGTTCGGTGTCGACGCCGCGCCGCCACAGGTTCAGCCGCTGCACGCCACGGGACCGCAGCTGAGCCAGCGCGGAGGAGGACGGGACGAGCGTCAGCGTCGAGGCGTCGTGGATGTTCTGCACGCGCTGCCACAGCAGCGGTTCCAGCCACGGGAAGCCGTAGCGCGCCGCGTACGCGGGTACCTCGGTCTGGTAGACGGAGACGGTGGGCAGGCCGAGCTGCGCACAGGCCTGCACGGCACGCCAGCCGAGGACGAACGGGGATGCGACATGCACGACGTCGGGCCGGAAGTCGGCGAGGAGACGGCGCACCCGGGCCACGGTGCCGGCGGCGAGCCGCACGGTCGCGTAGCCGGAGAGCGGCACGGAGGGCAGCGCGTGGACGGGGTAGCCCTCCACCCACGCCGGTGCCTCGTCGTCCAGCCGGGACGACGACGGCGCGATCACCAGGACCTCGTCGCCCCGGCTGCGCAGGTGGGCGAGCACCTGGAGCAGCGACTGGGTGACCCCGTTCATCTGGGGCAGGAACGATTCTGCGACAACGGCGATCCTCACCCGCCCAGCGTCGCCCGCGCAGGCGGAGGAGCGGCCACGGAAGGGTGGAGGCAGGGTGAACGCCGGGCGAAATCGCCGTCCCCGACGCCTACTCGGGGCCGGTGCGGCCCAGGTGGGAGCCGTGGGTGAGCTGCCGGGTCAGGCGCTGAGGATCCCGATCCCGCCGATCGTGAGGCCAGCCCCGATCAGTCGTGTGGTACCGGTGACGGTCGACGGCGCCCACGTCGCCGTAGCTCCCAAGCCTACGGATCACCAAGCCTCCGCGCAGTGCCGGTCCGACCGGTCAGTACGCGCGGTAGAGCTCGCCGACCGGGGCCTCGTCGAGCAGCCGGTTGTCCGGGCCGGGCAGGGGGCAGGCCCACTGCTCGTCGTAGGCGCAGGAGGGGTTGTAGGCGAAGTTGAGGTCGACGACCAGGCTGCCGGGTACGCGCCCCTCGCCGAGGTGCGCTCCCTTGATGGTGTCCAGGACGTAGCGCCCGCCGCCGTACGTACCGCCGGGCCTGCCGGCGGTGGCGTCCCGCACGGGGAGGAAGAGCCCGCCACCGTAGGACCCGAGCTTCCAGAGGGCCAGCTCGCCGAGGCCCGGCAGCAGGAGGGTGCCGAGGCGGTGGAACGGCACGACGCCGTCCGTGCCGGTGGCGACCTCCATCACCTCGCCCGCGCCGTCGTCGTCGAGGACCGCCTCGAAGCGGTAGGCGGGATCGTAAGGCGCGACGGCCAGGCCCGGGAAGGAGGACCTGGCATCCTCCGGAAGGGCCGACACCGGGTGGACCCGGAACAGCTCGTCGCGGCCGGCCCGCCACAGGGCATGCGCCGCTTCGGGGGACTCCGCGACGGCGCGCTCGCGGACGTCGGCGTACAGGCCGAACACGCGACGGCGCCAGTCGGCCGTGGCCAGTGCGGTGGTGGCTGCTGTCATACGGACAGGCTACCGTCGGGCTGTGCTCCACGGCAGGCGGCGTGGGTGAGCGGGTGGTTGCCCCGGCGTACTGTAGCTGGGGTGACTCTCGGCATCTTCTGCATCGTGCTCGTCTCCATCCTCGTGGGGGCCGTCGCGCAGCGCATCGCCGGGCTCGGGTTCGCCCTGCTGATCGCGCCCTTCCTCGTGATCATCCTCGGGCCGCACGCCGGTGTGCTCCTCGTCAACATCTGCGGTGTCGTGTCCTCGACGATCATCGTGGGCCGCGTGTGGAAGGACATCGACTGGAGCATGTTCCGCTGGCTGGTGGTGCCGTCCCTGTTCGGGTCGGTGCCCGGTTCGTTCCTCGCGGTGGCCGTGCCGTCGGCGCCCCTGTCCGTCACCGTCGGCGCCGTCGTCCTCGTGGCACTGACCATCTCCCTCGTGCTCCAGCGCTCCGACGTCGTCGTCCGCGGCAACGTGCCGAAAGCGGTCGCGGGCTTCACGGCGGGCCTCACCAACTCCATGGCCGGCGTGGGCGGCCCGGCGGTGAGCGCGTACGCCGTCCTCCCCCGCTGGCCGCAGCGCCCGTTCGCCGCGACCCTCCAGCCCTTCTTCGTCTGTATCGGCACCGTGACGCTGGCCGCGAAGCTGCTCCTCGATCCGTCCCAGGCGCCGGTGCTCGCGCCGTGGATGTGGATCGCGATCGGGCTGGCCATCGTGGCCGGCATCCTCGCCGGCGAGAAACTGGGACGCTTCGTCCGCGACCACCAGGCCCGGCTGTTCGTCCTCGTGATCGCGTTCGTCGGCGCGGGACTGGCCGTCGTCAAGGGGCTCGTCGACCTCCTCGGGTGATTGGCACCACCGGGCGGGCAGCGTCCGGCGTCCGCGTCGCTCGGCCCCGGCGGAGGCTGCCGGTGGCACCATGGAGGGGATGAAACTTCCCACCGAACCCCGTGCCCTTCCCATGCCCCTGTGGCTGCAGGGGGTGTTCGAGCTCGGCCAGGCCGCCCTGATCTCGGCGCTGCTCGTGGTCCTCCCCGTGGCCGCCGTCTGGCTGACGGGCGGATTCGCGGACCGCACGGCCGAGTCGGCGGCCCGGCTCGCCGGCCAGGGATGGCTCGTGATGCACGGGGTCCCGCTCGTCCTGCAGTTCCCGGCAGGCGTGGCCGGAGCCGAGTCGGCCGCGGGCCTGCTGCATGTGATCCCGTTCGGCCTGATCCTGGTGCCGTTGCTGCTCGCCTGGCGGGCAGGGCGCCGGCTCGCCCGTGCCTCCTACACGGATCAGCTCTGGCAGGCCCTGCTCGGGGCCCTGGTCACCTATGCCGCCATCGGCGCGGCCGTCGCCCACGTGTCCACGACCCCCGACGCGTCCGCCCCGTTGGCCGCGGGAGCCCTGGTCCCGCCCGTCTCCGCCGGGATCGGCCTGATCACCGGCGCGTACCGGGAGGCCGGTGCCTGGAGCCGCCTGGTCGGTGTCGACTTCGCGGCGTGGGTGGGCCGCACGAGCCAGCACTCGCGCTGGGCGGGGTCCTACGCGTGGTCCGTCCTCCGCTCGGGGTTCCTCGCGGTGCTGGTCGCGGCGAGCCTGTCCGCGGTACTGCTCGCAGTGGCGATCGGCCTGAACTGGGCGGGGATCGCCGCGATCTACGAGCGGATCGACGGCGGGATCGCGGGTGCGTCGGTGGTGACCCTGCTGCAGCTCGGGCTCCTGCCCAACTTCGCGGCGTGGACGATGGCCTGGTCCACGGGGGCGGGATTCGCGCTCGGGACGGGCAGCTCCATCACGCCGCTCGCCAGTACCGTGGGTCCGCTGCCGGCCCTGCCCGTCCTGGGCGCGCTGCCGGCCGGCATCCTCGAGTACGGCTACGCCGCGCTGGCCATCCCGGTCCTCGCGGGACTCCTCGCCGGCTGGTGGTTCTTCCGCGAGGGGGAGAACCACTTCGACGAGTGGCTCGTCCTGCACAGCAAGCAGCGCTGGCTGACCGCGACGGCGTCCACCCTGGCCCTCGCGGGGCTCATCGGCATCGCGGCCGGGCTGGGCGGCGCCGTCCTCGTCGCCCTCTCGCGTGCCTCCCTCGGCCTCGGCCGTTTCACCGACCTGGGACCGGACCCGCTGACGGTCGGCCTGTGGTTCGCGATCGAGGTGGCCGTCGGTGCCCTCCTCGGCCACGCCATCGGTCCCCTGCTCGAGCGGGAACCGCGGCGGCGCTGATGCGGATGGGCCGGTGCCGGCCTGCGCTGTCCGGACGCCTCCGCCCGGCCCTACCGGCCCGGCGTGAAGCCCTCGAGGTTCCTGAGGCCTTCCTCGCAGTCCGCCTGCGCCTGCAGTGTGAGGGCACGGGACATGCAGTCCTCGTAGTTCTGCGTCACGGGCCAGAGGAGGACCGAGGCCGTGGTTCCCACCGTCAGGAACAGGGCGGCAGCGAGGCCCAGGGCCGTCGCGATGACCACGAGCCGGGACAGCTTCGCGCCGATCGCCTTGACGAGCGCGACGACGCCGGCACCTAGGGCGAACAGCGCCAGGACGAGTCCGACGACCTTCCAGGGCAGGACCAGGCTGCTCGCGACCGCGCCGCCGAGCAGGGCCAGCAGGAACAGGCGCAGCCACAGCCCGGCCGACGCAACGCGTGCGGCAGCGGCGTCGTCCGGACCTCCCCGCCCGTTCCCGACGCTGCTCGATCCGCTCGGTCTGGTGCCCTGCTCCGTCATCGTTCCTCCCTCGGCATGGTTCAACCCTAGGTGAGACGAGACCCTAAGGTTGAGCCATGCGCATCGTAGTACTCGTCTCCGGCAGCGGTTCGAACCTCCAGGCCGTCATCGACGCCGTCGCCGACGGCAGCCTTCCCGTGACCATCGCCGCCGTGGGAGCGGACCGGCCCGGGACGGGAGGCGTGCAGCGGGCGCGCGATGCGGGCATCGCCACGTTCGAGGTGGACTTCCGGCAGTACGGGGACAGGGCGGCATGGAACCGGGACCTCACCGAGGCGGTCGCCTCCCACGCTCCGGACTACGTGGTCTCCTCGGGTTTCATGCGGATCGTGGACCAGCACTTCCTGGATGCGTTCCCCGACCGCTACCTGAACACGCATCCCGCGCTCCTGCCCAGCTTCCCGGGCGCCCATGGTGTCCGTGATGCCCTCGCCTACGGGGTCAAGGTGACGGGCTGCACCGTCATGATCGCGGACGCCGGGGTGGACACCGGGCCCATCCTCGCGCAGGCTCCGGTCGCCGTGCTGCCCGACGACACGGAGGACTCGCTGCACGGGCGCATCAAGGTCGAGGAGCGCAGGCTCCTGATCGAGACGCTCGCGGGGCTCGCTGCCGACGCCGCCGCAGCGGGAGCCTGAGATGCCCGTCGTCGCGAACGCCGTGTACGTCGGCGGGGAGACGCGCATCGATCCCGAGAACCTCGACAAGACGTTCGAGATCATGCGCGACAGCGGCGGTATGGGCTGGATCGGCCTGTACCGTCCCGAGCGCGAGGAGATCCACGCCGTCGAGGCAGAGTTCGGGCTGCACCCCCTCGCCGTCGAGGACGCCACCAACGGACACCAGCGTGCGAAGCTCGAACGCTACGGCGACACCCTCTTCCTCGTGCTGCGCCCCGCGCGCTACCTGGACGCCGAGGAGAAGGTGGAGTTCGGGGAGCTGCATCTCTTCGTCGGCCATGACTTCGTGGTGACCATCCGGCACGCCGAGTCGCCGGACCTCGGCATCGTGCGGCGGAGGCTCGAGGCCGATCCGGCGCTGCTCGGCGCCGGGCCACAGGCCGTCCTGTACGCGCTGCTCGACCAGGTGGTCGACGAGTACGAGCCCGTGGTGAGGGGCCTCGAGAACGACATCGACGAGATCGAGGACGAGCTGTTCGGGGGAGCGCCGGATGTCTCGCGGCGGATCTACGAGCTGCATCGCGAGGTGATCGAGTTCCAGCGCGCCACGCAGCCCCTGGAGGCCATGATGGACGCGCTGCTGCGCGGGTCCGAGAAGTACCAGGTCGATTCCGAGCTCGGACGCAGCCTGCGGGACGTCCAGGACCACGTGATCCGCGTCGTCGAGCGCGTGAACACGTTCCGTGCCCTGCTGCAGAACGCCCTCACCGTCCACTCGACGCTCGTGGCGCAGCGTCAGAACGAGGAGATGACACGGCTGACGGAGACCTCGTTGAGCCAGGGGGAGGAGGTCAAGCGCATCTCGTCGTGGGCGGCCATCCTCTTCGCGCCGACCCTCATCGCCTCCGTCTACGGGATGAACTTCGACGTCATGCCCGAACTGCACTGGGCTCTGGGCTATCCGTTCGCCCTCCTGCTGATGGTGGCGATGGGCATCGGGCTGTGGTGGACCTTCAAGCGCAACGACTGGCTGTGACGCGTCCCGACGCCCCGGTGCGCGCGGGATGGACCACCCGGCACGCCTGGTCAGAGGCCAGGACGGCGGCCGGGACCCGAGGGGACCCGGCCGCCGTCGTTCCGCTCAGCCGTGCAGGCGGGGTCAGCGGGTGCTGACCACCGCGGTCCGGGGGTCGTAGACAAACGTGACCGGACCGCCCGGATGTTGTCGGTCGCGTGCGTCGCCGCGGTGCCGAGCAGGTCGTCGTCGAGGTAGTCGGGCACCTGGTTCGCGAACGTCGCCTGGCGGGCGTCCTGGTCACCGCCGGGGCCGGTGAAGCCCTGCGACGACGGGGGCGTGGCGGGGTCTCACAGGTCTCCTGCGTAGGGAAAGGACCAGCGTGTCCCACGTCACAGGAGGAGCCAATGCTGCGCGGGCCCGTCAGCCCCTGAAGTTGCCTGGGGCACCGGTAGGGTGGGGGAGGCCTCCGGCCACCTCCGATCTCGAACACCGTTGGGACCATCATGAACACCTCGCGCATCGCGGCCACCGCCGCCCTCACCCTGCTGGCGCTCACGGCCTGCGCCGGCACCTCCGAACCCACGCCGGCGACCCCGGCCGAGACCCGGCCGTCCCCCGCCAGCTCCTCCGCCGCAGCCTCGAACATCCAGCGGCCCGCGACCAACGACCTCGTCGGGGAGGTGACCGCCGAGGGGGCCCGGGCGTTCCTCTACTACTACTTCGACCTCAAGGCCTATGTCCTGCAGACCGGGGATGCGGCCGCCATGCTCGAGGTCCTCGACGGTGCGGCGGGCGAGCAGGCCGAGGCGGAACGGCTGGAGACCGTGTACGACGGCGGCGGCTGGGTCCTTGGCGGCCAACCCAAGGTGGAGAACGTCTACCTCACCACGCCGGACGACGAGGTCGCGGAGGGCGCCGATGTCACCGCCCTGATCCCCGTCAACCCCGATGCCTACACCGAATTCGCGGAGGACGGCAGCGTCGCCGAGCAGCGTCCGTTCTCGCCGGCGGGCACCATCTACAGCGCCACGGTCCGTCACGCCGACGGCGCGTGGAAGGTCATCTCGCTCGAGGAGACCCCGGACGCGGTCCTGCCCGAGGCCTAGCCCGCACCTCCGGTTGCCCGCCGTGAACAGCAAGGGGTGCCACCGCTGCGGCGGTGGCACCCCCTGCTCGTCGTCCCGGGCCGGTCAGCGCAGCGTGGCGTTCCGGGTCTCGGGGGCGTTGAAGGCCATGAACACGACGGCGAGGAGCACCAGTCCACCGGTCAGGGCGAACGTGAGCGGCAGCCCGAGGTAGGGCCACAGGAGCGTCCCGAAGATCAGGGGGACCAGGCCCGCGCCGATCCGGGAGATGGTCGACGCCCAGCCGAACCCGCTGCCCCGCAGCTCCGTCGGGTACAGCTCCGAGACGTAGGTGTAGAGGACGGGGATGGCCACCTGCACCACGAAACCGAACCCCAGCAGCCACGCCGTGGCGACGGCGGGCAGGTCGAGCGTCAGTGCGAAGACCACCAGGAGCGCGGCGGATCCCGGACCCGTGATGGCCAGCAGCCACTTGCGGCCCACCCGCTCGACGAGGAGCGCGGCCGCGACCACCCCGAGGAAGCCGACGCCGGTCATGAACGTCGTCGTGATGAAGGCGACCGACTGCGCATAACCCGAGGCGATGAGGATCCGCGGCATCCACGTCAGGGCACCGTAGTAGACGAGCAGGATGGTCAGGAACAGGCTCCAGGCCGTCAGGGTGATGCGCCAGTCGTAGCGCCACAGCCCCGCCAGCTGGCCCGAGACACTCCCGAGCGAGAGCCGGGGCGTCGCCTCGGGCTCCGGCAGGCGCCAGTCCCGCCGCTCCGCACCGGTCCGGGCCACGAGGTCGTCGATGACCGTTCTGGCCTCCTCGCCCCGGCCGCGCTGCACGAGGTAGAGCGGCGATTCGGGGACACCGCGCCGCACCCAGAAGACGAGGAGTGCCGGGAGCACCATGACGAGCATCGCGTACCGCCAGTTGCCGGACTGGGCGACGACCGCCGTCGTGACCACGCCGCACAAAAAGGCGCCGACGGGCCACCACGCGTCCATCGCGGTAAGGACCCGGCCCCGCTGCCGCCGGGGGGTGAACTCGCCGACCAGCGCGTAGTCCACGGGGATGCAGCCACCGAGGCCGAATCCCGCGAGGAACCGGAACGCGCAGAACCAGACGATGTCCGGGGAGAACGCCCCCAGCACCGTGAAGAGCGAGAAGACGAGCAGCGTGAGGGTGAAGGCCCGCTTGCGGCCGATGATGTCGGCGACCGAGCCCCAGGCGAAGGCTCCGACCGCCATGCCGATGAGGTTCGACGTCGCGACCCAGGCCGCCTGGCCGGAGGACAGGCCCCAGTCGTCGATCAGGAGGGGGATCAGGTAGGCGTTGAGGGTCACGTCCCAGGCGTCGAACATGAAGCCGAGGCCGCCGATGAGGAAGATCTTCCCCTGGACCTTCCAGCGCCAGGGGAGGTCCTGCACCACCTGGTCGCCGGTGGGGAGTTGGGTATGGGTGTTCATGATGCCTTCGGAGAGGGTGCTGTTCTGCCAGAACTGTACCGCCAGGCCCCCGCGTCCGGTGCCGCCACCTCGCAACCGCGCCGGGCCGCACCTATAGACTTGGTGCCGACCCCAGCGACGCTCTACTGACGGAGATCTGCGTGAGCCTGACCCACCTCGACCGTGTCCCCATCCGCCGAGCACTGATCTCGGTGTTCGACAAGACCGGCCTGGAGGAGCTGGCGCAGGGCCTGCACCGTGCGGGCGTCGCGATCGTCTCCACCGGCTCGACGGCGCAGCGCATCGCCGCCGCGGGTGTCCCCGTCACCGAGGTGTCCGAGGTGACCGGATTCGCCGAGACCCTCGACGGGCGCGTGAAGACCCTGCACCCCAAGGTCCACGCCGGTATCCTCGCGGACCGCCGCCGGCAGGAGCACGTCGACCAGCTCGCCGAGCTCGACATCGAGGCGTTCGACCTGGTGGTGGTGAACCTCTACCCCTTCGTCGAGACGGTGCGCTCGGGCGCGGAGCCCGACGCCGTCGTCGAGCAGATCGACATCGGCGGACCCGCCATGGTCCGGTCCGCCGCGAAGAACCACCCGTCGGTCGCCGTCGTCGTGGACCCCGCCCGCTACGGCGACGTGGTCACGGCCGCCGCGGAAGGCGGCTTCGACCTGAAGGCACGACGCCGGCTGGCCGCGCTCGCCTTCGCCCACACGGCCGCGTACGACACCGCGGTCGCGGCCTGGACCGCCGAGCAGTTCGTGTCCGACGACGACGCGTTCACCTGGCCGGGCTACGCGGGCCTCGCGCTCGAGCGCTCCGAGGTGCTCCGCTACGGCGAGAACCCGCACCAGCAGGCGGCGCTGTACGTGGAGAAGGGTGCCACGCCGGGCATCGCCCAGGCCGACCAGCTCCACGGCAAGGCCATGAGCTACAACAACTTCGTCGACGCCGACGCCGCCCTGCGGGCGGCCTTCGACTTCGAGGAGCCCGCCGTCGCGATCATCAAGCACGCCAACCCGTGCGGTGTGGCGGTCGGCTCGGCCAATGCCGAGGATCCCATCGCCGACGCCCACGCCAAGGCCCACGCCTGCGACCCGGTGTCTGCGTTCGGCGGGGTCATCGCCGCGAACCGCGAGGTCAGCGCCGGCATGGCCGCCACGGTGAAGGACATCTTCACGGAGGTCGTGATCGCGCCGTCGTTCTCCGCCGAGGCCGTGGAGATCCTCTCGCAGAAGAAGAACATCCGGCTCCTGACCCTGCCCGAGGGCTACGGCCGGAACCCCGTGGAATTCCGCCAGGTCTCCGGAGGGGTGCTCCTGCAGGTCGCCGACACGCTCGACGCCGACGGCGACGACCCCTCCGGCTGGACGCTGGCCCCCGGCGAGGCCGCCGACGACGCCACGCTCGCCGACCTCGGCTTCGCCTGGAAGGCCTGCCGCGCCGCGAAGTCCAACGCCATCCTGCTGGCGAAGGACGGCGCGTCCGTGGGTGTCGGCATGGGGCAGGTCAACCGCGTCGACTCCTGCAGGCTCGCCGTCGAGCGCGCCAACTCGCTCGCGGACACCGAACGTGCCCGCGGCGCGGTCGCGGCGTCCGACGCGTTCTTCCCCTTCGCGGACGGACTGCAGATCCTGCTCGACGCCGGTGTCCGCGCCGTCGTCCAGCCGGGCGGCTCGGTACGCGACCAGGAGGTCATCGACGCGGCGGACGCGGCCGGCGTGACGCTGTACCTGACCGGCGCGCGCCACTTCTTCCACTGACCTCACCGCAGGCGCGCCGGGCGGTTCCTGCCACCGGCGGGCTGCGGGATACACCCGTCGACGCCGTCGTTCCATCGGCTCCGCCGTTAGGCGATGCCTCGAGGACCTCGGTAAGTTAGAGCCGATGGGCAAGCCCCAACCGACCGCACAACGCAAGAGCACCAGGGAGACGCCACCCATGGCCAAGATCATCTACACCCACACCGACGAAGCGCCGATGCTGGCCACCTACTCGTTCCTGCCGATCATCGAGGCGTTCGCCTCCACGGCGGGCGTCGAGGTGGAGACCCGCGACATCTCGCTCTCGGGACGCATCATCGCCCTGTTCGGCGATCACCTCACCGAAGACCAGCGACAGGCGGACGCGCTCGCGGAACTCGGCGCACTGGCGAAGACGCCGGAAGCCAACATCATCAAGCTGCCCAACATCAGCGCCTCCATCCCGCAGCTCAAGGCGGCCATCGCCGAGCTCCAGGGACAGGGCTACGCGCTGCCGGACTATCCCGACCACCCCTCGACGGACGAGGAGAAGGAGGTCCGCGCGCGGTACGACAAGGTCAAGGGCAGCGCCGTGAACCCCGTCCTCCGCGAGGGGAACTCGGACCGCCGGGCTCCCGCGTCGGTCAAGAACTACGCACGCCAGAACCCGCACAGCATGGGTGCCTGGACGCCGGAGTCCCGGACGAACGTCGCGCACATGACGGGCGACGACTTCCGCTCCAACGAGCAGTCCGTCGTGATCCCCGCCGACGGCACGATCTCGATCCAGCACGTGGCTGCCGACGGTTCCGTGACGGTCCTCAAGGATTCGTTCCCGGTCCTCGCCGGTGAGGTCGTCGACGGAACGGTGATGCGGGCCGACGCGCTCAACAGCTTCCTCAGGGAGCAGGTCGCACGCGCCAAGGAGGAGGGCGTGCTGTTCTCGGCCCACCTCAAGGCCACCATGATGAAGGTCTCCGACCCCATCATCTTCGGCCACGTGGTCCGTGCCTTCCTGCCCGGACTCTTCGAGACGTACGGCGAGCAGCTCTCCGCTGCCGGCCTGAGCCCGAACAACGGCCTCGCATCCATCCTCGGAGGACTGGACAAGCTTCCCGAGGACGTGCGCGACGGAGTCCGGCAGGCCATCGCGCAGGGCATGGAGGAGGGCCCCGCGATCGCCATGGTCGATTCCGACAGGGGCATCACGAACCTGCACGTGCCGAGCGACGTCATCGTCGACGCCTCCATGCCGGCGATGATCCGCTCGTCGGGCCACATGTGGGGACCGGACGGCAAGGAAGCCGACACGCTGGCCGTCATTCCCGACAGCAGCTACGCCGGCATCTACCAGGTGGTCGTGGACGACTGCCGCGCTCACGGCGCCTTCGACCCGACCACCATGGGCACCGTCCCGAACGTCGGCCTCATGGCCCAGGCGGCCGAGGAGTACGGCAGCCACGACAAGACCTTCGAGATCCCGGCAGCCGGCACGGTCCAGGTCGTCGACGCCGAGGGAACCGTGCTGATCGAGCACGACGTCGCCCCGGGCGACATCTGGCGCGCCTGCCAGACCAAGGACGCCGCCATCCTCGACTGGGTGAAGCTCGCCGTCACGCGAGCCCGTGCCTCGGCGACGCCCGCAGTGTTCTGGCTCGACGAGAGCCGGGCCCACGATGCCAACCTGATCGCCAAGGTCCAGGCCTACCTGGCGGAGCACGACACGGACGACGTCGAGCTGCAGATCATGTCCCCCGTCGACGCGACGGCCTTCACGCTCGAGCGCATCCGCAGGGGCGAGGACACCATCTCGGTGACCGGCAACGTGCTGCGCGACTACCTGACGGACCTGTTCCCCATCCTCGAGCTCGGCACGAGCGCCAAGATGCTCTCCGTGGTCCCGCTGATGAACGGCGGCGGACTCTTCGAGACCGGCGCCGGCGGGTCCGCCCCGAAGCACGTGCAGCAGCTCGTGAAGGAGAACCACCTCCGGTGGGACAGCCTGGGTGAGTTCCTCGCCCTCGCGGTCAGCTTCGAGCACCTGGCGACGTCGACGGGCAACGCCCGCGCGCAGATCCTCGCCGACACGCTGGACCGCGCCACCGGTACGTTCCTGCTCGAGAACAAGTCGCCCAGCCGCCGCGTCGGCGAGATCGACAACCGCGGCAGCCACTACTTCCTCGCCCGCTACTGGGCCGAGGAGCTGGCCCGGCAGGAGCAGGACGCCGAACTCGCCGAGAGCTTCTCCCGCGTCGCGGAGGCGCTGACGGGCAACGAGGACACCATCGTGTCCGAGCTGCTCGCCGTGCAGGGCTCGCCCGCCGACATCGGCGGCTACTTCCACCCCGACGTCTCGAAGGTCACCCGGGTGATGCGTCCCTCCGCCAAGCTGTCGGAGGTCCTCGCGATCCTCGCCCGGTAGGCGACGTACCGGTATACGGCACAGGACGGGCCCCTGCGGTAGCGACCGCGGGGGCCCGTCCTGTGCCGTCGGACAGCCGGGGACGACGGGAGAACGTCAGACGGCGTCGTTCGCGTAGCGCAGCCCGATCTGGGCGCGGACGCCGTCGAGCAGGCGCATGGTCCGTACGGTGTCACCGACGGGCATCGTGGGGCTCTCGGTCAGGCCCTGCTGGATGCAGCGCGTGACCTCGCGCAGTTCGTAGGTGTATCCGGCACCGACCTGCTCGAAGTGCTCCACCCTCGGCTCCTCCTGACCGATCCGGACGGTCAGTTCCTTCGGGTTGTGGAGATTGCCGCCACCGGTCTTCAACCAGCCCTTCGACCCGGCGACCGTCGCCTGGCCCGGGCAGGAGGCGACGAGTGACGACGACAGCTGGGCGTACGCCCCGTTCGCGTAGCTCAGGGTGACGGCGTTCTGCACGTCGACGCCGTCGCTGTTCAGTGTTCCGAGGGCGGCGACGGAGTCCGGGAAGCCGAGCGATCCCAGGGCCCAGGTGAGCGGGTAGACCGTGAGGTCCATCAGTGCCCCGCCCCCGGCCTTCGGGTCCCAGAGGCGGCTGCCGGGATCCTCCGGAGCGGGGAACCCGAGGTCTCCCTGCACCCATCGGATCTCTCCCAGCTCGCCCGAGCCGATGATCTCCCACGCACGGTTGATGCTCGGCAGGAAGCGCGTCCAGACCGCCTCCATGAGGAAGAGCCCGCGCTCGGCCGCCAGCCCCGCCAGTTCCTCCGCCTCCGCCGCATTGATGGTGAACGGCTTCTCGCACAGCACGTGCTTGCCGGCGGCCAGTGCGGCCTTCGCGACGTCGTAGTGCTGGGCGTGCGGCGTCGTGATGTAGACGACCTCCACCTCGGGATCGTCCATGAGCCGCTGGTAGCCCGTCACTCCGCCGTCGTCCCCGAAGCTGGTGGCGAACCCGAAGCGTTCGGCGAAGGCCGCGGCACTGTCCGCGCTGCGGGAACTGACGGCGTGCAGCACGGCGTCCTCGAGCAGTGCGATGTCCTGGGTGACCTTCCCGGCGATGCCGCCCGTGGCGACGACACCCCACCTGAGGGGACGGCCGGTGGCGTCGATCGGACTGGGGGCGCCTGCTTCGGCGCAGGGGGGAACGGCGATGCGGTTCTGGAGGTTCATGGACCTATCCTTGCCGCTGGGGCGGTCCCGCGTCCATCGCCCCGGAACGCCACCTGTGACAGGGCTCCCGGCAGGGCCGGTGGACGTGCGGTCGCGACGCGGACGGTCGCCGACCCCGGGACGGGCACCGGGGCGATGCAGGAGTCGGGCAGGGTGGATAGACGGACGAAGCGCCCCGGCCTGGGCCGGGGCGCTTCGGGTGCTGCTGCCGGACGGATCCGGACGGATGCTACTTGGTCAGTGCCGAGAGCGTGGGATCGTCGGCGTACGCCTCCGCCGCGTTGTCCTTGGTGACGATCTGCGGCTCGAGGAGGTAGGCGGGAACGGTCTTCACGCCGTTCTCGTAGGAGTCGGGATCATTGATCTCGAGTTCCTCGCCGGCCTGCAGGCCGTTCACCATCTCGATGGCGTGCTCGACGAGGGCACGGGTGTCCTTGTTGATCGTGGAGTACTGCTTGCCCTCCATGATGGACTTCACGGACTCGACCTCGGAGTCCTGGCCGGTCACGACGGGAAGGGTCTTGCCTGCACCCTCGACCGAGGTCAGGATGGCGCGGGCCAGCGTGTCGTTGGGGGAGAGGACGCCGTCGAGCTCCTCGGTGCCGTAGCTGCCCGAGAGCAGCGTGTCCATGCGCTTCTGGGCGTTCTCGGCCTTCCAGCCCTGGGTCACGGCCTGCTCGAAGGTCTCCTGACCCGAGACGACGACGAGGTTGCCGTTGTCGATCTCGGGCTGGAGGATGCTCATGGCGCCGTCGAAGAAGACCTTCGCGTTGGCGTCGTCGGGCGATCCGGCGAACAGCTCGACGTTGTAGGGGCCCTCGGGCTTGGCGGCCTTCATGCCGTCGAGGAGGGCCTGGCCCTGCAGCTCGCCGACCTTGAAGTTGTCGTAGGCCACGTAGTAGTCCACGGCGTCGGTGTTCAGGAGCAGGCGGTCGTAGGCGATGACCGTGATGCCGGCCTCCTTCGCCTGGGCGAGCTGGGTGCCCAGCTGGGCGCCGTCGATGGCGCCGACGACGAGGACCTTCACGCCGTTGGTGATCATGGAGCTGATCTGGTTCTGCTGCTCGGCGACGCCGCCGTTCGCGAACTGTACGTCCGGCTCGTAGCCGGCCTCGGTCAGGCCGTCGTTGAAGAGCTGCTCCGCGAGGACCCAGTTCTCCGACGTCTTCTGCGGGAGTGCGACGCCGATGGCCGACCCCGCCTCGAAACCGGAGGCTGCAGATTCGCCGCCCTCGGTCGCGGGGGCCGCCTCTTCGCGGCCGCATCCTGTCAGCGCCAGTGCTGATATCGCAGCGATGGCCGCGACGGACTTTGCGAATTTACGCATTTCCATTCTCTTTCTCTTGCTCTTGCTGGGTGGACGGGTGGAGCGTTGTCGCCCGGGAAGCCGGTTCCATCCGGTTCCTAGACGTCGTGGGAGATGACTTCCTTCGTTCCGACGGCCTGTTCCGTGGGAGCAGGCCGGGGATCGGGGGTGCCGGCCTTCGCGCCGCCGCCACCTCCGCCGAAGTTCCTGGTGAGCAGGCCGATGATGGACGGCTTGCCCTGGCTCTTGTTGTAGACGTCGAAGGCGACGGCGACGAGGAGGACGATGCCCTTGATGATCTGGGTGTCGTCGGCGCCTGCGCCGAGCAGCTGGAGTCCGTTGTTGAGGACGGCCATGACGAGGCCGCCGATAATGGATCCGACCACGGTCCCGACGCCACCGGTGACGGCGGCGCCGCCGATGAACACGGCCGCGATGGCGTCGAGTTCCCAGCCGACGCCGTCGGACGGGCCGGACGCCGTGGAGCGGCCGACGAAGATCATGCCGGCGAGGGCGGCGAGGATGGACATGTTCATCATGACCATGAAGTTCACGCGCTTGCTCTGCACACCGGAGAGTTCGGCCGCGTGGCGGTTGCCGCCGACGGCGTAGACGTGGCGTCCGAGGATCGTCTTGTTCGAGATGAACGCGTAGATGATCACGAGGACGCCGAGGATCAGGCCGGGGACGGGGAAGGACGTGCCGGGGCGGCCGGTCGCGAACAGGTACGTCGCGTAGAGGATGACGGCCGACAGCAGGACGACCTTGGTGACGGGGACCCACAGGGGTGGGACCTCGGCCTTGATCCTCTCGAGCTTGCGGCGGCCGCGGAACTCGCTGTAGATCACGAACGCCACGAGGGCGAAGCCGATCAGCAGGGTCAGGTTGTTGTAGCCGGTGGTGGGGCCCACCTCCGGGAGGTAGCCCGCGCCGAGGTAGCGGAAGCCCTCGGGCACCGGGACGGTGAGGGAGTTGCCGACCGACTGGTTGGCGCCTCGGAACAGCAGCATGCCGGCGAGCGTGACGATGAACGCCGGGATGCCCACGTAGGCGACCCAGAATCCCTGCCAGATCCCGATCACCGCGCCGAGGACGAGGCCCAGGAGCACGCCGAGGTACCAGGGGATGCCCCAGTCGCGCATCGCGATCGCGACGACGATGCCGACGAATGCCGCGACGGAACCGACCGAGAGGTCGATGTGCCCGGCGATGATCACCAGGACCATGCCGATCGCCAGGATCAGGATGTAGGAGTTGCCGTTGAAGAGGTTCATCATGTTCACGGACGTGAGCGTCTTGCCGCCCGTGCGCCACTGGAAGAACACGACAAGCGCGACCAGGGCGAAGATCATCCCGAACTGGCGGGTGTTCCCGCCGAAGATTTGTTTGAGGGAGTTCATGGTGTTTTTCCTAGGGAGCTTCGGTCAGGCAGATTTCCTGCTGGCGGTCATGAGTTTCATCAGGGATTCCTGGTTCGCGTCCTCGCGGGTCACTTCTCCCGTGATCGCGCCTTCGAAGATGGTGTAGATCCGGTCAGAGAGGCCGAGCAGTTCGGGCAGCTCCGAGGAGATGACGATCACGCCCTTGCCCTGGTCCGCGAGTTTCTGGATGATGCCGTAGATCTCGTACTTCGCCCCGACGTCGATACCGCGGGTGGGTTCGTCGAGGATGAGCAGCTCGGGGTCGGTGAACATCCACTTTGCGAGGACCACCTTCTGCTGGTTGCCGCCCGAGAGCTTGGCGACGCCCTCGTTGACGCTCGGCGTCTTGGTGCGCAGCGACTTCCGGTACTCCTCGGCGACGCGGAACTCCTCGTCCTTGTCGACGACGAGGCCGTTGGTGATCTTCTTCAGGTCGGCGGACACGGTGGTGGTCTTGATGTCGTCGAGCAGGTTCAGCCCGAGGGACTTGCGGTCCTCGGTCACATAGGCGAGCCCGGCGTCGATCGCCTGAGGGACAGAGCGCAGCGTGACCTCCCTGCCGTTGATGAGGATCTGCCCGGACTTGAAGTTGCCGTAGGAGCGCCCGAAGACGGAGCGGGCGAGCTCCGTGCGTCCCGCGCCCATGAGACCCGCGAACCCGACGATCTCGCCGCGGCGGACATGGAAGCTGGAGTTCTTGCAGACCAGGCGATCGGCCACCGAGGGATGGCCGACGGTCCAGTTGCGGACCTCGAAGAAGGTCTCACCGATCTTCGGGGTGTGGTCCGGGAAGCGGGATTCGAGTGACCGGCCCACCATGCCGCGGATGATGCGGTCCTCGTCGACGCCGTCATCCTTGACGTGCAGCGTCTCGATCGACTTGCCGTCACGGATGATGGTGATCGAATCGGCGATCTGCTCGATCTCGTTGAGCTTGTGGGAGATCATGATGCACGAGATGCCCTTGGAGCGCAGTCCCGCCATCAGGTCGAGGAGGTGCTGGGAGTCGGACTCGTTCAGGGCCGCGGTGGGCTCGTCGAGGATGAGGAGCTTCACGGACTTGTTCAGGGCCTTGGCGATCTCGACCAGCTGCTGCTTGCCGACGCCGATGTCCTTGACCTTGGTGGTGGGTTCCTCGCTCAGGCCCACGCGGGCCATGAGCTCCAGCGTGGTCCGGTTGACGTAGTCCCAGTCGATCACGCCGAAGCGGGTGGGCTCGTTGCCGAGGAAGATGTTCTCGGCGATCGAGAGCTCGGGGATCAGGGCCAGCTCCTGGTGGATGATGACGATGCCCGCGGCCTCGCTGGAGCGGATGTCCCTGAACTGGACCTCCTCGCCCTGGAAGACGATGTCGCCCGAGTAGTCGCCGTAGGGGTAGAGCCCCGAGAGGACCTTCATGAGCGTGGACTTGCCGGCACCGTTCTCGCCGCAGATGGCGTGGATCTCGCCTGCGCGGACCTCCAGCGACACGTCGGAGAGGGCCTTGACTCCCGGGAACTCCTTGGTGATGGAACGCATCTCAAGGATGGTGTGGTTATTCATGGAGCCTCCCGCAGTGACGGCGTTGTCTTGGTGCAGGCCCAACCTCGGCCCGAAAGAATTGAACACGGTCGAAGGCATTGTCGTCAACTGTTGAACGCAACCTCCGGGAAAACAGAGGAAAACTTTAGGCAGAACTCGCCAGGGCGGGGGAGAACCCCGGCTGGGCCAGGACGACGGCTGCGGCACCGAGTGCCTCGGCGCGGTCACCCAGGGAGGACATGCAGACACTCGTGGTCTCGCCGACGATCGGCACGGCATGGCGCGCCAGCCCGCGGCGGACCGGCTCGAGCAGGATGTCGCCGAGACTGGTCAGCGGGCCGCCGATGACGATCGTCTCCGGGTTGATGAGGTTGGCCGTGTGGGCCAGTGCCCGACCGATGGCGACGCCGGCGTCGTCGATCACCCGCAGCGCCGCCGTGTCGCCGGCGAGTGCCCAGTCGATGATGCGCTGCGTGTCGACGGTCTCGTTGCTGCCCCGGCCGAGCAGTTCGATCATCGTCGAGGTGGAGGCGACCGTCTCGAGGCAGCCGCGGTTGCCGCAGCGGCAGATGACGCCGTGCTCGTTGATGGTGGTGTGGCCCAGTTCCCCCGTGACGCCGACGTTGCCGTAGTACAGGGATCCGTTGAGGACCAGACCGGAGCCGATGCCCGATCCGACCTTCATGAACATCAGGTTCTCGACGGCGCTGTGCGGACCCCAGGTGACCTGTGCGAGAGCGCCGAGGTTCGCGTCGTTGTCGATGAAGACGGGGACCTGCAGCCGCTCGCTGAACGTCTCGTGGATGTTGATCCCCACCCACTCGGGCAGGATGGCGCCCTGCACCACCGTGCCCGTCCTGCGGTCGATGGGGCCCGGGATGCCGATGCCCGCACCGAGGAGGGACCTGCGGCCGATCCCGCCGTTCTCGAGCAGGGCGTCGAGGAGGTCCGACGCGGCGGTCAGTCCGTCCACCGCGCTGTGGCCGAG